>CAKZLM010000090.1 GCA_937126915.1 uncultured Alphaproteobacteria bacterium
TGGTGATATCCACCGTTACAACGGGGCAATTTGATGATTTCATCCCTGTTCGTGGCCGCGTTGAACCGCGCAGCACCATTTTCCTTGATGCCATTGAAGGTGGTCGTGTTGAACGCATTCATGTTGAAGATGGTGCCATGCTAAAAGCTGGTGACTTGATCGTTGAATTATCCAACACAGGCCTACAACTGGACGTATTGTCTAACGAAGCCCGCGTAACCGAACAGCTTAATAATATGCGCACGCTGGAACTACAGCTTGAGCAAAATATGCTGGGTCACCGCCGCAGCTTGGTTGACATTAATTACCAAATTACCCGCCTAACCCGCCTGATTGAACGGTTAGAGCCTTGGGGGGAAAAAGGCGCGGCCCGTGAAGCCCAGCTTCAAGATAGCCGTGATGAGCTTACCTATTATAAAAACCGCCGTGAAGTAACCTTGGTTAGTCAGCAAACCGACGAGCGTTTGCAAAAAGCACAGGTTGCCAGCATGCGTGCAAGCACCGAGCAATTAGAGGCCAACCTTCGCATTGCTAAAACCAACCTTGAAAACCTTTCTGTGCGTGCCCCACTTGATGGGAAATTGACCGCCTTTGATATTGAAATTGGTCAATCTTTGAACCGTGGTGAGCGCATCGGTCAAATTGACGACCCTGATCGTTATAAAGTGACCGCAAATATTGATGAATATTATTTGAACCGCGTGGATATTTTACAGCAAGCCACCTTTAACATTGGTGGACGTGATTACACGCTGGAAATTTCTAAGGTTTATCCAAACGTAACCAACGGCCAGTTTGAGGTTGATATGCAATTTGTTGATGGCGAGCAACCAAACGACATTCGCCGTGGTCAAACCCTTAACACCCGCTTGCAATTGGGCGACCCTATTCCAGCCCGCTTAATTCCAAACGGTGCCTTCTACCAAGACACTGGCGGCAACTGGGTGTTTGTGGTGGGTAGTGATGGTGACACCGCGGTTAAACGCCCGGTTAAATTGGGTCGCCGTAATTTGAGTTATATCGAGGTTCTTGAAGGACTAGAGCCTGGTGAGCGCGTCATAACATCGCCTTACACCAACTATATTGATATGGAACGATTAGAACTAAGTGGCGGATCAGACGACTAATATCTGCCATCATAAAAAACACGACAACGAGGAACGAGCAAGAGGAGACAAATAATGCTTATCCAACTTAAAAACATGATGAAGGTTTATCGTACGGAAGATGTTGAAACGACTGCCCTAAACGCCGTTAACATCGACATTACAAAAGGTGAGTTTGTTGCCATTATGGGCCCATCAGGCTGTGGTAAATCAACCCTTTTGAACATTCTTGGTATGCTAGACACACCATCTGATGGTTCTTACACCTTCCTTGATGAAGAAATTGGCAAATATTCTGAAAGCCAACTGGCTGATATTCGTAAGCGCAACATTGGCTTCATTTTCCAAAGCTTTAACTTGATCGATGAGTTGAACGTTTTTGAGAACATCGAACTTGCCCTGCTTTATCATAACATTCCAGCGTCTGAACGCCGTGACCGCGTTACCAAAGTGATGGAACGCATGGGTATTGCCCACCGTGCCAGCCACATGCCCGCTCAGCTTTCTGGCGGTCAACAACAGCGTGTTGCTGTGGCCCGCGCCATTGTTGCTGAACCGAACCTAATCCTAGCGGCTGAGCCGACCGGTAACTTGGATAGTGTTCACGGTGAAGAAGTGATGAACATGCTGACCGAACTAAACAACGCTGGCACCACTGTGGTGATGGTAACTCACTCACCAGCCCACGCTGAATATGCCCGCCGCGTGATTAACTTGTTCGATGGTCAAGTGGTTACTGAAAACCTAAAGGCGGCGGAATAACTCAGCCCCCTTACCCTATAATAATAAAAAACGACAGCGAGATAAAACGAGGCACCCATAATAAAAAAACGCCTCCCTTAGGACGACCCAAAAGTTGGATAAAGAAATGATCAGGGTGATGATAAATTAAAACCGTAAGCAAGGCTCCTTCTAAGCATCGCTTGAGGGGTCCTTATCATCATCCTCTTTTTCCCTTGAAAGATCATCCTTCCCTCTCGCCGTTTGAACAGCAGAACGAGAAGAGGTTATTATGTTTCAGAATTATTTAATCACGGCGTTGCGTAATATCTACAAAGCAAAGCTTTATTCATTGATCAACATCGGTGGTCTTGCCATTGGCTTGGCTGCTTGTATCTTAATCACGCTATTTGTACGCGATGAAATATCCTATGACAAATGGATCCCCAATGCAGACCGCATTCACAAATTAGAAATCACATTTTTCCCACCGGGTCGCGGCCCAATGGAATTTGCCCAAACACCGGGCCCTGCTGGCCCCGCATTGGAAAAAGACTTTGCTAATGAATTAGAAGAAGCAACCCGTATTTTCCATCGTGGCACCAACTTAAAAATGGACGATAAAAGCTTTGATCAGCGCATCACCTATGTGGATGATAATTTCTTCCGCGTCTTTGACCTGCCGATGGTAAGCGGCAATCGTGCGCAGGCAGTAAGCGACACCTCCAGCGTGATCATTGATGAAGATTTGGCGCAAAAACTATTTGGCTCCCAAGACCCGATAGGCAAAAGCTTTCAACTAGATAGTGAATATGACTATACCGTCGTTGGTGTTTTCAAAAACATTCCTGAAAACACCCATTTTGACTTTGAGATGATCGCTTACTTTGACACCAACCGTTATGTCGACCAGCCATGGGTTGCCATTGACTGGACCTCATCCAACGTTCACACCTACATGATGACCAAAGAAGGTGTTTCCATTGATTTGGTCAACAACCGAATGGATGACTTTGCTAGAAACAATGTTGTTCTGCGCTTCCCTGGTGCCGAAAAAATGGACCCCACTCAGCTGATCAACTTTAACACCATCCCTATGCTGGACATTCACCTAAAAGGCAGTAAGCCGGGACACCTTTCCGCCAATGGTGACATTGTAGCGGTTTATACCTTCTCAGCAGTGGCGATTTTGGTTTTGATCATTGCCAGCATTAACTTTATGAACCTTTCAACAGCTCGCAGTTTGAAGCGGGCCCGTGAAGTGTCAATGCGCAAGGTATTGGGTGCTGATCGCTCACAATTGGTTATGCAGTTTTTAGGGGAAGCGGTTCTCACCACCATCATTTCGCTAGCCATTGCGGTGTTAATGGTTTGGTTAATATTGCCGTTCTTTAACAGCTTTACCGATAAGGCGATGAGCTTGAATATATTTGGTGACCCTGTACAAACCATCACTATCCTAGTAATGACGGTGACAGTTGGCATTTTAGGCGGCATTTATCCTGCCTTTGTTTTATCAAACTTCCGCCCTGCCAAAATTTTGCGCGCCAATAAGTCCAGCGCTGAAGGCAGCGAAACTATCCGTAATATATTGGTGGTCTTCCAATTTACCATCTCTATCGCCTTGATGATTTCAACCGCCATCGTTTATGGGCAAACGCTTTATGCCCAGAATATGAATATTGGTATTGATAAAAGTCATAAGGTGGTCATTCGTGGCATGCGTGCCTTAGAGGTTAATGGCCAAGCCATGAGCCTTCGCGATGAGTTTGCCAAGTTGCCTGGGGTTTTAAAAACCTCGTTTTCATCCGATAACCTGCCGCAAAACAACATGAATAACAGCGGCTATATGCCTTCTTGGCAGCCTGATAGCCAGATGATGGTAGTTGAGGTGATGAATGTGGATGAAGACTTTATCGACCTTTACCAAATTCCGCTTCTTGCTGGGCGCAGCTTTGATGATAACCGCGCAAGTGACTTTGAGGTGGAACTAACGGATGATGGTGTGAACGGCACCAGCACCATTATTGTTAACGAAATGTTCTTGCAAAAAGCTGGTATTGCCAGCCCTGAAGAGGCCATCGGCAAAGTTATGATCGCGCCAACAAATGATGATAAACGCTCAGAAATTACCATCATTGGCGTGGTACCTGATATGAACCTTCGCTCACTTAGGTTTCCTATTACCGCCTCTGCTTTCCAGCCTGTCAAAGATGATTCATGGGTTCTAAACCTTGAACTAGAAGGTGCAAGCATGGACGAAACCCTTGCTGCCATTGATGCCATTTGGCAGCGCCGCGTACCTGATCGTCCTATTGAACGCCGTTTTGTTGAAGAAGGATATGACAATCTTTATCAACAAGAAGAACAGCGCGGCCAAATGTTTGCTGGCTTTGCCTTGTTTGCGGTTTTCATTGCTTGTTTGGGGCTTTATGGCCTTGCCAGCTTTGCCGTTGACAAACGCACCAAAGAAGTGGGCATTCGCAAAATCATGGGGGCCAGCATCTTTGAAATTATTCGCCTTCTTTTATGGCAGTTTTCAAAACCGGTACTGATCGCCATGGTCATTGCGTGGCCTATTGCTTGGTATTTAATGCAAGATTGGCTTAATGGTTTTGCCTATCGCCTTGATCTTGTAGCGATGCTGGCATTGTTCCCATTGGCAGGCATAATCGCCCTAGCCATCTCTTGGGTAACGGTGTTTAACCGCGCCCATCGTGCCGCCAATAACAATCCTGTTAAGGCCCTTCGTTACGAATAAAATCTTTGACCATAATCAATTAATCAGGCGGGGTTATCCCCGCCTTTTTTATTCATACTTCTGCGTCATGTTCACATTCGAACAAAAACATGTTCGTTTTCGGACACCCCTGAACCAAAAAGGCAGCGATAATTTACTAAATTATTGTTTTTTATAGGTTTATTTCTTTTGCGAATTTGGCACAAGCTTTGCGGGGTATTAACTTAACAGAAAAGGGCAAATAAGCCTGAGGTTACGACAGCCGCACATTTTGTGCAAAAAAGGAAGAGGAAGACCCGATGTTTCAAAGCTACATAAAACTGGCCTTAAGAAACCTGTATAAAAACAAATTATACGCAGGCATTAATATTTTTGGCTTGGCACTAGGACTGACAATTTTTGTCTTGGCCTTATTGATTAATGATTATGAAAAATCATATGATACCTTCTTTAAAAATGCCGATCGGATTTATACTGTCAATGCCAAGTTTACGCCGAACTCAGGGCAAAGCATTCAATATGCCCGTGGCGTACAATCAGCCTTACCGCCCCTTCTGCGCGCTGAAAACCCTGACATTATCATTGCACAAGATTTTGGCCGCCAAGTTTTAACCAACTATGAAGACAAACGCTTTTATGAAACCGTTCATTTTGTTGAGCGTGACTTCCATCAAATTTTTGACCTAACCTATGTTGATGGCGATGGCGAGTTAGCTGCCAATGACCCAACGGCCCTGATCATTTCTGAATCAGCAGCAACCAAATATTTTGGCGATGAAGATCCCATTGGCAAAACAATATTGATTTCTAACGAAATGAACCTAACCGTTAAGGCCGTTTATCAAGACCTGCCTATTAACAGCCATTTCGTTAATAATCTTATTATTCCTTCTACCTTTGATATGATCGCCCCTATCGAAGCATGGGTGCAAATTTTTGATTATGACATGACCGGCAATTGGAGCAATTTATCTGGCAACTATATGAATTATTTTTTATTGCCAGAAAACAAAACCATTGAAGAGGTTGAAGCGACATTAGAGAGCATTTACCAACGCCACACCGACGATGATCGCAAGCGTTTCTTAGGTGGCTTTCGCACCACCAAACTGGCCGATCAAAACACCTTTGTTTGGGAAGCAACGGGTCTGCCTGTTTTAGAAAGCTTATTAATCCTTGGGTTTTTGATTTTGTTGGTGGCTTGCTTGAACTATACCAACCTCGCCACAGCACAGGCCTTGGGTCGTTTACGTGAAGTTGGCCTTCGTAAATCTATGGGCGCATCAAAAACACAGTTATTTGCACAATTCCTCATTGAGAGCACCGTGATCGCCTTTATATCTTTGGTCATCGCCTTAGGCTTTATTGAACTGATCATCCCCTTAATCAATAACAGCATGAATAAGGACATGGGCCTTAACATCCTAACAAACCCAGCATTATTTGCTAGTTTGATTGGTATTGTTTCTTTAGTTGGTCTTATTTCTGGCAGCTATCCAGCCCATGTTATTGCCAACATTAAAACCGCCAACATTTTGCGTGGCACCATGGTTAAAGGCAATAAGGGGGTGATGTTCCGCAACATCATGTTGGTTGTGCAATTTATGATTTCCATCTTCATGATGACCATGGTTACCATTATTTATCTGCAAAATGAAAAGGTGTCTGAAGCATCTGCCGTCTTCCCGAAAGAGCAAACGGTTATTTTGCGCCGCATTAATCAGGTTCAAGACTATAAACAAGTGTTGAAAAACCGTATCACCGCGCTTGAGGGTGTAGAAATCGCTTCATACATCCGCCAAGAACCGTTTGAACAAAGCGACAGCAGCGGCTCATTTTTCTATGAATATAATGGTCAACAAGAAGAAGCTAGCTTATTTGTCATGAATGGCGATGAAGACTTTTTTGACATTATGAACTTCCAAATGTTGGCCGGCAGACAGTTTGATAAAAACATTGCCCTAGACATAATGCAGCGCGATGAAGAATTTGAGACAGACATGACTGAGGTCAACATCATTCTGAATGAGAGCGCTATGCGCCGCTTACAAATATCCTCACCGCAAGAAGCCATTGGACAAACTCTAAAAAGCCGTTCAGGTGAGCTTAACTATAACATTGTAGGTGTGGTTAAAGATGTAAACTATATGGGCTATTTTAACGACCTAAAACCATATGTTTTCCGTATTGACCCACGCTTTGAACGTGTTTTAGCGGTGAAAATTAAGGGCGGCATGATCCCTGAAACCGTTGCTGAAATTGACCGTATTTGGGAAGAAACCATTCCAGATTTCCCTGTCCAACGCCAATTCTTAGACGACAAATTTGATGAAATGTTCGTTGTCTTTGAAAGCATTAACTTAATGTTGTTAATGTTTGCGGTGGTATCACTGGTGCTTGCTAGCATTGGCTTGTTTGGTATGGCTGCCTTCATGGCTGAAAAACGCACCCGCGAGATTGGCGTTCGCAAGGTTATGGGTGCCAGCATAAGCAGCATTGTTAAAATGTTAGTTTGGCAGTTCTCTAAGCCTGTGCTTTGGGCCTTGGTCTTTGGTCTAACATTGGGTGTTCTTGGCTCAATGGCCTACATCCAGTTCTTTGCTGATCGGGCAGAATTATCACCTTTCTTGTTTGTTGGCATTGCACTGTTCTCGTTGGCTGTGGGCTGGTTAACGGTGTCATTCCACGCATGGCGTGTGGCCCGTAGCAACCCTATTAAAGCCCTGCGTTACGAATAGGAGATTGATACCATGTGGCAAAACTATTTAACCACCGCCTTTCGTAACATTGCCAAGTCACGGCTATATTCGACGATTAATATCGTCGGGTTGGCCATTGGCCTAGCTGCGATTATGTTGATTTATCTTTTTGTAAAAGATGAAACCAGCTTTGATACTTGGATCGATGATCGTGCCGATATTTATCGCATCCATTCCGCCTTTGACGTACCAGGCCGACCAACCTTTAAAACCATTAATTCTGCTGGTGGATTAATGTGGGATATGCCAGACCGCATTCCAGAAATTGAGAGCTTTACCCGCCTTCTGGATATTGATCTTGTCGGACAGCGCGATGGTGAGAATTTTCAAGAATTGATTTATTTTGTCGATCCAGGCTTTTTGGATATGTTTAACTTAACCTTTGTTGAGGGCACCGCCAATGGCGCGTTTGAGAGCGGCAATTCCATCATTATTTCGCAATCCACCGCTACCCGATATTTTGGTAATAAACCCGCCTTAGGCCAAGTGATCAGCTTTTGCTGCGTTCAGGGTGAAGCTCTCGATATGCAAGTATCTGGTGTTTATGAGGACATACCGTATAATTCTCATATGGAAATGCACATTATAACGCCCATTCAGCGCAATCTTTTCTCCCCTTATCCGTTCCTTTTAGAATCGCATACATCGGTGAATGTGAAAACCTATTTAAAGCTTGTTGCAGGCACCAACCCAGATGTGGTGAAAAACCAAATTGATGCCTATTTAAATAGTACCTACCCCGTTGAAGAAAACGACATGGGGATCGATCAAACCACAGATTATTATAAAATTAACTTGATGAATGTGGCTGATATTCATCTCTATGCCCGCCAAGATGCCGCCGACAGCCGCGATATGCGACCTCTTGGTGACATTACATCGGTTTATATTTTCTCTGGTGTGGCGATTTTAATCATGATCATCGCCAGCATTAATTTTATGAACCTTGCCACTGCCAGATCAGCGCAACGCGCCCGGGAGGTTTCCCTTAGAAAAGTATTAGGCGCAGATCGCAATCAACTTGTTACGCAGTTTCTAGGAGAGAGCTTATTAGTAACCTTCATGGCCCTTGCCATTGCTATGGCTTTGGTTGAAATTGCTCTGCCTACCTATAATCAAACTTTGGACAAATCGTTAAGTTTGACGCTATTTGGTTCGCAGTCAATTTTGCCCGAATTTGTGATTATCAGCACCGTCATTGGCTTATTAAGCGGCATTTACCCTGCTCTTGTTCTATCTGGTTATCGCCCAGCGCGAATTTTAAAAGCCAATCGTAGTGTTAACGCTGAGGGGTCTATAAATTTGCGCAATGTTTTGGTCATATTCCAATTTACCATTTCCATTGCACTGGCCACCATCACAGGTATCGTTTACGCGCAAACCATCTTTGCCAAAAGTGCCGACCTTGGATTTAGTCGCGACAACAAAGTGATCCTGCGCGGCTATCAAATGGATACCTTAGAAGCAATGAAAAATGATCTTTTGCGCATCGATGGTATTACCGCCGCTGTTGGTGCCTCAGAGGTGCCCACAGAAAATCGCGAAAATAATCGCAACTTCGGCCTAAAAGGGTCAGAAGAAAGCCCGGTGTTGAACTATCGGAGTGTCGATTATGGTTTCTTTGAGGCCTATGACATTGAGCCCTTGCATGGAAGAACCTTTAATCGTGACAGGGGAACAGATCTGTTCGAGGTACCAGAAGGCGAAGACCAAACCGTTCAAACCACAGCCATGATCAACACCTATGCAGCAAGACGATTAGGCTTTGATAAGGCAGAGGATGCCATCGGACAAATTGTGACATCAAATTTTGGTAGTAATATTATTGAGTTTGAAGTCATCGGTATTCTAACCCCTATTCAATATCGCAGCCTTCGTTATGGTTTTCATCCCGTGATTTATTTTAATCGCGCGGCTACTCAAAACCGCCTGACCATTGCAATAAATGGACAATCAATCGCCAATCTATTACCCGAAATTGAGGCCGTTTGGCGCCTTCATAATCCGCAAATTCCGTTTAATTATCAAATCCTAAATGATCTCATTGAGCGTCAATATGCCAGCGAAGATGCACAGATTGAAATGTTTAGTACCTTCTCTGCTCTGGCGATTTTTATTGCTTGTCTAGGATTGTTTGGTTTGGCCGCCTTTAGTGTTAGCCAAAAAACCAAGGAAATCGGATTGCGTAAGGTTATGGGAGCACGTGTACGCGATATCATCACCCTAATGTTATGGCAATTTTCAAAACCCATTTTATTAGCAACAGCAATCGCCCTGCCTTTATCGTTTTGGTATATGATGGGGTATTGGTTGCTTTCATATGAAAACCGAATTGGCTTAAGCAGTGTTCTAACGGCTGGTGTTCTTGCAACCTTAATTTCTTTGTTCATAGCATGGATTACGGTTGCTGGACATGCGCAAAAAGTTGTTCGCAGCAATCCTATTAATGCGCTTCGATATGAATAAAGACTCAACTAAGTTTATCTCGTGATGCTGATTTATCAGCACCTACAGAGGGGCATTTGCCCCTCTTTTTTTGTCGACCATCCTAAAATCAGGGCAGATAATCGCTAAAAACGGCACTGGATATTGCTTTTTTGAATTAGCGGCCGCAGGCTTAAGACATAAAAAATATATAAAACAGCGAGGACCACCATGTTTCAGAATTATTTTGCCGCCACCTTGCGGCATTTGCGCGATCATAAACTTTATGCCCTGATCAATGTTTTAGGGCTTTCTATCGGGTTGGCATCATGCCTTCTGATCATTTTATTTGTTCGCCATGAAACGTCTTATGATACGTTTTTACCCAATCTTGATCGCCTGTACCGCTTTGAAAGCATGGTCAACATTCCCGGTCGCCCCCCTGTGGCGGTTCCCCGTGGTTATGGGGCCACCAAAGAAATTTTCACCGAAGCCTTTGATGAAATCGAGACCTATACCATTTTCCAATCACGTTTTGGCCGTGTTATGAACGAAGCTGATGGCATTAGTGAAAACTTCATTTATGGTGATGAAAACTTATTCAAGGTACTGCAACTGCCCTTTATTGAGGGCGACCCTGAAACCGCGATGTCAACACCAGGCGGCGTTGTTTTAACCGAAGAAATGGCCCTTAAACATCTTGGTGAAGGCCCCTATCTGGGCCGTGAAATTACCCTTTATGATCAATATGAGCGCAACCATAAAGTGACGGGTATTTTAAAAGACATTCCTGATACCAGCCACATTGTGTTTGATATTGTTTTACCCATTGATATGCAAATTCAAGGACAACCTGACCCCAATGGACAAACCGCGTTAGAACGCTGGAACGGTGTGGCTTTTTATAATTATTTCACCCTCAAAGAGGGCGCTAACCTTACCCGAATTGAGAACACCATTGACGATCTAATTGATCAATATTTCCCCGACCGCATTGCCGCTTTGGTTAATAAAAAAGGCAGCGAGCTGTTCAAACATTACATTATGCCCGTTGCTGATATTCACCTCAAAAGCCCGTCAAATGGCGGCATGAAACCATCAGGCAGTATGACCATCATTTATAGTTTTGGCGGTATTGCTATCATGATTTTGGCCATTGCTAGTATTAACTTTATGAACCTTGCCACCGCGCGCTCAACCCTTCGCGCCCGTGAAGTGGCTGTACGTAAAGTAATGGGAGCCAATCGCGGGCAGTTATTTTGGCAATTTCAAAGTGAAAGCTTGTTATTTGCCGTAATTTCTTTGCTATTTGCCATGCTGTTGGTGGCTGGTGTTTTGCCCGCCTTTAATGGCTTTACCAATCGTGAAATAAGCTTTCTAACCATTTTCGAGCCAACCATGCTGGCAGCTAGTTTGGGCTTAACCATTCTTGTTGGCTTAGTGGCAGGTATTCACCCTTCCATTGTATTGTCAGGCATTCGCCCCTCTCGGGTTCTGATGGCCAATAAATCTGTCAATACTGGATCGGCCAAATTGCGCGCCGGATTGGTGATTTTGCAATTTGTTATTTCATCGGTCTTAGTGATTGGCACAGGGCTTGTTTTTGCCCAAACATGGTATGCACAAAACCGCGACTTAGGCTATAATCGCGATAACTTGATGGTTATCCGTGGCCTTGGTCAAGAAGGCGTTGGCAGCAGCCAAGAAGCATTCCGCGATCGTGTCCGTCAATTACCCGGCGTTGAAGATGCCAGCCTTTCAAACTTTGGCCCTTCAGACGGTGATAATACAGGCTATTCCTATAAGGTTCCAGGTCTTGAACAACGCATCATTGTTTTCTTCCGTTCAATTGATTTTGATTATTTCGATATGATGGATGTGGATGTCATTGCTGGACGTAAGCTGGATCCCAACTTCAATGACATTATCACCAATGTGCCAAATGATGCCACCGAAGAAGAACGAAACACCCCAACCAAAAGCAACATTGTCATTAACATGGCGGCTGTTAAGGCGCTTGGTTTTGGCACCGCAGAAAACGCCGTTGGTAAGGTGATCTTCACAGGGGATGAAAACCAAAATAGCAGCACCATTGTGGGCGTCATCCCCAATGTGCATTTAACCTCACCACGGGTTGAGTTGAACGCCTATGTTTATATGGTTGATAAAGCAAACTTCCTTAATTTGAATGTGCGCTATTCTGGCGAAAACCCTGAAGAAGTAGGTCTCGCCATAGACCGCTTGTGGCAAGAAATGTTCCCCGGAACGCCAAGCTTTAGACAATATCTGGATGAGAATATCGCTAACCAGTTCCGCGGAGAAACCATCCAAGGCACACTGCTTGGTGTGTTCTCAGGATTAGCCATTCTAATAGCCTCTATGGGGTTGTTTGCCCTATCCAGCTTTACCGTGGCGCGGCGCACCAAAGAAATTGGCCTGCGCAAGGTCATGGGGGCTTCGTCCAAAACCATTGTGATCTTGCTTTTAAGACAGCTTTCAACACCTGTGCTGATTGCCAACATCATTGCCCTACCCATTGGCTGGTACGCGATCAGTCAATGGATGCAAAACTTCCAATATCGCCTTGATATGCCGATTTATTTTTCTGCCATGGCCGTGGCGGCTATTGTCTTCACGCTGGTTTTGTCATGGGCAACTGTGGCACATCATGCCATTCGGGTGGCACAAAGCAAGCCAATCAATGCCCTGCGCTACGAATAAGGCACCTTCAAAAATTACCAGCAAAGGGGCCATTTAGGCCCCTTTTTTTGAGGAGAATATTTTTCTCTGCGAAGGGTAACGCCCTTCTCTTTCGTATCTATCAGCAATAACGATAAATATTTCACGACAGCTTGTTGAAGGGGAACGATGTTAATGTTCATCGTTTTGTATGCTTTCCCTTATTCAAGCGCAAAACATTTGCCTGATAGAGGAAAGCGAGATGTTTCAACATTTCATGATCACCGCCTACCGTAATCTTATTAAACAAAAACTTTTTAGCTTAATCAATATTGGCGGCCTTGCTATTGGTTTGGCTGCCGTTATTCTCATCACCCTTTTTGTGCGTGATGAATTGGCCTTTGATAAACATTGGGCAAACCTTGACCAGCTTTATCGCCTTGAAGGTGCCTACAGTCGCCCAAGCGGTGAATGGCAAGAAATGTCCCTTTCACCGGGTCGCATTCCGCCAACATTGGCAGAGCAATATCCGGATCAGATTAGTCATTTCTCACGGGTTTATAATGATGGTTATGTGATCAAAAAAGGCAATGAATCGTTCCGTGATTCCATTAGCTTTATTGATGAAGGCTTTTTTGATATTTTTAACTTACCCGTTATAAGCGGTAACCCGCGTGATGTCTTTTTAGATAACACCAGTGTGGTTTTAACCCAAAGCATGGCGCAAAAATATTTTGGTGATCAAAACCCCGTTGGTGAAATATTAGAATTAGATTCAGCCGACTATAATTTCAAAGTGGTTGCCGTTATAGAAGATTTACCTGAAAACACCCATCTTGAATTTGACATGTTATCGCTGTTAGACCCTGAGCGTTACCGTGAAAACCAGCCATGGGTGGCTGAACATTGGTTATCATCCAACACCCATATTTATTTAAAAATTAACAACCCTATCAGTGACGCTGATTTTTTAAGAGACCAGTTCCCTAGCTTTTTAGATCGTAATGTGGTGCCACCAGCAGGCGATGAAATGATTGGTCTACCACATGAGCGCCTGCGCCTATATATGATGCCCGTGTCTGATATTCATCTTTATTCACAAGGTCGCTTTCAGATGAAACCAGGCGGTGATATTTTGGTTGTCTACAGCTTTTCCATCATTGCCTTACTAATTTTGATCATAGCCGTGATAAATTTCGTCAATCTTGCCACAGCAAAGGCGTCAATGCGTGCACGTGAGATTGCTTTAAAGAAAACATTGGGTGCCACCCGTAAAAAACTGATCATCCAGTTTTTGGCAGAAACAGCCTTCACGGTTTTTTTAAGCCTTGTCCTTGCTATCACCTTAGTCGAAGTGTCGCTGCCTTATTTCAACAGTTTCATCGAAAAGGAAATGAGCTTTGATTATCTCTCAAGCCCAGTTTTATTAGGTGGTTTACTTGCTTTGTTTGGATTTGTTGCCCTAACGGCGGGCATTCACCCTGCCTTACAAATTTCGCTTTTCAGACCCGCCGAAGTTTTAAAATCAAATAAATCCAGTGTTAATGATAACAGTAAATTAAGAATTGTTCTGGTGACATTGCAATTTGCTGTATCCATTGCCCTTATCATCACCACCACGGTAGTTTATTTCCAAACCGATTATGCCAAAAATAAAGACCTTGGCTTTGTCACCAAAAACAAATTGCTCATCCAAAGTATGAATTACCAATCCGTGCTGCCAGTTGCCCAAACCATAAAGCAAGAAATCAATGCTCTACCCGGTGTCATTAACACGGCCATGACACAACGTTCGGTTCCCATCAATGGTTTTTGGTCTGGCCCCGTTAATCTGATCGGTCGCCCCGCTGGCAAGTCTTACACACTTGAACCTATTCGTGGTGACTTTGACTATTTGCAATTTTATGAGGCAAAATTAGTCGCTGGCAGATTATTCTCAGAAGACTTTCCCGGCGACATTGCCAAACCCATTGAAGGGGTTGAGAACAGCCTAGAGTATCCTATCATCATCAATGAAACAGGGGTCCGTGAACTAGAGTTTGAAAGCGCTGAGGCTGCGGTTGGTCAAACCATTTCCTATAATGGTTTTGGTGGTAGTTACCGCGAGCATACTATTGTCGGCGTTATCGAAGATATGCACTTAAGATCGCGGCGTGAAACTATGCAAGCCATGATGTTCAGTGTTAATCCACGCGATAGCCGTAATTTTTATAATCTCAATATCCACATAGACCCAACCATGCAGGATGAAACCCTTTTGCAAATTGATGAAATTTGGAAACGCCATGTACCTGATCTGCCCATCGTTCGCAGCTTTTATGATGAACGACTGGCACGACAATATGCAGGCGATGAACAGCGTGGTCAGATGTTCAGCTTCTTTGCTATATTCGCTGTCTTAGTTTCATGCTTAGGGCTGTTTGGATTAGCAAGCTTTACAGCAGATCGCAAAACCAAGGAAATTGGCATCCGAAAGGTTCATGGCGCCAGCATTCCCCGCATCATTCGCATGATGACATGGCAATTTTCAAAACCTGTTATCGTTGCCAATATCATTGCTTGGCCTGTGGCGTGGTATTTCACCTCAGACTGGTTGATGGGGTTCGAGTTTCGCATTGATTTAACGCTTGTGCCGTTTGTTGCTGCAGGTATGATCGCCCTATTAATAGCTTGGGGTACGGTAACGGTTCACTCATACCGCGTTGCTAAAACAAACCCCGTTAGGGCCCTTCGGTACGAATAAACAAAAACATTACAAACAAAACAAATTAACAGGCACGGACAATATATGTCGGTGCCTGTTTTAGGTTTTATCTTCAGCAAAAAGGCAATTCTAAAATTTTAGCCGCGTTGGAAGTCGTAAATGCTGCCAATGTTCATAATTTGGGTTAACTCGTCCAATGCTGTGCGGCTTTCATCCAACAAGTTGGGATCAAGCAAATCCTCAGGTGATAGCTCATCCCTATAATGCTTTTCGACCCAACTGCTTAGATCCTTAAAGAGGGTATCGGTCAAAATATTGTTGGTTTTGATCGACGCCTTTTGTTTCTCTGTCATAACCACACGAAGGCGCAAACATGCTGGCCCACCACCATTAGACATCGACTGGCGCACATCTATGAAAGAAACTTCTTTTATGGGATGGTTACTTTCTTCTAACCACTGCAAATAAGCAAAGGTGCTTGGCGTTTCTTTTGCTTCCACTGGCAATAACAGTGTCATCTGCCCCTCACTGCCCGGTAGATTTAGCAATTGGCTGTTAAAGAGGTATGACTTGATGGCATCCTGGATTGGTACGCGGTTGGCTGGCACCTCAATAAAATGGAAATCAATATCAGGGGCCGCTGTGCGTAATTGATCCTGCATTTGTGTGTTATGGACAAACGCTTTTTCATGATAGAAAAAAACGTTTTTATTGGAAACTGCCACCACATCATTATGGAAAGCGCCCGCATCAATGGCTTCAGGGTTTTGCTGTACGTGAACCGTTCGATGACCATTTAAGCCATGCAAGCGCTCAACCGCACGGCCAGTTTCATAGGTTTGGCGGGCTGGGAATTTCTTTGGCGCCAATCCGTCTTTAACAAACGCCTCTTTGCCATAAACAAATAATTCAACACCGGACAAGCCATAATCTGAGCAAAAGCGATTATGATTAGCCGCCCCTTCATCACCAAAGTGAGTGGCACCAGGTAAGTGGCTATGATGGGCAAAATGAGTTTCATCAGCAAATATGGATTGCAACATGCGACCCGTCACCACTGGTTCGATCGAGCGATGGAACATGGCGGTTAAGTTCGCTGGTGTAAAATGCACACGACCATCTTGTGTGTCAGCACTGGGACTGACGGTTGCCGCATTTGCCGTCCACATGCTGGAGGCCGAGCATACATTGCGATATAATAATGGATTGGTCTCACTAGCATTAATCACCACATCACGATCTGTGGAACCTGAAAAACCAAGCTTTTTAAGGGTGGGCACGTGAGGGCGCTCATGCGGCGGCAAAACTCCTTGCACCATGCCTTTATCGGCCAAAAATTTCATTTTCAGCAACCCTTCAAGAGCTGCTTCCTTCGGTTTTGACACCTGCGCTGCATTATGCTGTGAGGCAATATTGCCTTGGCTTAAGCCACCATAATTATGGGTTGGCCCGATAAGACCATCAAAATTTGCCTCAAAGGCGTTTACCGATTTCGTCATAGTTTAATTCCCTTAGGCACAGCTGGCATGACAAGCTTATCTTCTGCATGTTCAAGGCTAGCCATTGGCCATGCACAATAATCAGCCGCATAATAGGCACTAGCACGGTGGTTACCCGATGCCCCAATGCCGCCAAATGGTGCCGCACTAGAGGCCCCCGTTAAGGGCTGGTTCCAGTTCACAATTCCTGCCCGAATGTGATTAAAGAAAGTTTCTTGGGCAGCAAAATCATCGGTTAAAATACCCGCCGACAAGCCAAATCGTGTGGCATTGGCACGGTCAATAGCCGCTTCTAAGGTTGGTACGCGGTAAACCTGTAAAACGGGGCCGAAAATTTCTTCATCTTCAACCTCAACACCGGTCACATCAATAAGCCCCGGTGAGATAAAAGCATCCCCAATGTCAGATAGTTTTTCTGCCTTAACCAAGGCCGTCGCACCCTTTGCCACAAGCTTTTCTTGTGCCGCTAAAACACCATCAGCCACTTGGGCTGAAATAAGTGATCCCATAAAAGGTTGGTCTTCTGCATCAGGCTGGCCAACGGTGATGGCTTTCATCATATTTGTTAGGCTTGCTAAAATTTTATCGCCCTCATCACCCGCAGGCACGATTAAACGGCGGGCACAAGTACAGCGTTGGCCTGTGGTAATATAGGCTGATTGAATGGTTAAAAGGGCCGCTGCCTCAAGGTCACTGGCACCCCAAACGATGAGCGGGTTATTGCCCCCCAGTTCAAGCGCGGTGATGACCTCAGGTCGGTCAGCCAGTGATTTGGCAATGGCTTGGCCCGTTGGCACACTGCCAGTAAACAACAGACCGTTAATATCAGCATGCGATGACAGCGCCATGCCCGTTTCACGGGCCCCTTGCACCAAATTAAGCACACCATCAGGAAGACCCGCTTCCTGCCACAGCTTCATGGTTATTTCAGCCACCATCGGGGTTTGCTCGCTGGGTTTAAAAACCACTGTGTTACCCGCCAACAGGGCAGGAATAATATGCCCGTTGGGTAAATGCCCAGGGAAATTATAGGGCCCAAACACCGCCATCACACCATGCGGGCGATGAGTTAATTTGGCCCGGATAGGCCCATTGGTGCTTTCGCGTGATCCTGTGCGTTCTTCATAGGCCTTTAGGGAAATGTCTAATTTACCCGCCATGGCACCTACTTCGCCTTCTGCATCCCACAGCGCCTTACCAGTTTCCCGCATAATCGCTTGGGCTAATTCAGCTTTTCTCTCAACCAATAGGTTGGCAAAGGCACGGATCACTTTTAAGCGCTCATCAAAGGGGCAGCTTCCCCACCTTTTAAAGGCATTGCGCGCTGCAGCAATGGCAGCATCAACATCATCAGCGGCGGCAGAATTGCCCTGCCAAATAACCATCCCTGTTGCAGGGTTAATTGATTGCATTAAAGCGCCCTTGCCCGCTTGCCACTGACCGCCAATCCATAAAGTTTCTGTCATAATGATTATTCCTTTTTGCCTTCCATGCCTGAATGCAGCACCTCATCCCCCATCGACAAATCAAGCGCATCAATCGTTTCTTGCGGTAACCTGACACCGTCATTGGTTTCTTCCACAACCGACAGAACAGCCCTAAAGCGGGCGAAATAACGGTTACACACCATACGCAAGGTGGCATCGTCGTGGTGCTCTGTTACGCCAACCAGCTTTTGCGTTTTAGCAGTGCGCACGGCATAAATATCATCACGGCGTGCTTCAATAAGGGGACCTGAATCAAAAATATCAACCGCCCCACGGAACCTAAAGCCCTCACTCATCAACAAACGCATGGCAGCGACACTGTTATCATGCGGGCGACCAATATTAGCGCGTGCCTCTTCTGGTAACAGGTTTGTGTAAATCGGGTGTTTTGGCATTAGGTCATTAATAAACTGGTTGTTGCCCATGCCATTGATACGATCAGCATCTAAAAATTCCATTTGGAAGAAATGACGACCCAAGGCATCCCAGAAGGGTGAGCGGCCATTATCGTCCACATAACCGCGCAATTCAGCAATGATGATTTCAGCAAAAACCTCAGGTCGTTGGGCGATAAGCATAAAACGAACTTTTGATAAGAAACGCCCAAACGGCCCCTTGCCACGCATTTCAGGATGCAAAAACAGCGTTCCTAGCTCGGTGGTGTCAGAATAATCATTAGCCATGGTTAGCAAATCAGTTTCCACGCGCATCGGCGGGTTGGGCGATGTTTGGGTGATTTTCAATAATTTATAATTATAAAACGGCTGGTTCAGTCCAACACGGCCAAAAATAGCCGTGGACCCCATTACCTCACCCGTATCGGTATTTTCCAACACCATCAAAAAAAACGGCTCAGGGTCATCTAAGGTGCCCGCAAAGCTTTGCTCACTTTTTTTAATTTTTGCCGTTAAAACAGGAATGTCCGCTGGTAAGGTCGTCAAACCCCACTTTGACTTGCTGGCAAGATCATACAGTCCCTGTAAATCATCCTGACGGATGGCTCGTATCATATACATAGGTTGTTCACCCCATTTATTATCAGGCCCCAAATGGGCATTTTATTGTTAT
>CAKZLM010000091.1 GCA_937126915.1 uncultured Alphaproteobacteria bacterium
CGTTTTGGGCATTCGTCAGGTTAGTGTGGGAACCTTAGTATCCCCGGGTACTGCTATTACCACATTAGACGATGTGTCGGTTATTAAAGCAGATTTTTCGGTTCCTGAAATTTTCTTATCGAACCTGCGTGAGGGCCAAGAGATTGATACCTATGCCGCGGCTTACCCAGGTGAGGTTTTTAAAGGCGTTGTGAGAACGATTGCATCGCGTGTTGATCCCGCAACCCGTACGGTTCAAATTCGGGCTGAAATTCAAAACCAAGACGGTCGCTTGCGCCCCGGTATGTTGTTGGTGGTTAACATGGAAAGCAACCAGCGTTCTATGCCGGCGGTGCCGGAAGGATCAATCGTTCCTGTGGGTGACAATCAATTTGTTTATGTGGCTGATGAAAACATGGAAGCCAAACGTGTGCAAATCGAAACCGGTGTTCAAATCGGAACCATGGTTGAAGTGTTAAGCGGTGTATCAGCTGGGGATCGTGTGGTATCATCTGGCATAATTCGCGTTCGTCCGGGCATTAAGCTAAACGAATTGGGTCAATAGAAAGGGTTTAAGATGGTTTTATCTGACGTATCGGTTAAACGCCCTGTTTTTGCTATTGTTATGAGTTTGTTGCTAATCGTCTTTGGTTGGCAGTCGTTCCAAGAATTAGCAGTGCGCGAATTACCAGACATGGATGTCCCTGTGGTATCCATCTCCACCACTTATCCCGGCGCAAATGCTGAGGTTATTGAAACCCGCTTGACCCGCGTTATTGAAGATCAGGTCAGTGGTATTGAGGGGATTAAATCGATCACCTCATCCAGTACTGATGGTTCGTCGTCGGTATCAATTGAATTTGAAACCGATCGTGACATAGAAAGTGCAACCAATGATGTGCGTGATAGCTTGTCACGAATTTCTCGTATTTTACCAGAAGATGCTGATTTTCCACAAATTTCTAAAGTAAATGCTGACGCACGTGCGGTGGTGTGGTTTGGCTTGCAATCAGACGTTTTAGATCGCATGCAGTTGGCTGATTATGCCCATCGTAACTTGGTAGACCGCTTTAGCGTGGTGCCCGGTGTGGCCCGCATTCAAGTGGGGGGCGATCAGCGTTATGCCATGCGCATTTGGCTAGACCGTAAAGCGATGGCGGCCCGTGGTATTACAGTGGCAGAGGTTGAACAGACCTTACGCGCTGAAAACCTAGAATTACCAGCAGGACGCGTTGAAGGTGAAGACCGTGATTATTCGGTTAAGGTCAACAAAGGCTATCAAAAGGTGCGTGATTTTGAACAATTGGTTATCGGCAAGGGGGCTGATGGTCAATTGGTGCGCTTATCAGAAATTGCTCGTGTTGAAGTGGGCGCTGAAAACGAACGCCGTGACTACCGCGCCAATGGCCGCAGTAACATTGGCATTGGTATCGTAAAGCAATCAACCGCAAACACCCTTGATGTGGCACGTGGTGCTAAAGAACAACTTCGTATCATCCGTGAAACCTTGCCAGCGTCAATGCAGCTAACCGAAAGCTATGACAGCAGTCTGTTCGTGGAAGAGGCTATTAATCAGGTTTATGAAACCTTATTCATTGCTATCGGCTTGGTGATTTTTGTTATTTATTTATTCTTGGGTAGCTTCCGTGCTGCTCTTATTCCATCCGTTACCGTACCAGTTAGCTTAATCGCCACCTTCATTGTTCTTAACATGGCAGGTTTTTCGATTAACATGCTCACCCTGTTGGCGCTTATCCTTGCCATTGGTTTGGTGGTGGATGATGCCATCGTGGTTTTGGAAAATATTTATCGTCGTGTGGAAGAAGATGAACCTGCCTTGTTGGCCTCATACCGTGGGGCTCGTCAGGTGGCGTTCGCGGTTATTGCCACTACTTTGGTGCTTATCGGTGTGTTTGTGCCTATTATGTTGGTGGATGGTAATGTGGCGCGTCTTTTAAGTGAGTTTGCGCTAACATTGGCCGCTGCAGTGGGCTTCTCATCGTTTGTGGCGTTGTCATTGTCACCAATGATGTGTTCGAAGTTTTTAAGTCGTAAATCAAGTAAAACCTGGCTGAACCGCAAGATGGATAACTTGTTCAATAAAATGAACAACTTTTATATTACCATTTTAAAGCTCAATTTTGACAATAAAGCCGCGGTGATGATGTCTTTGGTTGGCGCGATTTTGCTGATTATTGGCTTGGGTAAAAACATTCCGTTTGAATTTACCCCGAAAGAAGACCGCGGTGGTTTCTTCATGATGGTGCGTGGGCCTGAAGGTGCCAGCTATGACTTCATGCGTGAGAACGTCTTGAAAATTGAAGAAATTCTCATGGAAGGCGTTGAAAACGGCGATATTGATCGTGTCAGCTTTAATATTCCGGGCTTTAGGTCGCGGGGTGATAGTGTCAATTCTGCCAATGGTATTGTGTTGGCGTCTGATTGGAAAACCCGCACTAAATCTACTGATGAGATTATTCAGTGGGTGCGGATGAAATCAGCTGAGGTGATTGAAATCTCTGCCTTCCCAGTGTCATTTGGTGCATTCCGTGGCGGTGGCGGCGGTGGTGCTGTTCAATTTGTGTTGGGTGGCAACTCTTACGACGACCTTGTGCGCTTTAGAGATTATATCCTAATGCGCGCACGTGAAAATCCTGGTCTTAGCAATATTTCGGCAGACTTGTACGAAACCCGTCCTGAATTACGCATTGATGTGGATAAAACCCGTGCGGCTGATTTGGGGGTTAATGCCAATGCCATTGGTCGTACTCTTGATGTGATGTTGGGAGGGCGACGTGTCACCACATACAATGACCGTGGTGAGGAATATGATATTATCCTTCGGGCAGAGGAAGATGACCGCTCATCCAAACGGGATATTAGCAACCTTTATGTACGTTCCAGCAATAATGGTGAATTGGTGCCTTTGTCTAACCTTGTGACCATGACATCAGGCGCTGGGGCGGCAACTCTTAGCCGTTATAACCGTGTGCGTGCCTTAACCGTTTCAGCCAGCTTAGTGGGTGATTACACCCTTGGTGAAGCGCTAGAATATCTTGAAACGGTGGTTCGTGAAGAAATGCCAGAGGTCGTCTCTGTCGATTATAAAGGTGAAAGCCGTGAATATAAAGACAGTGAAAATGCCATTGCCTTTAGCTTTATCATGGCCTTGTTGGTGGTGTTCCTTATTTTGGCAGCACAATTTGAAAGCTTCATTCATCCGTTCATCATCTTGATGACTGTGCCATTGGCCATTGCAGGCGCTTTGGGCGGGTTATGGATCATGGATGGCAGCTTTAACCTGTTCTCACAGGTGGGCATCATTATCCTGATTGGTTTGGCCAGTAAAAACGGTATTTTGATCGTGGAATTTGCCAATCAATTGCGTGATGAGGGCATGGCTGTTCGTGACGCCATTTTAGAGGCATCACGCACCCGCTTACGCCCAATTTTGATGACAGGCATGTCAACAGCGATGGGCTCTGTCCCGTTGATGGTGGCTAAAGGGCCAGGTCATGAAACCTTGCAGGCCATTGGTATTGTAATCTTCTCGGGGGTTATTTTTGCCACTGTTTTCACGCTGATTGTGATCCCTGTGTTCTACAATATCTTTGCTAAATACACTGGCTCACCAGGGGATGTGAAGCGCCGCCTAAGCGAGCAAGCAGAAGAGCGTGGCTTGGTCATCGAAGAAGAAGACGCTGTTGATGCCACGTCTGTTCACAGTTCTGTTGAAGCAAAAGGACCCGCTGAATAACATCAGCGGGCCATATCATCTTTTAAAAATAGAAAAAGCGGGGTTGGATTAGCTGTCCAGCCCCGTTACTTGTTTAACAGCTACCTTCAAGCTTTTCTCTTTCAAAGCCGCAACGATATCATCGCGGTGGAAGGCGTCTTTGGTTTCAACTACGACAGAAATTTCGGTATATTTTAGGGAAATATCCGCAAACTGGCGTTGATGATAAACTTCAACAATATTACCGCCTAAATCAGCAATGGTGTTAACAATCTTGGCAAGACCGCCGGGTAAATCTTCGGTGGTAACTGTTAGACGAGACACACGCCCATCACGGGCCAAGCCCCGCATCAAGGAATAAGCCAAGATTTTAGGATCAATATTGGCACCTGAAACCACGATACCAGTGTTGCTGCCCTTAAAGCGGTCTTTGTTAGCCATAACCGCGGCAAGGGTGGCAGCGCCAGCGCCCTCAACCACCAGCTTTTCAACTTCAGCAAAAATATTAATGGCTTCTTCAATTTTGGTTTCAGAAACAATGATAATATCATCAACCAAGGCTTCAACCACCTGCTGGGTTAAAACGCCAGGGGTCTTAATGGCAATACCCTCAGCAATGGTTTGGTTGGCAGGGGCAATGGTTTCGCCCTTAAGCGCCGCCTTCATGGAGGGGTACACCTCTGACTGAACGCCAATGATTTTAATGTCAGGGTTAATGGCTTTTGCTGCCACGGCCATGCCGCCGATTAAGCCGCCGCCGCCAATGGGCACCAATAAATAGTCAAGGTTTGGGAATTTATCTAAAAACTCGATGCCTGCGGTGCCGTGACCCGCCATAATTTCAGGGTCATCAAAGGTTTGAACCATGGTGAGGTTTTCTTCTTCTTTAATCTTCATGGCATGCTCATAGGCTTCGGCAAAATTATCACCGACTAAGACCACCTTGGCACCTAAAGTTTCGGTACGGCGCACCTTGGTGAAAGGCGTGCCCTTAGGCATAATGATGACCGATGAAATGCCAAGGCGCGTTGCATGATAAGCCACGCTTTGGGCATGGTTACCAGCCGATACGGCTATAACACCGGCCTTTTTCTCTTCCTCACTAAAGGTAAGCAGGCGGTTTAATGTGCCGCGCTCTTTAAAAGAAGAGGTGAATTGGAAAGTTTCCATCTTCAAGAATATGTCGCTGCCAGCAAGAGCTGACAATTGCGGTGAATATTCCTGCGGGGTTTCTACCACACCACCTTTGATACGGCGCTTAGCGGCTAAAATATCCTCATATTGAATAGGCAAATGTTGTTTCTTTTTTGCTGCTTCAGCCATCAGGTTTTACCTCTCTATTAGTTTTTCTTTTAGGACTACAGGAAAAGAGCATGATTTGCCAATAAAAAAGGGGCCGAAGCCCCTTTAAAATAACAAGAATATCATCTGAATGATGGATTATTTTTCATAATGGTCCATGATCACTTTGTTCAGTAAACGCACGCCAAAGCCAGCGCTTCTTCCGTCTGGAATTGTTGGCTTAGCAGGGTGACCATAAGCAACGCCAGCAATGTCAAGGTGAACCCAAGGTACATCTTCACCAACAAAGGCTCCGATGAAAGCAGCACCAGCACTAGCACCAGGTGCACTTGGACCAGAGTTCATCACATCAGCAATGCTAGATTCGATGGCGCGGAAGTGATTTTTGTTAAGTGGCAATTGCCACACTTCTTCCAACGATGCTTTACCTGCGGCGGTTACCATATCAGCCAATTCTTGATGACGGCTAAAGAGGGCAGCATAATCCTTACCCAAGGCACGACCAGCAGACCCCGTTAGGGTCGCTAAATCCACCAACAAGGCAGGTTTGTAGTTGGCTTGTGCATATGACATGGCGTCAGATAGAACCAAGCGACCTTCTGCATCAGTTGAGCGAATTTCAATGGTTTTACCTGACATATTGGTGACCACATCACCGGGGCGTTGGGCATTACCACCAGGCATGTTTTCAGCCAAGGCAGCGATACCAACGGCATTAACCTTGGCACCACGACCAGCGAGCGCCTTAATGGTACCAATGGCAGAGGCAGCGCCTGACATATCATTTTTCATGTTCCACATGTTGGCAGGGTTTTTAAGGCTGATGCCGCCAGTGTCAAAGGTGATACCTTTACCAGCGATCACAACAGGATCACTGTCATCACCTGCACCCATATATTCCACAATCATCATGCGTGGTGGGCGGTGGCTGCCGCGACCAACACCATAAAGGGCACCCATACCCATTTCTTGCATTTGTTTTTCATCAATCACTTTGATGGTTACGTCTAAACCACGTAGGTTTTGACGCCACGTTTCAACAAAGCTTTCAGGGTAAATTACATTGGCAGGGTGGTTTGAAATATCGCGGGTATTATAAATGGCATTGGCAACAGGATCAAACGTGCCTGCGTAAAGGCTAGCAGCGGCATCATCGCTACTAATTAAGCGAATGCTGTCTTGGCCTTTGTGTTTGTCAGTGCGATCTTTATAATACGTATCAAAGGAATAAGCACCAAGTTTTGCACCATATGCAAAGTTAGCCAAACCATTGGCATCAGCATCAATTGCAATAGCAGGGATTGAACCAAACGCTTTGACAGCCGCCTGTGCCGCCTTACCACCAGCGTTTTGATAATCAGTGTCGCTAAGATCACCACCTTTTTCGCCCAAACCAATAAGCATAATTTGTGGGTGACTAATGCCTTGCGGGGCAGGCATAACGGCTGTGCTTAAAAGTTTTCCTTTAAAGTCCATTTTGCTAATGGCATCAGCCAAGGCGCCATTGCTGGCCCCATTAAGGCGTGCAGCGGCCGTGCCCATTTCGCCATTCTCATAAACACCAACGGCGATGTTTTCAGTGGCGGGGGCTTGCTCAACAAAACGAACATCTGTTTGTGCGTGGGTTTGTCCTACCCACATAAAGGCAACCATCATAAATGATAGAATGCGCATGTTTCTCTCTCCCTAAGTGAGGTTTTTATAGAATCTCAATCGCCCATAAATTAACCATTATGGCCTGAAAGGTCTAGCCTAATAGTCGATAAAGGTGGGCAGTTTATCGCAATTTAACGGATTAAAAAGGTGGTGATTTCTGGAAATAAAGTGATAAGCACCACAAAGCCTGCCATAATTAAGAAGAATGGTAAGCTGGACCGCGCCACGGTCATGGGCTTTTCTCCTGTTAGGCCTTGAACCACAAACAGGTTAAAGCCCACAGGCGGGGTAATTTGCGCCATTTCAACCACAATCACAAGGAAGATGCCAAACCATACTGGATCAAACCCCGCTTGAATGATCAGCGGGAAGATAATAGGCAAGGTCATAATGATAACACTAAGGCCGTCAAGGATCATGCCAAGGAAGATGTAAAACACCAACAGCAACATGATAAGCGCAGAGGGGTCCAGGCCAAGGGCAGCAATGCTGCTGGCGATCATTTGTGGTAAACCCAAAAAGGCCAAAACGCGCGATAAAAATAGGGCACCCGCCAAAATCAACCCAATCATTGAAATGGTTTTGATGGCATTGAAAAAAGCGCTTGTAAGAGATTGCAAGTTAAGGCTTTTGTCATAGGCAGCGAATAATAAGGCTGCCGCCACACCGACAACGGCAGCTTCTGATGGGCTGGCCCATCCCATGTAAAGACTGCCAAGGACCATCAATATCATTAGTAATACAGGTGCCACCATCATAAAGGCAGTAACCTTTGAAAGGGCTGCGTCATCATTTTCCGATGTGATTGATTTTGACGAGGCCCCGCGCGACATAATTATAATGTAAAGCATATAAAGGCCTGCCAAAATGGCACCGGGGATAAGACCCGAAATGAATAAGTTAACAATACTGGTTTCAGTTAGAACGCCATAAAGAATCATAATAATGCTGGGCGGGATAAGAAACCCTAACGTGCCAGCACCACAAAGCGATCCCATTGCCAACTTGCGATCAAGGCCGCGTTTATCCAATTCATCCAAGGTCATGCGGCCAATGGTGGCGGTAGTGGCAGCGCTGGACCCTGACACCGCAGCAAACAAGGTACAGGCCAAAATATTGACATGTAATAAGCCACCGGGTAGGGGCGATAAAAACGGGCTTAAACCACGAAATAAATTTCGCGAAAGCCGGGTGTTAAAGAGAATTTCACCCATTAAGATAAACAAGGGCAGCGCGGCAAGTTCAGCGGCGTTCATATTTTTCCAAAAATCAAAGTAGAGATATTC
>CAKZLM010000092.1 GCA_937126915.1 uncultured Alphaproteobacteria bacterium
GGTGTTGGTAATACCCTTCCCATTGGTTTGAAAGATGCGTCTACCTTCCCTGCCTTGGTGAAAGGCTTGATGGATCGTGGGTATTCCGAAGAGGACGTTAAAAAGGTCCTTGGTCTAAACCTTATTCGCGTTTGGCGCGCTGTTGAGGCCTACGCAGAAGCAAATTAAAGCTTAAAATATGACCTGATAAGGGGGCTGACTGCCCCCTTTCTTATATCAATAAGATGATAAAATTGGGGATAGCCAATGAAAAATTTACTTTCACTTTTGATGGCAACTAGCTTGCTAGTGGCGTGTGGACAAGGCGGTGACGATAGTGCTGCCACGGCACCACAAGAACCAATGTTAAAAGGACGCATGGCCATTGATGAAGCCAGCTATGAAGGTCACCTAAGAACGCTTTCGTCTGATGAGTTTGAAGGCCGCGGCCCAGCCTCAGCGGGTGAAGAAAAAACTATCCAATATTTGGTTGAGCAATATAAAGCCATTGGCTTAAAACCGGGTAATGGCGACAGCTATGTGCAAGACGTGCCCGTTGTGGAAATTACCGCCGACCCATCGACCAGTGCCACCATTAAAGGCAGCGGTGATGACTTAACCTTAACTTACGGTGAAGATTATGTGTCTTGGACCACCCGTGTTCAAGAGGAGGTTAATGTCACCGAGAGTGAGTTGGTGTTTGTTGGGTATGGCATTAACGCACCAGAGGTTGGCTGGAACGATTATGACGGCATTGACGTTACTGGTAAGACCGTTATTGTGCTGGTCAATGACCCCGGTTTTGCAACGCAGGATGATGCAGTTTTTGGTGGTAACGCCATGACCTATTATGGTCGTTATACCTACAAATATGAAGAGGCCAACCGCCAAGGGGCTGCAGCGACCATTATTGTCCATAAAACCGAAGATGCCGCTTATCCATGGTCAGTGGTTGAATCAAGCTGGATTGGGGGTAAATTTTCCCTTCAAACAGAGAATGATAATGCTGATAAATTAGCTATTGAGGCATGGATCCAAGAAGAAGATGCCCGTACCTTGTTTGATCGTGCTGGTTTAAGTTTTGATGATATGAAGGCCGCGGCGGCCAAGCCTGGTTTTAAAGCTGTTTCTTTGAATCAAACATTCACCTCAACCATCAAAAACAGCTTTAAAAAGCTAGTGTCTCGTAATGTGGTGGGTGTGTTACCGGGTGCAAAGAAACCAGATGAATATTTCCTTTATATGGCGCACTGGGACCATTTTGGTGTTGGTGCCCCCATCAATGGCGACAATATTTATAATGGTGCCCTTGATAACGCGACAGGTACTGCTGGTCTCTTGGAATTGGCCGAGGGCTTTGCCACAGGAAAACCACTTGAACGCAGCATGGTTTTCCTTGCCGTTGCGGCAGAGGAACAAGGCTTGTTGGGTAGTAAGCATTTTGCCGAGAACCCTACTGTGCCGCTTAACAAAGTGGTTGCTGGATTAAATATGGATGGCCTGAATTATTATGGTGCTACCAAAGACCTAGAGGTTGTTGGCTTTGGTTTTAGCGAATTAGATAGCTATTTAGAGCGTGCCGCCAGCAATGAAGGCCGTTATTTGGTGCCTGATCAAAATCCTGAAAAGGGCTATTATTTCCGCTCGGACCATTTTGAATTAGCAAAGTTTGGCGTACCGATGATTTATCCAGGTGCTGGTATTGATCATTTAACTTTGGGGAAAGAGTATGGCCAAAAGAAAGCCGATGATTATGTCAAAAATGATTATCACCAACCAAGCGACGAAGTAAAAGACGATTGGGTGTTTGATGGTGCCATTTCTGACCTAAGATTGTTTTACGATGTTGGTTTGATGATCGCAAATTCAGGCGATTGGCCTAATTGGGTTGAGGGCAATCACTTCCGCAAAATTCGTGATCAATCAATGCAATAGGGCACGATCAATTTCTTGGGGTAAAAGGAGGGCGCGTGGTGATGTTGCCCTCTTTTTTTGTTGCACCCCGATCGGGCTTTCGCCCTCCGATGGTGCGCGGCTCAGGGCTGGCAAAGCTTTCGCTTTGTTGTTGCACCCCGATCACCCCTTTGGCCGTCTCATGAGGCGTGCTTTGTTCATTACCTCGCCATTCTATTGGGTCTCTTAGCGGCCCTTTTCATCGCTTGAATGAATTTGGAGACATTTATGTCGTTGCCTTTTTCCAATTGTAAAAGGATTTGCTCAATGACCGCTGAGCCAGAAATGACACCAGCAACCCCAGCGCTCCTTGCTGCCGCAACGTCAGTGGGGGTTTTAATGCCAAACCCTAAAACGAGTGGGGCAGAGTTTAGGGTCGTTAGCTCTTTAATCAGGTCGCGGGTTGGTATGCCGGCGCGGGTTTCAGTTCCTGTAATGCCTGATCGTGATAAAAGATAAAGGTAGCCCTCTGATAAGTTGGCAATGGCTTGGCGTTTCTCATGATTAGCATCGGGGGGCAGGATCAAGACTTGTTGGATGGTGTGTCGCGTGGCAGCATCTTTGAAGGTTGAAATCTCCCTTAAAGGCGCATCAGCGATAAGGATGGAATCGACCCCAACATTTTTAGCGCGTTCATAGGTTTCATCAAGCCCTGTACCATAAACCAAATTTGCATAAAGTAATAAACCAATGGGAAGGTTCGGAAACTCAGCCCGGATGGTAGCTAAAATGTCAAAGCAATCATCACGGCTGATACCAGCGTTTAACGCCATGATATTGGCTTTTTGGATGATTGGGCCATCAGCTATTGGGTCACTATAGGGAAAGCCTAATTCAAGCGCATCGGCCCCGGCCTTCACCATTTGCCTGATGAGTTTTAGGCACTGATCCTTATTTGGGAAGCCGAGGGTGATAAAGGGAATGAAGGCCACCTCATTGCGCTCAGTTAAGTCATTAAAAAGTTTATCGTAACGATTTTTATTTCCAGTGTTGATTGTGGCCATTAGTGTGCCTCCTTCTCAGAATGCTTCATCACTTGGGCAAGGTCTTTATCACCGCGACCCGATAAATTGACCAACAAGATACTGCCATCAGGACGTTGCTGTGCGTCTTTCAAGGCCTGAGCCACGGCATGGGCGCTTTCAAGGGCTGGAATAATGCCCTCATGACGACTTAACAGGTGAAAGGCATCAAGGGCTTCTTGGTCGGTCACAGATGTGTAAGTGACGCGGCCACTATCTTGTAAAAAGGCGTGTTCAGGGCCAACGCCAGGATAATCAAGACCCGCTGAAATACTATGACTTTTTGAAATTTGGCCGTCATCATTTTGCATGATCTTGGTGATGGCACCATGTAAAATGCCATTACTACCAGTGCCCAGAGTAGCACCATGCTGACCGCTAATATCAAGGCCTTTGCCTGCGGGTTCAACCCCAATGAGGCTGACATCAGGTTCGTCGATAAAATCAGCAAACAAGCCGATGGCGTTTGATCCACCACCGACACAGGCGTAAAGGGCATCGGGCAGGCGTCCTTCAACAGCCAAGACTTGTTGTTTTGCTTCACGCCCAATGACCGTTTGGAAATGTTTCACAATCAACGGGAATGGGTGTGGCCCAGCCGCGGTACCTAACACATAATGGGTGTGCTCATAGCTGGCTGACCAGTCGCGCATGGCCTCATTGATGGCATCTTTTAGAGTGCCACTTCCGCTATCTACCGCAATAACGCGGGCTCCCATGAGGCGCATTCTAAAAACATTTTGCTGTTGGCGTTCAACATCCTTGGCTCCCATATAAATTGTCACATCCAATCCCATGCGCGCCCCAACAATGGCCATGGCAACACCATGTTGACCTGCACCTGTTTCGGCAATTAGGCGCTGTTTGCCCATGCGTTTTGCCAAAAGACATTGACCTATCACTTGGTTGGTTTTATGGGCGCCACCATGCAATAGATCTTCTCGTTTCAGATATATTTTTACCTTGGGGTTGGGGCTGATATTTTGACACAGGGTTAGGGGGGTTTCCCGTCCTGCATAGGTTTTTAACATGGCATAAAATTCATCATTAAAGGCATCGTCATTGATGGCCCCTAAAAAGCAGGTCTCTAATTGTTCAAGTGCAGGCACTAATATTTCGGGTACGAACATGCCGCCAAATTTGCCATAATAAGGTGAAGGTAGGTTATCCAGCATGGCGTAATCCTTTTTCTTCATGGTGTTGTGGTGATTGCGTAAAGGCCTTAAAAAACGCGTTGACTTTCTCAGGGCATTTGTGACCGGGGCTTTTTTCTAAATGGCTGCATAGGTCAAATGCCTGATATCCTAGATCAACAGCATCCTTTATCGTCATCTGCGAAATACCGCCTGCGCGAATAATGTTGCTGGCAAGAGAGAGACTGGAGACATCAGCCCAATTATGCATGATGCCCGTGCCACCCAAGCCATCATCATCAACATGATCAAACAAGATATAATCACAATGATCTGGCATAGTCTTAAGGGGAGTAACACGCTGGATAAGGGTAATATCGTGGCCTAGTTTTTCTTTTAAATGCTGGCGATAGCTAGCATCTTCCTGTCCATGTAACTGGATGGTTTTAAGGTTTAGGGATATAGCAATCTCTACCACCTCATTTAGCGGTTGGTCTAAAAAAACACCGGCATATGAGTAGGGTACCTGCTGGATGATTTCACGTGCATCATCTGGGGTGATATAGCGTTTGCTTTGGGGTACAAATATCAACCCCAACAGGCTGGTGGGATAGGTGGACAATAAGCTAGCATCATCAGCATTGGTGATGCCACAAACCTTAACAAGTCCATATTTTAAGGCATCAATATGCTGCTTTGGATATGGGCTGTTCATAATGCTGGAACCGATGAGAAAACCATCTACCTTTGACTGAAAACGGGTAATGTCAGCATGGGTTTTAAAGCCACTTTCTGAAATGATCAGCGCATTTGAGGGAGCTGCTTTCAATAGTTTTTCCGTCTGCGACAAATCAACTTTTAAGGTTTTCAAATCACGATTGTTGATGCCAATGATGGTTGCGCCCAACTGAATGGCGCGCTGCATTTCTTCATCATCATGTACCTCGGTTAAGATATCTAGATTATAGGTTTCTGCCACTTTGGATAGTTCGCGATAACCCTCATCCGTTAAAACTGACAGCATCAACAAGATGGCATCTGCACCATGGTGGCGTGCTTCTATCACCTGAATTGGATCAATGAAGAAGTCCTTTGCCAACATGGGTTGCGGGCAGTTTTTGGCAAAATAGGCAAGATCATCGTGGCTGCCAGCAAAAAAGCTTTGGTCGGTCAAAACAGAAATGGCATCGGCTTGTTGCCTATACAGCCCGGCAATGTCAGATCGGTCATGGGGAGATAAGTTCCCACCTGCCGAGGGTGATGATCGTTTATGCTCAAAAATAAACCCTGCTTGGGGTTTCGTTAAAGCCTGCTTTAAAGACCGTGTTGACTTTGGCACAAATTGACGATCAACCTTCTTAGATTTGAGAGACAAAATCTCAAGACGTTTTTGGTCGATTATTTTACCTAAAACGCTTTGATTGATGTAATTTAGGCGTAATTTTTTCTCTAAGGACGATGTCATCTTAGGCAGCCTTTTCAAGGTTTGATAAGGTTAATATCTTGTCCAAACGCTGAAACGCCTTGCCACTTGCTAAGGTGTTTAAAGCAAAATCGGTGGCTGATTTTAAATCCGCTGACAACCCCATCATCACCAACAGCGGGGCGGTGTTTGCAGCAATAAGATCATTATGGGCGTCTTTGCCTTTGCCCTTTAGAATGTTGGTTAAGATGATAGCGTTTAAAGAAGGATCACCGCCCTTAAAGGCATCAAGGGGGCGTTCTTTTAAGCCAAAGTCACTGGCCGTTAGCGTTATGTTTTCTATGACGCCATTATCTAAACGACACACTTTGGTGGTGCCATGAAGGGCAATTTCATCTAGACCACTACCATGCACCACCATCGCTTTTTCGGTGCCAAGCAGCTTTAAGGTTTCTGCCATGGGTAGGCAAAGGGTAGCGTCATAAACCCCCAGTGATTGGATCGGGGGTGCTGCGGGGTTTGCCAAGGGGCCTAAGATATTAAAAACGGTGCGAATACCAAGGGATAAACGTACAGGCATGGCGTGGCGAATGCCTTGGTGATAACTGGGCGCATAAAGAAAGGTAAAGTTTGTTTCGTCTAATAATTCTCTTGCTTTGGCGGGCGATAATTCATTGTTAAAGCCCATTTTGGATAAGACATCAGCTGACCCACATTTTGATGTCACCGAACGGTTGCCATGTTTAACCATCGGCACACCGCATTCAGCAGCCAATAACGCGCTGATGGTGGAAACATTGATGGTGCCACCTTGGTCACCACCTGTGCCACAACTGTCAGCATATAGGCCAGTGGGGCGATCAAAATGGGTGGCTTTGTCACGCAATGATGCCGCAGCACCAGCAATTTCTGCGGCGGTTTCACCTTTAAACTTCATTGCAGTCAAAAGGGCGGAAAGTTGCATGCTATCAAGTTTGCCTTCAATGATTTCAGCAAAAATAAGACGTGTTTCATCGGAACTTAGGTTTTGTCCAAGAAACAGTTTTTCCAGTGTTTTTTTCATCGGTTTCCTCTTTAAAACATGCCGCTAGTAAAGAGGGAGATCTGAATTAGACATAAAAAACCCGCTAAACTAGCGGGCGAAATGGTTGCTTAAATTGTGCGCATAGGTGCGCGGCCCGCTGGTATTAAGACCAGCGCCACCAAGTAGTAGAAATGTTCATGTCGAATTTGTTTGTCATGAGGGAAATATGATGAAGAGGGAAATATTTGTCAACAGGCAAAAATAATATTCATCATAAACGCACATGAAAATTTGATTAATGACTTGTAATCGCTTAGACTTTTTTTGAAAAAATTTCATGAGGGGGGAAGCATATGAAAACCAAAACTTTATATCTAACATTGGCCGTATCAGCTTTATTAGTTGGTTGTGAGAGCGAGCCAGTTGTTAAAATTTATGACACCATCATTGATGATGGCACCATTTATGACGGCAGTGGTGGCGTGCCCTATGTTGGTGATATTGCCCTAAAAGATGATCGTATCGTTAAAATTGGCGACCTTGATGTAAGACTGGCTGAAACCGTGATTGATGCCGAAGGCAAAGCGGTTAGCCCTGGGTTTATCAATATGCTTAGTTGGGCCACAGATAGCCTTGTCACCGATGGGCGTGGCTTGTCTGATTTGGTACAGGGGGTAACCCTTGAGGTGTTTGGTGAGGGCTGGTCAATGGGGCCTTTCACACCTGAATCCAAAGCCAATTATCAAGATGGTTTAAACAATGGGCCACAGCCTTATGAGGTGACGTGGAACACCCTTGGTGAATATTTAGAGCATCTAGAGGCAAAAGGCGTTTCACCCAATGTCGCCAGCTTTGTCGGTGCCACCACCATGCGCATTAATCATGTGGGGTATGAAGACCGTGAGCCAACAGCAGAAGAACTTGCGGCTATGAAAGCTGATGTGCGTATGTCAATGGAAGAGGGTGCAATGGGGCTTGGTTCTAGCCTAATATATGCGCCTGCCTTCTATGCAAAAACCGATGAGCTGATTGAAATGGCCAAAGTAGTTGGTGAATACGATGGTATGTATATTTCTCACATGAGGTCAGAAGGTAATCAATTGCTGGAAAGCGTTGAAGAGCTGATCACCATTGCCCGTGAAGGCAATGTAGCAGCTGAGATTTACCATCTAAAAGCTGGTGGACAGGACAATTGGCCGAAAATGGATCAAGTTTATCACATGGTGGAAAATGCCCGTGCTGAGGGATTAGCCATTACCGCTGATATGTATACCTATCCTGCGGGGGCGACAGGCCTGAATGCCTATATGCCGCCATGGGTGCAAGAGGGTGGGTATGACGAATGGGCCAAACGCCTGCAAGACCCAGAGATTAGAGCACGCCTTGCGGAAGAAATGAAGGTGTCATCCAATGACTGGGAAAACCTTGGTTTGGCAGCAGGTCCTGATGGGGTGTTATTTGCTTATTTCAACAATCCTGACCTTAAGAAATATACCGGCATGACCCTTGCCCAAGTTGCGGCAGAACGAGGTACGTCCATTGAAGAAACTGCTATGGATTTGGTGGTTGAAGATGGCACCCGTGTTGGCACCATTTATTTCTTAATGTCAGAAGAAAACACCAAAAAGCAATTGCAATATCCATGGTTAAGCTTTGGTTCTGACGCAGGTGCATTAGACCCTGAAATTGCCAAAAACTTTGGCAGTGCACACCCCCGTGCTTATGGTAACTTTGCCCGTGTGATTGGGAAATATGTGCGTGATGAAAAGGTTTTGACCCTTGAAGAGGCGATTAGGAAACTAACCTCACTACCAGCTAAAAACCTTAAAATTCGCGAGCGTGGTTTGTTGCGTGAAGGTTATTATGCTGATGTGGTGGTGTTTGACCCAGCAACGGTCCAAGACCATTCAACTTTTGCTGATCCGCATCAGTTATCAACCGGTGTTAATCATGTGTTTGTCAATGGCGGTCATGTGATTAAAGATGGTGCGCATACAGGCGCCACACCGGGCCGAGTTGTTCGTGGCCCAGGATGGAAAGGCTGGACGCAGTAATATCTAGGAATAGATAAAGAAACAAAGAAAAGCCCCGCTATCCTGCGGGGCTTTTTTATGGTTGTTCAATTTTTTTCTTTGGCAGAAGGATTGTTCTTATGGTTGCTGCGCCTGATGGTTGTTGGCCTTGGGGTGGCAGGCTTGACCTTTTTTGGGCGACCTTTAATTGTTGGTTTTGTGCTGGTCGCTGATGATGGTCCTTGATATACAGGCGCTGGCCTTGATCTGTTAGAACCAAAACTTCTTACTGGTTTGTTCGGTCTGGTTTGATAGAATTTTCCATCACGAATTGGCCTGTTCCAACTGGTGTTTGGCAATTGGTTCGGTTGATCAAAGTCTTCTTGGTTGTTGGTTTGATCTGCTTCTAACTGGGTGTTGTTAGGGCGTGGCCTTTGGGCAGCGTTGAAGTCTGCGCGGTGTTCGCGCTCAAACAAACGGCGGCGGGTTTCTATGTCATCAAAACGGCGGGTTGATCGATCGAGCGAATAACGCGCTTGTCTCGCTGTCATAGAGTTACGAATTTCCAACTCACGGTCTGACGGTTGATAACCATCTTTGGGGTCATAAACCGCATCACGGCGTTTTCTATGGTCATCTCGGTAACGCTTTTTATAGCGCGCCTGCTTGCGCCAAAAACTGCGGTCATAGCCTCTGTAGGGGGCCGTAAAATAATAAGGCTGGAACCAAATATCGCTGTAATAATAATCGTTTAAGCCCATTAGGCGGAAATGGCCATGGCGATAATAATCGAAATAGCCATAATAAAAGCCTAGAGGGTCTTCAATACGGTAATAACCGCCGCCCACATAGATAAGATAAATCACCGGATCATTGAAATCATCAACAATGACATAGTCACCATTATGCTGGCGCACGGCATAACCTAAACTTAGGCCATGGTGGTTCCTAATATGGAACATGCCATTGCGGGTGGCGTCAAAATGGATGCGTTGATGGCGACCATAATGGCCAAACCCTAACATAGTTTGAACACGAACGGCGTAACGGCTATTGGGTGCCTGATAAACGGTGTCGTCATCGGCGGCATAAGGGGTATAACCATCGTCATAACTGTCATAGGTATCAACCGTATAAATACAACCGGATAGAAGCATTGCTCCTACCACAAGGCAAAGCGTTTTTGCAAATGAACGGGGGTCATTCATTGGGACGTTCTTCTTTTCTTTCACGGTCGTTCTCCTTTGCCAATTATGCAGGGATCACAGAAACCATAACAAATGGTTTCTTAAGAGAAGATGAATGTAAAAGTAAAGGTTGCCGATATTAAGGCATAACCTACCAGACAAAACTGAACCATAAGGATTGTTGACCGTTATTCAAATGGCTCATGTTCTGAGATTTGATCTTTGTAATAGGAAATGCAGTCTGTACTGTGTTTGATTTGATCTAGACGGTCATCTAAATCATCAAGTTGTTGTTCAATTTGAGAATATTTATGTTGTATAGTTTCCGATGAACTTGTCATTAAAAATACCACTCTTTTAAAACTAACACGGGAAATTAATACTCCTCATAGATGACATTTATATGACATTTTTTTGAAGATTTTCTGGCAAAAGGGTCACAGAAACGCTATTAAAAAAACCAAAGTAGGGAAGGGAATAAACGATGAAATTATATACATATTTTCGAAGTTCTTCGTCATTTCGTGTTCGCATTGCACTGAATTTAAAAGAGCTAGAATATGAAAGTGTTTTTGTGCATTTGGTCAAGGATGAACAAACCAGCGCGGAACATTTAGCGCGCAACCCACAAGGCTTGATCCCTGTTTTGGACACAGGCGATGCCATGCTAACTCAGTCACCCGCCATCATTGATTATTTGGATGAGACTTATCCAGAACCGGCCCTTTTGCCCACCGACCCGATTGCAAAAGCACAGGTTCGCGCCATGGTTAATTTAATTGCTTGTGAAATGCAGCCATTGAATAATTTGGCGGTGTTAAAGCATTTAAAATCTGACCTAGGACAGGATCAAGATGGGGTTAATGCGTGGTATAAGCATTGGGTTGATCGGGGCTTCACAGCCTTAGAAAAACATCTGGAAAAACATTCGGGTAGCTATTGTTTTGGTGATACCATAACGATGGCAGATGTGTTTTTAATTCCGCAAGTTTGGAATGCCAGACGGTTTGACTGTGATCTTAGTAAGTTCCCTAAAATTGAGGCCGTTGAAAAACGTCTTTATCAGCTTGATGCTTTTGTTAGAGCCTTGCCTGAAAACCAAGCTGATAACCCAGACAAATAGAAGGCATTTATCACAGATTATTTTAGGCTTTAGGCAGGCTCTTGGCGTCTTCAAGGGCCTGTTTTCTGTTAGGCGGAGTGGGTCCGGGGTCTTTGGGGTCAGGGTTTCTATGGGCTGGGTAGACCGCCACTTGATGCTTTTCTTTTAGTTTCTCGACATTGCGTTTGAGGTTTAAATCACGTTCATTCACACCGCGGGCAGGGTGGGCGCGGTTGTTTATCACTTCTAGGTCAAACCACCATTTTTTAATGGGGTTGCGTTTGCCATGTCCTAAATGGTCATCCAAATTGGCTAAGGTTTTATGCCCAAATGGAAAGGTACGCATGGCCCACATCATAAGGCGTGACCAAGCCGTATCTTCTTGGTTAAAGGGGCACATTTTCATACAACGCCCACAGCTTGACCCACGCACATTGGTAATACGCCAGCGCGCACAGCGTTCCACATCAGGCTTCCACATTTCATAGCCATTGAACATAACCTTGCTGCCAAAGCTAATAGCATCGCACGGGCATTCACGGGCACATTTAAAACAACTATCGCAAAAACGTTGCAGGTTAAAATCAATGGGTTTATCGGCTTTTAACGGCATATTCGTGCTGATAATTCCGGTTTTAAAACGTGGCCCTAAAAAGGGGTTTAGAACCACCTCGCCAATGCGTGATAATTCCCCAAGTCCTGCCTTCAAGATAAGGGGGATATGCAGCAAATCCCCATCAGCAGAGGTGTGTGAGCTGGCTTCATAGCCAAGCCCCCTAATATGGGCTGCCATTAGATTGGTTATTTCTGCGGCGCGTAAATAGGCCCGCATTGATTGTGAGCCTGACACCCAATCATCACCGCTGGCGCCTTCCATGGTTTCGTGGCCTTGGTCAATGACGATGACAATGGCGTTTTCATGCTCTGGCTCAATGTCGCTGCCATCAAACTGGTGTGAATACCAAGCGTAATTAGGTATGGCGCAAATGCCTGTTAAATCTGCCCCCATCCAATGGGCCATGGCTTTTATAGCTTCTGTGTTTTGTTCAACATCACCATCAAGTTTTGTCTTTTCATTGACGTCGCCATTTTGCAGTGGGACCAAATGCCCTAGGGTCGATAAAATGCTGTGCGATAAAGTTTCTTTGGCGGCAAATCGTTCGCGCTCGCCTTGGGTTTTGCCGCCTAAATCCCCGCGTCTAGCACGCTCAAAAAAGCTGGCGCGTTTAGGAATGCGAGGAATATCATCTTCCATAATTTTGGTGGTGGTGCTGTCCACCCGCTTAAGGGTTTCCTCGGGGTAAAGTGATAAATGGGCGGCGCGTGTTTGTTTTCTGCTAACATGGCGGCGGGGCTGCGTGCCTTTTAAGCCTAGTGAGAACGGTAATTGTTCTTGCCATAGTTTTGCCAAGCCCTTGCGGCGTTCAATGGCATTGTCCGCGGGTAGATTTGCATTTGTTGTGATGGTAACAAAGGCATGGTTTTTACCCAAAAACGGATGGCTTAGGCCATCAGCATCACCATAAAACATACCCGATTGGGTGGCGCAAAAATGTTGGTCTAAGGCCTCACTGTCTTGGCGATGGATGGCGGCATCAAACCCCAAAATACGTATTTGATTGGCGATGACTGTGGCAATTTCGGTGGCTCGCAATTCCGCCATTTGGTGGATTAAGCCCTTGGTCCACTTTTTCGCTAGCTTGTTGTTACTTGGGTCTCGCCCTAGGTCGCAAACAATAACAATAGCGGTATCATGAAGGGCTGAATGTTCAGGCGTTTGATGCCATGTACTGTCATTAAGTGGTGCGATGCCAACACCTTGTGCATCCATGAAATAAGCAGCAGATTTTAGGGTATGGGCGATATCAGTTTTGCTAAGACCCTCTGGGTGTTTATGGCTTGCTATGGGATTGGCACTTTTGGTTAAATAGGTGTCAAAATGCTGATCAATGGCCTTTTTCAAAGCAAAATTATTACCCAAGGCACGATCAGGTGAAGGGGGGGTGTCAGAAGATGATGCGCTATCAGGTGTGGAAGTATCATCCGATTTAGAGGCGCCATCAGTGTTAGCGTCATCTTCAGAGTTAGAGGCACCATCAGTGTTAGAGGTATCCTCAGGCTTAGTGGCGTTGGCACCATCAACGTTAGAGACATCGTCAGATATTGGCGCGCCTTTCAAAGTGTGAGCTGATGCTAGGGCATTGCTGGCATTGGGGCCAGAATTGGGATTATTCTGCGAGGTTGCCTGATGGTGGCTTGGGGCTTGTTTTAAGCGTTCATAAAGAAATGGACCCAAATGAACAGGTCTTTTTTTATAGGAAAAAAGTTTCATGAGAAAACGACCCTACCCCAGATATTGCCCCGATTTATTGTTTAATTAGAAAGAAGTCTAAACAGGTTTTTTCCCACGAACAATGTCTTTTATTAAAAACCTTGCAGGGTTAAGGGCATATAAAACCTTGCTGCTTATAGGGGGCGGGTTCGTAGCAATGATATCAGCCAAGCAGGTGGTTAAAAGTGGCGCTGTCATTAAGCCACGGCTACCCAGTCCCGTAAGCACATATAACCCTTCAATTGAGGCGTTGGGTAGGCGCGCAGCAAGGTCTTTTACTTCTGGTGCTTTTGGAAGGTCGCTTGTTAAGCGGGTTTTATCATAAGCCGCCCCCATCAAGGGCATATGATCCACCATCATGGCGCGGGTTGAAATGCGGTAATCTATGGCGTCTGTGCTGTGTTGACTTGAGGTGTTATTGTCAAACAAGTCATTGACACATTGATTATGCTCATTGCGTCTTGCTTTGTTATAAGTGGGATCATCTAGTGCTGTGTCGCGATCAAAACTAGCACCCAACAATCGTACAGGAGCATTTGTTGATGGGTGTTTAAAGGGCGGTGTTAGATATGCACCTTTATAGAGCGCGCCCGCTGGAAAGTGATCATTATCTTTGATCAAGCTGACCTGTCCACGACTGTGACTGATGGCGATGTCAGTCATATCTAATTGTTTTAGTAAGTGCTTGCTTTGATGCCCTGCGGTAATAACCAAACAGCGTGTTTGGTGAAAAAGCTGATCATTTTGATCATAGAGACACCAATCATAGCCTTGTTTTTTTATCGATGTGACATTGCTAAATAGAATTTCATCGGCAAACCCCGCAAAATATTTAGTTAACTTGTCAGGGCGGACGGTAAAGCCAGATTTGATGCTTAAGTCATATGACCTATCTGACTTTTCAACGGGGGTTAAATAGTGATGATACCAACTGTCAATTTTAGTAGCTAATTTGTTGAATTGTTCTTGCTCGCGGGGCGTTGAGGCCTTTTTGATGGTTTTTGGAGTGAGAATAAAAAGATCAGGCTTTTGTTCTTCTATTTGCTGATAAAATTTATGCGCAAACATATAGGCCCCTGACATAAAATCAGCCTGAGGGTCGGTGCCCAAAATAATCTTGGGGCTAATAAGGCCAGCGGGGTTGCCACTGGCCCCTGCGCCAATTTTTGATGCTTCTATGATTGTGGCTTTAAGGCCCTGTTGTTTTAACTGAAAGGCCAGCAAGCTTCCAGCTATGCCAGCACCAATGATGGTCACCGACGATGGTGTGTTATTCCGGTCTTTAGAAGTTGTTTCTTTTTTGATGGTGGCAATAATGCGGTCTCGTTTTTTGCCAAAACCTTTGGTCTTTTGAACCTCAAATCCCGCACCTTCTAGGCCACGTTTAACAATGCCCGCAGCGGTGAAGGTGGCAAGTTTAGTGTCTTTGTGGCTCAAACGATAAAGGTTTTGAAAAAGTTTTTCGGTCCACATATCAGGATTTTTTGAAGGCGCAAAACCATCTAAATACCAACAATCTATCTGACCTTGTAACTGGTCTATGGTGTGATCAATTAAGCCATTTATAAGAGTGAGGGTAATACGGCCCCCAGCAAACACCATGCGATGAAAGCCAGTTGTTAGCGGGGGATATTGCTGACGTAATTGTTTGGATAAGCCAGCTAGTTCTGGAAAAACACTGTGCGCCTTTTTAAGGTCAGACAGGGTGAGGGGAAAACCCTCAAAACTGATGAAATTCAGGCGGTGGTTTTCGGGTGCGGTGGCCAGAAAGTCATGCCACGTTGTTAGGAAATTAAGCCCAGTGCCAAAACCTGTTTCACCAATGGTGGTGGAATGGTGTTGCTGCCAATGTTGATGGGCGTTGCAGCCCTCAATAAAAACTTGGCGTGTTTCAGCCATGCCATCTTCAATAGAAAAATAAATGTCACCAAAATCGGTTGATTCAGGGGTGCCATTATCTTTCCATCGAAGATGTGCAGGCTTTAAGGTCATGATTATTTAAATTGGCTGTAATCAATCGGTTGAGTTTTATCGATTGTGCCACCTGCTTCTGGTAATGGGTATTTTAAACCAGAGCCACAGTTGAATAAAACCGCACGATCAGTTTTTTTAATCATGCCGCTATCCAGCGCCTTTTTATAGGCCGCTAGTGTGGCAGCGCCCTCGGGGCATAGGTGAACGCCTTCTACCTGACCACAATCAAGGCGCGCTTGCTTGATTTGTTCTTCAGAAACCGCCATGGCAAATCCACCGCTGTCACGCACCGCTTCAAGAATTAAAAAGTCACCAACCGCAACAGGTACACGAATACCAGCGGCATGGGTGCTGGCATCTTGCCATAATTCTGCATGTTGAGTGCCTTCATCAAAGGCCTTTACAATGGGCGCACAGCCATCAGCCTGTACCGCAACCATGCGTGGCATTTTATCACCAATCCAGCCAATATCGCGCAATTCTTGAAAGGCTTTCCACATGCCGATCAGACCTGTTCCCCCGCCCGTTGGATAGAAAATAACATCTGGCACGTCCCAGCCCATTTGCTCTGCCAGTTCCAGTCCCATGGTTTTCTTACCTTCAATGCGATACGGCTCTTTCAGGGTAGAAAAGTCGAACCAGTTAGCGGCCTCTTTGCCATCAAAAACAATTTTGCCGCATTCATTAATCAGACCATTAACACGGTAAACATCCGACCCTTGCAGCGCGGTTTCACGAATGTTCATTTCAGGTGTGTCATCAGGGCAGAATACAAAAGATTCCATCCCACCACGGGTGCAATAGGCAGAAAGGGCAGCCCCCGCGTTACCATTGGTTGGCATGGCAATGCGTTTAATACCCAATTCATTGGCCATTGATACTGCCATGGCCAAGCCACGTGCCTTAAAACTTCCTGTTGGTAAGCGGCCTTCATCTTTGACAATGATGGCTTCTGGGGAAGCGCCATATTGTTCAGACAGGCGCGGACAATCTAAAAGGGGGGTCATGGTTTCGCCTAATGAAATCACATTGGCGGGGTCTTCATAGGGTAATAATTCACGAAGACGCCACATATCAGGGGCACGACCAATCATATCTTCTTTTTTAACTGCTTTCTTGATGGCCTCTAAGTCATATTTTACCAGCAGTGGACGGCCTGCTTCTGATAATTCATGAATTTGGCGCGCTGGATATTCTTTGCCCGTAAGGCCACAAACCAGGTGCGTTACAAAGTAACCCTTTGACATATTATTCTCCCCTAATACAATGTTCATTAATTGATATGAGGGATACCTGTGTTGCCCCCATTGTGCAAGTGAGAATTCAATAAAGGGATTGAAATAATGATCTATCAATTAGGTGATGACCAACCAAAATTTGACGATAGCAATTTTATCGCCCCCAGCGCAGATGTTATCGGTCGTGTGGCTTTAGAAAAAAATGCCAGTGTTTGGTTCGGTTCAGTTATTCGCGGCGATAATGAATGGATCACCATAGGCGAAAATTCAAATGTTCAAGACGGGTCAACCTTTCATTCTGATTTTGGCTATCCTTTAACCATAGGCAAGAATGTCACCATTGGGCACGGCGTTATTTTGCACGGCTGCCAAATCAGTGACAATGTGTTGGTGGGCATGGGCAGTACCATTTTAAATGGCACAAAAGTGGGCAAAAACACCATCATTGGCGCCAACAGCTTTATTGCCGAAAACAAAGAAATTCCTGAAGGGGTTTTGATGTTGGGCGCGCCAGCACGGGTGGCACGCGATCTGACCGAGGCTGAGTTGCAATTAATAGAAATGTCGGCCCAGCATTATGTAGAAAATGGTCAACGATTTAACAAAGACATGAAGCCACTTTAAGTTATTTTGTTTTTTGACTAAGCTTCTTATTGATTTACATTTGTTCTATGTGTAATGGAACTGACACAAAACTATTATAAAGTAAAAATAAGAACAATTCAGAACTGGGTTTAATCTATGTTTCAATTGCCGCCAGATAGCAAATTATCTGAACAAGACCGTGAAGTTAAAATTGATATTGCTCGCAAAATCGGTTTGTTTTTAAGCGGTGAGCAATCTGCTGCTGAAAGAGAAGTGGCAGAGGATTTAGCACGCCAGTTATTAGAAGACTCGTCTTTAGAGGTGCGCAAAGCTTTTTCCAGTGCGGTCCTTGAATGCCAATTTTTGCCGCAAGAAATGGCGAAAGCCATCGCCAATGATTTGGATGAGGTGTCCAAACCATTTTTATTAGACAACGCAACCCTTGATCTTGGCACGTTGGAATATATTGCCCGTGAATGTCATGAAAGCACCCGTGAGATTTTGGCTCTTCGTGACAATTTGCCAGAACCAGTGAGTTATGCCATTGCTGAACTAGGTCAAGAAGTGGCTGTTGAAAACTTAATGAGCAACAAAACCGCTGAGGTTTCTGAGCGTGTTTGCGTGAATGTCACGGATCGCTTCCCTGAAAATGAAAAAATTCTTAACAAAATGGCGGAACGGGATGATTTGCCCTTAACTGTGATTGAGGTTTTGGTGAAACGCATTTCTGAGGAAATCATCGCTAAGTTAACCAAGCGTTATGGCATGGGCGAAGACTATGCCGCCTATTTGGGAGGCGAGGCAGAGTTAAAAGTGATGCAATCAGCCTTGAAAAAATCATCTGATTCTGAGCTTAAAAGCTTTATGAAAATTCAAGTGGCTAAGAATAAACTTGAAGGCCCGGTTATTTTGCAAATGTTAAAATCGGGCGATTTTCGCGCCTTTAAATATGCCATTGCGGTGCGCAGTAATCTTGATTATGGCGACATCAAAAGCCTGCTGATGGACGGTACCTTGGGTGCCTTTCGGGTGATGCTGCAAAAGGCTGGCTTGAATGAACGCATGGCGCGCTTTTTTCTAAGCACCTATGAAGAAGCGGTTCGCAAAAAAGACGCCGCTTAAGAAGTTTTTTATGATATCTAAAAATATTAGGCACCATCAAACCTGATGATGCCTTTTTTGGTTTGTTGCTGTCAGCTTCGTATTTTTCCCCACGGGCCGGTTACAGCCAATGTCATTTCAGCGGTTTGCAGGTTAAAGAATAATGTCGTTCCATCAGGGGAGAAACAGCTACCTGCCAGTTCACCAGAATTATAATCATTACGGCCTAGCGTATAAACATCACCGTTTGGTTTAATGCCACGTAAAAAGTTTGGCCCAGGGCCATCTTCACAAACGATTAAATCACCCCAAGGGGCAACGGTGATATTATCAACCATTTGGATAAGATTGCTGTCACGCGGTTCTGACATCAGCTTTAAGATGCCCGTCGCGTCGGGATTTTGAGGATCGCTATGATTAGGCGTATATTGCCAAATTTGGCCTAGTTCGTTTGGCCCACCATTGGTGCAGGTAAAATAAATGCTGCCATTGCCAAACCACATGCCTTCACCACGGGCGAAAATGGCAGCACCTTTTTCGCGCCCTCTAAAGCGCAGGTCATCATTAGCATTGTCAACATCATCCATTTCCACCCAGCTGGTTTGAAATTCTTGGCCTTCAGTAATGCTGTTGCCGCTGTCTGGCCAATTGCGGGTGTCCATGCCTGCCAAACCTTCAATCGCCAACGCCATGAGCTTGCCGCCCTTGGTAAGATCATCGGTATCAACGGGGTCGTATCGATAAATCAAACTTTCATGCTCATCTTCGGTTTGGTAAACAAATCCACTGATAGGGTCGGTGGCGGTTGCTTCATGATTAAAGCGACCCATGGCGCGAATGGCAACGGGTTTTTGCTTGCCAAGCTCACTGGTTTTAGAGGGAACTTCAAACACATAGCCATGATTCTCTTGCATGCCATCACCTGCGGTTTGGTGGGTTTCTTCACACGTTAGCCAAGTGCCGCGTGGGGTAGGGCCACCTGCACAATTGAGAACCGTGCCAACCAAGCTGGCGCGTTGATCAACAACTGTTTGTGTTTTGGGGTCATAGGTAAGGTTGGTGGTACCACCTGCGGGACGATAGCCTTCTTCGCCAGCATCAAAAATAATGTTGGGGTTAATGCTGCTGAATAGGTTTTCATCACCGCGGTGAAAACTATCTTCCACATCAAAATTGTTTTCATGGTTTCGGACTAATGTCACCGTGCCGTTAGGCCCCTCGAAAGCTGCCATGCCATCAGGGCGGCCCGGTAGGAAAAGGCCATCGTTCATTTTATCGCCTGTGCGGGATAAGATTTTATAGCTAAAGCCTTCAGGTAGGCTGAAAATATCATCTGGATCATCAACCAAAGGGCCAAAACCATTAACCTCATTAATATAACCACTGCTGCCTTTATAACGCATGTAGGCCCCAAGCCCACCTAGGCCAATGGCAATTGCAGCGGTTGATTTTAAAAAAGTACGACGATCCATAATACTAAGTTCCTTTACTCACTGACAAAGTCTAATAAGGGTTGACCCGCAAAATAGCGGTCTAAATTTTCTTTAACACGAAAGCCCATGGCGCTTCTGGTCTCATGGGTGGCTGAGCCAATGTGGGGCAGCAAGGTCACATTTTTTAAGGCCATTAAACGCTCATTGACCTTTGGTTCAAATTCATAAACATCAAGGCCAGCACCCCATAAATGCCCACTTTCTAGGGAATTGCAAAGAGCTGCCTCGTCTACCAAGGGTCCACGGCCAGTGTTAATTAATACACTGTCTTTTTTCATCATCTTTAAGCGTTTGGTATTGATCAAATGATGGGTGTCGTCGGTTAAGGCAGTGTGCAGAGATAAGCAATCCACAGATGCGATTAATTCTTCCATGTTGTCACAAAAGGTGAGATTCAGATCAGCCTCAATCTCAGGTTTGCGATGGCGAGACCAATATTTTACAGGCATGTCAAATGCGCCTGCTCTTTTAGCAACCGCTTGACCAATGCGTCCCATACCAATGATGCCCAATGTTTTACCAGAAATATCATGAGCCAAATGCTGGGTTAGGGATGCCCCCGGCCATTGTTTGTTTCTAAGGGCCATCTCACGGTCATAAAAACGGCGATAGGTTGATATCATCAATCCGATAGCAATGTCAGCGGTGGCGTTTGTTAAAACGTCAGGTGTGTTACTAACCAATAATCCTTTTACGACTGCAGCTTTAACATCAATATGATTGGTGCCAACCCCAAATGAGGCCAGCAATTTCACGCGTTTAGATAATTGCTCAATAAGGGTCGCATCAAATGGGTTGTAAAAAGCGGGGCAGATAGCATCAACCGACGAAGAGTGGGCCACAATCTCATCCATGGAAAAGTCCTCACCGTCATTAGGCTTAATGACATGATAGTCGATCTCTAGGGCCTTTGTGACATCTAGAGGCCACTGGGTGGTTAACAAAATGGATGGTTTCATGGTTTGCAGTTTTGTTTAGGGTTGATAATTTGGCACCATCTTACTGATTGTTCCTGTCATGTAAATTGATAATTTGAAGACAATTTGAGCGCTTGTTTCAATATGGGAATGTTTCATTATGAAACAAAAATTCTGTATCAATTTGGGGCATTGTATCTGTGTTAAAATGGCATGAAGTTCTATATAATTGATTTTAAGGGTTTTTTTAAACTGGCATGGCAGTTGCTATTAAAGTGGTATGTCACGCTAATTCTTATGCCTGAGGCTA
>CAKZLM010000093.1 GCA_937126915.1 uncultured Alphaproteobacteria bacterium
GGACATCTTCGTTTGAGAGAACCGCATTGGCGTCCCCCTCCATCAGCACCAAGCCATCATAAATGATATAGGCGCGATCAATAATATCCAGTGTTTCGCGTACGTTATGGTCGGTGATAAGAACCCCAATGCCGCGGTCTTTTAGGTGCGATACCAATTCGCGAATATCGGAAATTGCAATCGGATCAATGCCTGCAAATGGTTCATCCAACAGCATAATGCTGGGGCGTCCTGCAAGGGCGCGGGCGATTTCAACGCGGCGACGCTCACCACCGGAAAGGGCAAGGGCCTGTGAGTGGCGAATATGTGCAATGGAAAATTCTTTTAAAAGATTGCTCAAATCTTCTTCGCGTCGGGCCGGATCAGGCTCGACTAACTCAAGCACAGTGTTAATGTTTTCTTCAACAGTCATGCCACGGAAAATGCTGGCTTCTTGTGGTAGGTAACCGATACCCAAATGCGCGCGGCGATACATCGGCATTTTGGTAACGTCAACGCCTTCCATGTGAATATGCCCTGTGTCAGGCGCAATAAGGCCGGTGATGATATAAAACGAGGTGGTTTTACCTGCGCCGTTAGGGCCCAGTAAGCCAACAACCTCACCCTTGTCGACGGATAAATTAATATCTTTTAAAACCGGGCGCTTGCCGTATGATTTACCCACACCGCGAACCCTTAAACAGCGGTTATCAGCCGCTGCTTCAGCTTGCTTCACTTCTTCAACAGAATCGTTGGTTGGGTCTTGGTTTTGATTTAGCATTCATGTGTCCCGGTTTTTATTTTGTTTATTTTATCTATAAAAAGATTAACAAATCCTTTTCAAATCCCCCATAACAGCATAAAAAATCACGCGTTTTTAGTGTTTGGCGTATTTTATGCATAAAAGCAGCTAACCTATATAATATGGGTGAATTTTAAAATTTCCAGTAGAAAGCGATCACAAAGGCTGAAAAATAGCCATCGTGACGGTCAAGGCGTTAAAAGAATGATGACAATTAACGCGTATTATTCTTGATTAGGGTTTTTGTTGGGAACCGCAAAACGTCCTTGCACGCGACCATTGTCTTGGCGGCCATCAAAGTTGGTGACCCCCGTTTCCAAATCTAAAACTAAGCGATCTGCGGTGATGATATTCTCGTTGCGGGTTAATTTTACTGCACCCCCCATGGTTACAAGGCGCTGTTTTACGTCATAAACGCCCCAGCTTCCCTCAGCGACCTCGGTTGGGCTAACCAGTTTAAACTGTCCCGTCGCATCAAGGCGGGCAATGGTTGGTTTGCTGGCACCTTCTGCCACCTCATAATAAACCGTAACGCGCTCTGCCGTGAAGGTCATATTACCTTGGATGGCTTGAACCTTGCCAATTAAAAGGGCGATATTTTCATTTTGGCGCACTTCCATGCGATCCGCCGATATGTCGATGGGTTGGCTGGTGTCATGGTTTTTTAAGGCTGAGATGGCTTCTTGTGCCTGACTGGGCACCGCGCCAATCATTATAACAACCAGTAGGCTGGCCGAGAGGTTTAGTATGTTTAGCAAAGTTTTCATTCAGTTTCAGTACCCTAATGCGCGCCCTTGGGCAAGTGTGTTTGTTATTTGTGCTGGTCAGTGGGTTGGCTTAATTCTTCACCCAATGGATTGATCCTAAGGGTAACCTTACCATTAAAAATGACCAGTTTACGATCAACGTCCACATAAAAACCATTGGCGCTGAAAGCTCCAAGAGGGCCGTTACCATTTACAGCTTTGGTGGATTGGACATATTTATTGTTAAGGTCAAAGATGGCTTCGTTGGCTTTGAAGGCATAGCCATCGGTGGTGTGCATATGAACATCGCCAGCCATGGTCAACTGGTTATTGTTTAAGCTGTAGGTGCCAATATCAGAATAAGCATTAGCGACACGTCCAGCATCCAGTTCCATTTCAGCGGCAATATCATTGAGCTGCACAACTGGCTCGTTGGGATTAAGCTGCACCCCTTCTGAGGCCTCAACCGTGAACAAACGGTCAATGGCATCGGTGCCTGTGTATTTTGGTTTTTTCATTCGGATAACATCGTCGGACGTGATGACATCATCATAAGAAAGCGTAAAGCTCATTTCGTCAGAATTAATCATTGGCCAAAAGGCGATCAAAATAGCCAAAATTGCCGCAACCAGCGTTAAGCCAACCTGCATAAGGGTGACATAGCGATCATAGGCTTTGTTGGTGGCTATATGGCTGGATTGTTGGCTCATGGTAATCCGTCAGCTGGGTTAAGTTTAGCTTTGTATAAACCTTGTTTGTGGCGAAAATAAAGCTCTCATTCAATAGGTTTTAGTTGTGAGCAAAAATATCATGTTCAGGCCAGCCTAATAAATCTAATTCGGCGCGGGTAGGTAAAAACTTAAACGCGGCTTCTGCTATGTGTGTGCGGCCTTCACGCTCTAAAATCTCTGCCAAGGCATCTTTTAATTGATGTAAATACAAGACATCGCTGGCAGCATAGTCTAATTGCGCCTCACTATAATTTGCAGCACCCCAATCTGAGGATTGCTGCTGTTTAGAGAGATCAATGCCTAAAAATTGACGACAAAGATCCTTCAAGCCATGACGGTCTGTGTAAGTTCTAACCAGTTTTGACGCAATTTTGGTGCAATAAACGGGGCCTGTGACCACGCCTAAATATTTTTGCATAACGGCAATATCAAAGCGTGCAAAATGGAATATTTTTAAAACATCAGGATTGGCCATTAAGGCCGACAGGTTAGGGGCATCATATTGGCCCTTTTCCAGTTTCACCAAATGGGCATTGCCATCGCCTGCGGATAATTGCACCAAACAAAGGCGGTCACGATGGGGATTTAGTCCCATTGTTTCGGTATCAACCGCTACAATGTTTCCAAGGTCGATGTCTGCCGGTAGGTCACCATGATGTAGAAAATTTGCCATGTTACACTCTTCTTTTTTAATAAACTGGCTCAGAATAAAAGCATCAAAGCCCTGATGACAAGTTAAAAGCTTAACAGTGACAGAGTTAATTACATTTTTGAGAGATATTGTCGGGTTAAATGCTTGCCTGTTTCAACGGCTGGTTGGTCATAAGGGTTAACACCCATAAGGTTTGCTGTCATTGAGGTTTCCAGCATGAAATGCATAAGTAATTCGCCCAGAACATATTCATTCAAATGGTCATAATGAATATGTCTAATGGCCAGACCTTTATCCTTGAGTACTTTTAAAGTAGCTTCAGCCTCGGCAAAGACCACATCGCCAACGGTTCTATTGTTTAAATAAGTCAGAGGTTCTTGTAAGTCATTGTCTGCAGCAATCAAGGGGCCCTTACCGCGACAGTCTTCGGTGATGATGGTGATGAATTTGTCATCAGGGCCGTCAATTAATAATTGTAACTGGCTGTGTTGATCCAAGGGACCAAGGGCGCGCACAGGGGTTTGACCCATGCCATTTTTGCCAAGACTTTCGGCCCATAATTGCTGATACCATTGACCAAAGAAATGAAGGTGGTGATCATAAGGCATCATAAATGAAATGTTCTTATTCTCTTTGGTTTGCAGATAGTGCGCCATGATAGCGCCCATGATCACAGGGTGGTCTTCATTGGTTTGGTCATCAAAAAAATGATCAAGATAATCGCGCGCGCCATCCAGAATTTTGTCGATGTTTAATCCTGCTATATAGGCGGGTAATAAGCCAACCGCAGACATAACTGAATAACGACCACCTAGGTTTTTAGGATGATCTAATATTGGTAGGTCTTTTTCCTCTGCCATTTGTCTTAATGCCCCATCGCCCGGTTCTGTGATGATGGTGAAATGGTCCGATAGATGGTCACTGTTATCATAACGCTTTAAACAGATTAAAAACTGCGCCAAAGTTTCTGATGTGCCACCAGATTTGGAAACGACCACATAATGCGTTTTATGTTTATCAGTGCGTTCTATAATTTGGGCCATGTTGTAAGGGCTAAAATTATCGGGAACATGCACTTGAACTTCATTGTGATCGTGGATCAGTATTTTTTTTAATCCAATCAAAGTTTGTGCGCCAAGACTAGAACCGCCTGTGCCAAGCAATACGACATGTGTAAAAGACGATTTAATGTGATTGCCGCGGGTTTTTATAGCACTTAAATGATGATTAATATCGGGCATAGCCAGATATGCAATTTTTGAGACGTGGCGCTGTTCTTTCAGAAATTCTTTAAAACTTAATGCCTTGGAAGTTAGCTCTTTGTTTTTGGCATTAGATGGTAGTGTAAAGTCCGTTTTTTTAAAATGATGATGGTGCGTAACAGACATAAAAAAATTATCCATCAATTGCAGGCGTTTTTATGAAAAGAAAAAGAGGCGCTTTGGTGTTTATTCTGCAGCACGGATAGTATGGCGATCACCGTTAAAGTCTTCCAAAGTGTCCGTTTCGTCATTGTCAGTTGTATGAGGACTTTCTGGCGTTGTTTGCTTACCAAACTCTTTGACATCTTTGTAAGGGATTGACGGATAAATTTTTCGCAGGACATTGGCACTAGAAGAAAAGACCGCAAAAAAGGTCAACCACATCATCACCATATCCATCCAAATGGTGTGATTGTCATAATACCATTTTTCTAGTTCGGCTTTGTAAGGAATGATCTCATCGCGATAGCAAGCTTCATGGTCCTCAGCGCGGCTTAAAACTTCATTTTCAGCACGGAAAGTCAGCGAACCAATGCCAGTGACGCCGGGCGCTAAGTCTTCAGTCACATGATGAAATTCTTCTGAATAATGTGCATGCTGTTCTGGGATAAGGGGGCGTGGACCAACCCAGCTCATTTCGCCGGTAATAATGTGCCAAATTTGCGGCAATTCATCAATTTTCGATTTGCGAAGAAAACGACCCAACGGCAAAATGCGTGGGTCACCATTAACCGTATGGCCGCCATTGCCTTGATTAGCAGCACCTTTAACCATGGTTGTGAATTTGGTTACTGTGAAGGGCTTATTGCCTTTGCCTATACGCTCTTGGCGGAAGAAAACAGATCCTTCACCAGTGCATCTCAAGATTACCATAACCATAAGCATTAAAGGCGATAATAACACCAATGCTATAATAGCAGTAACGAGATCAAACAAACGCTTTATCAAGGCGCGCCTCCCCGGGCAGTGTCACACAATTTACACTTCGTATTTCAGAAAAATGTACAAATAAGTGTGTTCTTTTTCTCATTTATTTTCTTGTTGGTCAACGGTTTATATCAGATTAAACCAGATTTGTGGCGAAAAATAAGCATGAAGTTATTGGCAGGCATGGCAATTTTTTGTTCTATCACAAGGCCATTCTGTTTTGCTAAAGCGGTAATATCTTCTAAATTTCTGATGCCCCACTGCGGGTTACGAGCTTTGAGGCTTTTATCAAATTCGCTATTCGAAGGAGCGGTGTGTTGTCCTTCAATTTTAAAGGGACCATACAAGAAAAGCTTGCCATTTGGGTTTAATACTTGACCTGCCCCGTTGAACAACCCTTCAGTTGCTGCCCATGGTGAAATATGCGCCATATTGGCATTAAACATTGAATTTATTGTGTTTTTTACGTTATTAAACCATGTCTCATCTGTCATATTAAGGGTGAGGGGCGGTAAAAAATTATCCAGTGGCTGATGTTTTTGCCAGGCCACAACGCTTTCTTGGTAGCGCGGGTCAATGTCGCTGGGTTGCCAAATGATATGCGGTAACTGTTGGCAAAAATAATGACCATGCTCACCGCTTCCACTGGCAACTTCGAGGACATGCGGCTGGTCCGGCAGGTGTTGCTTTAAAACCACGAGGATCGGGTCTTTGTTGCGTTCACATGCCGGAGAAAATTGCCGCTTATCCATCGTTATTTTGCCATTTAGGCCTTCTTTAGGGCATCACGAATCATCTGAATAGACGATTCTAAGCCATAAAGGGCAAAAAAGCCGCCCATGCGTGGGCCCTGAGATTGACCTAAAAGAACTTCATAAAGGGCTTTGAACCAATCACGCAGATTTTCATAGTTAAACTCTTTACCAACACTGAAAATCGCGGTTTGTATTTCATCACCGCTGGCGTTTGCGTCCAAGCCTGATAACACCTCAATCAGGCGTTCCATGGCTTTTGTTTCATCAGCCGTTGCAGCGCGGTAGGACTTATAAGGTGCCACACGGTCTTTATAATAAGCGATGGCAAAGCCCATGAGACGATCTAATTCAGGGTGCGTTTTAGCGCTGGCCCCCTCGGCATAACGAGACACAAAGCCCCACAGGGTTTGCTTGTCTTCTGCCCCAGCAGCACTGACCAAATTCAGCAAGAGGGCAAAGCTGACAGGGATACCGCCTTCTGGCACCTCGCCGCCATGAATATGCCAACACGGATTGTTCAGTTGTTGCTTTAATTCCTCATCAGGGAATTTGCTGCGGAAGGTATAATATTCATCAACCGCTTTGGGGATGACATCAAAATACAAACGCTTTGCCGTGGTTGGTTTTTGGAACATATAAAGCGAAAGGCTTTCAGGACTGGCATAAGCAAGCCATTCTTCAATGCTGATACCATTGCCTTTTGATTTTGAAATTTTCTCGCCATTTTCGTCCAAGAACATCTCGTATGAGAACCCCTCAGGTGGGCGACCACCCAAGATGCCACGAATTTTGCTCGAGAGCTTCACGCTTTCAGACAAGTCTTTTCCTGCCATTTCATAATCAACCTGCAAGGCGTCCCAGCGCATGGCCCAGTCAACCTTCCATTGGCATTTGACACTGCCGCCTGTCACCGACACTTCTTGGCGTTCACCCTCACTATCAGTAAAGGCGATAATACCAGCATCACCATCAACAATCTCCACAGGAACCTGAAGCACGTGACCTGTTTTAGGGCAAAGAGGTAGGAAAGGCGAATAGGTCTGGCGACGTTCTTCACCAAGGGTTGGTAAGATCACATTGATGACTTTTTCGTAATTGCGACAAATCTTTTTCAAGGTTTCATCAAAGCGGCCACTTTTATAGCAGTCTGTGGCAGAATAAAATTCATAATCAAAGCCAAACTGATCCAAAAAGGCGCAAAGGCGAGCATTATTATGTTCACCAAAGCTGTTGTGGGTGCCAAAAGGATCAGGCACTTGGGTCAGTGGTTTATAAAGATGTTCTGCCATGGCATCGCCATTGGGGATATTGTCAGGTACTTTACGAAGGCCATCCATATCGTCGGAAAAGCAGATCATCTTGGTGGGAATGTCAGATAAAATTTGAAAGGCGCGCATGACCATGCTGGTGCGGGCTACTTCACCAAAGGTACCAATATGAGGCAAGCCAGAGGGACCATAACCGGTTTCAAATAACACATAACCCTTTTCCGGGGGCTGTTTTTGAAAACGCTTCACCAGCTTCATAGCTTCTTTAAAAGGCCATGCATTACTTTTTTGTGCTAGCTCACGTATGTCACTCATTATGATGCTCCATTCTGGTCAAGGGCAAAAGGTTGGTTAAGATCGCGGAACCTAAGGCTTTATGCCTGAAAAATCAAGCGTTAAGACCACTTGTTATACTGGCTGAATGGGCAAACAGATGATTTTACCATTTTCGCCATTCCATTTATTGCTGCATGCTTTATTCTAGGGGCATGAGTTTTAATTTCCAGCATAATAATCAAGAGACCGTTGATTTGGACAGTTGCCCCATTTTGGTGTTTGGGGCCAACAAAGCCCTTTGGTTAACGCCTGACGGAGAAATTGAGGATTTGCCACTGATTGTGGCGCAGGAGCGTTTGTCTGATCATTTGGTGCTAACAATAAACAGTCCCAAAATTATGCGCCAATTAGGGCTGTCACATGTGCGGGTGCTGGATATTTTAGAATTGGCTGCCTTTGTGGCCCCTGCGGATCATATTATCCCTTCTATGCGGGGCTTGGCTGAATGGTTGAAGATGCCTTTTGCAGGCACTGATTTATCTGATACCGCTGGCATGATCCGCCCCTTTGCCGACGCCATCATGGACAAGGCCATGGCCAAGTTTTCACACCGACCCAATCGCGCTATGGGGGGCATTGCCGCTTATATGGCACAGGCTGATTGGCCATGGGGCACGCTTTTATGTGAAAAGTTTGGCATTAAAAAGCCTGAAGGTCTGATGGTTTGGTCACGATTTGCAGAATGGGAAGACAGTGGTCCTGCTGACCCACCCGGTGATCGCGCTGTTGACCCTGACTTTGCACGGGCACGATTGGATGATTTGCTAGGTGTGGGGGCGGAAAGTCGCCCGCAACAGGTTGCATACACCGATCAGGTTAGTGATAATTTATCACCCAGAAAACACCCCGATGCACCCAATGTTAGCATTTTAGAAGCAGGAACAGGCACGGGAAAAACCCTTGGATATGTGGCCCCAGCTAGCCTTTGGGCTGAACAAAATAAGGGCGCTGTTTGGATATCCACCTTTACCAAAAACTTGCAAAAGCAAATTGATCAGGAATTAAACCGCCTTTACCCTAATCAAACGGATAAAGAACGCTTTGCCATCGTGCGAAAGGGTCGCGAAAATTATCTTTGCCTTTTGAATATGGAAGAGGCCTTAGGCATTACCTCACTAGAAGCGCGCTTACCCAAAGATCGTATTTTGATGGGGTTGGTTTTGCGCTGGCTGATGGAAACCCGTGACGGCGATATGGTGGGCGGCGATTTCCCCGCTTGGATTGCCGCATGGTTCGGACTTGGACGGGTGTTATCGCTGACCGATCGGCGCGGTGAATGCATTTATGCCGCTTGCCCTCACTATCGCAAATGTTTTGTTGAAAAGGCGCGCCGTAAAACCAAAAATGCCCGCTTAATCATTGCCAATCATGCCCTTGTTTTGCATGAGGCAGCGGCGGGCCAAACCGGTGATCAACAATTTGCAAGGCGTTATATTTTTGATGAGGGTCATCATTTGTTTGACGCTGCTGATAGTGCCTTTTCCATTCATTTAAGTGGCGCTGAAATGGTGGATTTAAGACGTTGGATTAAAGGTAAAGAGGATCGTCGTTCTGGTCGTGCCCGAGGCTTAAAAGCACGCATGAATGAATTAAGCAGTGAAATAGGTGATATCAACCCCCTATTGGAAGACATAGAGCAAGCGGCCGGATTTCTGGCTAGTCCGGGCTGGTTAAAGCGGGTTCACGGTGCCAACCCGATTAATTCGTCTGAAACCTTTTTCATGCATGTGCGGGCCCATGTTTTTGCCCGTGATGCGGGACGTAGTGGGCAGCATGGGTTAGAAGCCTCGTTTATGGAACCCTGCCAAGAATTATTGGATGCCGCCGACACCCTCCGAAAAGTGCTAGATCGATTAGCCGCCCCTTTGATTAAGTTGGCGACAAAGTTTCACAAGCATTTAAGCGATGAGGTTGAAGATTTAAGCTCGTCGGACCGTGGTAGGTTAGAGAGCTTGGCCCGGTCTTTGGCTGCACGGGCGGATTTGGTGGCCAGTGGTTGGATACCGATGTTAGAGGCTTTAGCAGGGGAAACACCAGAAGGCTATGTTGATTGGATGGCTATTGATCGCGGCGATGGGCGGGAATATGATGTAGGCCTGCATCGACATTTTATTGACCCTACTCAGCCCTTTTCAAAGGTAGTTTTGGCTGAAGCAGACAGTGCGATTATTACCTCGGCAACTTTACGTGATCGTGCGGTGATGGAGCAATCAGACGAGGCGGAACAAAAATCATGGCGCTCGGCTGATGTTAGAACAGGCAGCCAGCATCTTATTTTACCACCAACACGGCACAGTTTTTCGTCGCCCTTTGATTATGGCAAACAAACTCGCGTGCTAATCGTCACAGATGTGAACAAGCAAAGTGCTGATCAGGTTGCAGGTGCCTTTAGGGCCTTGTTTAAGGCTAGCGTTGGCGGGGCGTTGGGTTTGTTTACGGCCATTAAGCGCCTGCGCACCATTTATGATGCCATCGCCGGGGATTTAGAAGAAGACCATATACCGCTTTATGCCCAGCATGTTGACCCCATGGATACAGGCAGCTTGGTGGATATTTTTAGGCATGAAGAAAACGCTTGCCTATTGGGCACCGATGCTCTGCGGGATGGGGTTGATGTGCCGGGGGATAGTTTGCGCCTGTTAGTTTTTGACCGTGTGCCTTGGCCGCGCCCAAATTTATTGCACCGTGCCCGCCGCAGTTATTTTGAAGGCCGCACCTATGATGAGATGTTGGTTCGTTTGCGCCTTAAACAGGCGTTTGGGCGCCTTATCAGAAGGGGGGATGACAAAGGTGTGTTTGTTATGCTGGACGGTGCCACACCTAGCAGGCTACTAGATGCTTTCCCTGCGGGGGTTGAAGTGCAGCGTTGTGGCTTAAAAGAGGCCCTAGAGATTGTTACAGGCTTTTTAGGGGGAGCTGAAGCAAGTACCCATTTGTCTAAAGCCCGCACAGATCACGCTCATAGGTCAGGGTTTAACGAGGATGGTGCCTCATTCCAAGAAAGTGAAATAGTCCAAGCAAATGCTAGAGCCAAAGAAAAGTCTGTTAAAAAAGAAGACGATGATGATGACCCCTTTAAGGCCTTGGACGAAACCTTTAGAACGTTAAATGAAGATAGTGATGATGTGCCTTTTTAGGGCACAGTTGTTTTTCAAAGACAGGACTTGCGATTTTATTGGATCGTGGTTAAATAATATTCATAATGATAACAAGAAATTAGCTAGGTAAGAGGAATAACTTCATGACGTTAGAAAGCACCATTTCAACCCATACCGCCTTTGTTTATATGATGGTTTTGGTCTCTGCATCCGACAGTGAAATGACCGATAATGAATTAAAAAGCATGGGGTCTATTGTCCGTAGCCTGCCTATATTTGCTGATTATGACCCAGATCGCTTGGTTGATGACGCTGAAACTTGCGCTGAAATTTTAGATGCCGATGGTGGACTTGAAGCTGTTTTAGGCTTGATCGAAGAAGCCATCCCTGACAGTCATCATGATACGGCCTATGCGGTGGCTTGTGAAATTGCCATTGCTGATGGGCACTTAACCCAAGAAGAATTACGCGTTTTAGAGATTTTGCGTCATGGGCTTGATATTGATCGTTTGATCGCCGCCGCCATTGAGCGCGGCATCGTAGCCCGCAATCGCGCGTTAAGTGAATAATATTACATAGTTACAAGATGAACTTAAAAGAGGGCGCTGTCGTTGGCAGTTGCTCTCTTTTTTGATGTATTCAGACGCCACTAGGGCTTTTCCTTGTATTTGCTCTGGCATCGCCGCTTGCTATAGGACTGATAGTGGATCATTCCTATTTTTTGTTTTGTTTCCAGAAAAGTTCTCACTTTTCTATGAAACGCGCGGACGGCTCAGAATTGCTTTCGCAATTCGCTAAAGAGCGTTTGAGGATCAGGGTGCAACAAACAAAGCGAAAGCTTTTCCAGCCTTGAGCCGCGCACCATCGGACGACCCAAGGGAGGATCGGGGTGCAACAAACAAAGCGAAAGCTTTTCCAGCCTTGAGCCGCGCACCATCGGACGACCCAAGGGAGGATCAGGGTGCAACAAAAAAAGGGCCGCCGAAGCGACCCTTTCAAATTCTATCCTAAGTAAGTTCAAAGAACTTAGTAGTTAGCTTTCACACCGAAGAAGATGTAACGACCCAAGTTGTCGTACGCACCAGTGTAACCGTTTGAGGTCAAGCTAGGTAGGATTGGAGGCTCTTTATCCATGAAGTTGTTCACACCAACACGAGCAGACCAGTTTTCGTTGATCTGTTGGCTAACAGTGAAGTCATAGTAGCTTTGAGCAGTTACTAGAGATGCACCGTTTGTTAGCCACAAGTTGTGAGAACCGGCATCACCAATGTTCGGGTTATCACTGAAGTCGTCATTGTCAACTTTACCAGTGAAGCGCCATTGTAGTGAAATGCGGGTGTCAAAGTTGGTAGCCCAAGTCGCGCGGAATTTATGCTTCCACTTAGAACGAGGTGCACCACACTGACCACCGAAGTAACCAACACAATCGTAGCTAGTTAGTGGGTTAGAGAACTTATCAGCCATTAGGTAAGTACCAACAACACTGTAGATAAGGTCGCCGTATTCACCCAACTCAGAAGTGAAGTTCAAGTTAACGTCGATACCTTCAGCTTCTAGTTTACCGATGTTTTGCTGAGTAGTAACGATGTAAGAAGCGTTAGTCGCCCACAAGTTACCATCTACAGGGTCACGGTTAACTAGGCCACAAAGACCAGCGTCACCAGTACGAGCACATGTTACTAGGATATCTTCTGCACCCAAAGAACCGATAGTGTCTTCGATCTTGATGTTATAGTAATCAAGAGTAGCAGAGAAACCAGGTAGAGCTTCTGGAGTGTATACAGCACCTAAAGTAAAGGTGTCAGCAACCTCAGGCTTCAAGCCAGGGTTACCACCAGTGATGGTGTTGTATTGGTTCGCATCGTTACCAGGAATACCAGCGTTATACTGGGCAGCAGTTGCACCAGTGCGCAAGCACTCTTCCAAAGTACCAGTAGGAGCACCTTGAGCGGTCACAGCACACAAGTCTTGCATGCCAGCTAGACCAGTGTTTTGTGGAGCGAAGAAGTTAGTTAGACCAGGTGAGCGAACCGCACGGTTGTAACCACCACGGAATTTGATGTTGTCATCAACTTGCCAAGTAGCAGCTACTTTGTAAGTGAAGTCATCACCAGAGATGTTGTGCTGAGTGAAACGACCAGCAAGCTCTAGAGATAGATCTTGGATCATCTCACGATCTTGGATCACAGGAACAACGGTCTCAGCGAATAGCTCAAGAACGTTGAAGCCTAGGCCGCTGTAGCGAACTGTACGGCTACCAGAACCTGCACGAAGACCTTTTTCGTATACTTCGTCAGGAGTAGGAGACCTAGATTCGTCACGGTATTCAGCACCCCTCGCGATTTGAGCACCTTCCATAGCGCCAGGCATAGTCATGCCATATGCACCTAGGTCACCAACGAATGAAGCTGAAACCATTTTAATAGCAGTTTCACCAGTCATTACCGCAGTTGTTGCGATATAGTCAGTAGCAGCTTTAGTTACAGCGCCTTTAGTGAAGATGTTCCAAGGCACACAACCAGCGTTACCAGAAGCACAAACTGCATTACCGTTGGCGTCAGTTACAACAGCTAGGGCATCTTTAATGCGGTTAGTGTTCAAGTCATTGATGTATGATTCAGAGGCAAGGTTAACACCTTTCATGCCATATACATCATAAGTCCAGTTATCACCTAAGTCGCCACGGAAACCAGCTACAACGCGGTAGTTAGTGTGACGGATAACGTTTGTACGGTTACCGCCTTCAACGTTACGACGGAAGATAGTTACAGGCGCGTCATCACCCAATTCACCAGGAGCGAACTGAGCATTGTAGGCATCTTGACTAAGAGCCGTTACACCAGACTTAACACAGATGATGTCAAACTGTTGAGCAGACAACATTGGGTTGTTACAGTTTAGTGTAGTTGTACGACCGAAGTTACCAGATGGTGCGATTTGCGCATCAGTTTTGTCATCCATGAACATTGTTTCAATGTAAGCTTCTACATTGTCGTTCACTTGGTAGTTTACGAAACCACCAGCTGACCACTTGGTGTCAGGACGTTGGATGTGGTTGAAAGGACCGTAGTTGAACACTTCGCCTTGACGAGGCTTGAACGTGTTACCTGGACCATCCCAATCCAAAACGTATGATTTAGTGCGGCCATCTTCACGGGTGTTGAAACGACCATATTGTGAAGTTGAAGAACCACCACAACGAGGACCAGTTGAACCAGTAGAAACGGTACAGTTGTAGTAGTCACGACCACCTTTAACAACTGAGTTAATGTCACGGTAAGTAACATAAGCAGAAGCGTGACCACGGCCTTCGTCAAAGTTTGAACCAACAGCCATTGAAATGTTCCACTGCTCACCATCAGTGATGCTACCCTCAGGGTATTCGAAGCCAGCAGCTTCGTTGATAGATTGAGCAAGTTCATTGTTGTTGTTGTGTTGGTAGAATGAATATTGTGAGTTGAAGCGTAGACCTTCAAAGTCAGTGTCCATCACGAAGTTAACAACACCTGCCACAGCGTCTGGGCCGTAAACTGATGATGCACCACCAGTTAGAACGTCAACACGTTTAACAAGGGCGTTAGGAATGAAGTTAAGGTCAGGAGCGCTTGAGAATGGATCACCAGCAGTCATACGACGACCATTCATCAATACCAAAGTACGAGTAGAACCCAAACCGCGCAAGCTTACAGTCGCAGTACCAGACGCGCCGTTAGCAACAGTTGAGTTTTGTGCAGCAAAAGCTTGTGGCAAAGAAGCAACCAAGTCTTCCATGCGAGTCGTACCTTCAAAGGTAATAGCTTCAGCGTTAAGAACAGTTACGGGAGAAGCCGCTTCAAGGTCTTTACGTACGATACGTGAACCTGTTACGATTACTTCTTCCACTTCTTCGTCGTCTGCATCTTGTGCAACAGCTGGCGTAGCAGCCATAGCAACCAATGCAGTAGCCGTGCTTGCCAAAAGGGCAGAACGGAAAGTGCGTGATGTAAATGTAGACATATTTTTTCCTATGCTTACTCTTAATTAATACAAATTAAAACGACACACCCTATCGCTAGCTTTAGCAATATGGTGCCCCATGTCGAAATAATCCTGAAATGAACAGATATTGTTCATATGTGAAATACTTTATAAAGTTTTAACCATTTCAGAAAACCCCAAAGGCAGCTTTTTCGCGCCATTGCGAGTCAAAAAGGCGGTCGGCGTTGCAAACGGGCAACATCACTTTAGGTTGTTGCTGAGGGTGGTAAGTACACTTAAGACTAGTCAGATAAGCTGCTGATTAGGGTACTGATGAGAGATTTCTCGCTGTCAGAAAGTTCTGGACGCCAAATATCAAAAAGCAAAATATAGCGATCTTGATCACTATCATTCCAAGCTTCATGCTCGATGCTATCATCAAAGACCCATAATTTGCCCTCGGACCATTGACGTTGACTGTTGCCAACCCTGAAATGACATCCTTCGGGAACAATAAGGGGCAGATGACAAATAAAACGGGTGTTGTAGCGGCCATTGTGAGGGGGAATTTTAAAGCCCGCCTTTAATTTTGAAAACATGATGTTGGGCGAAACCCCCGGCGCTTGGCATAGTGGAGTTTTTTCCAGTGCTGCCATGGTGTTGGGGCATAAATCAGCATAAGTGTCTTGGCGTTCACCCCCTTGATAAAGAAACAACGCGCTCCAATCATCGTTATCGATCAAATTATGACGATCTGTGATAGAGCGTGCCTTGTTGCCCGTTATATAGGGCTTAAAATCATTGTGATGATTGATAAGATTGATCAACTCGTCCCGAATGGCATCGGTTTGTTGTTCCAGCTCTTCCACCCAGTCATAGTCTGTAATGTCGGCAAATTCGACATTGGGTAATTCTGGGAAATAAAAGTTTTTTGGTTGCTGCAAGTAGGGCTGTTTTTTGCCTAAAATAAAATCTAGCGCGATTTGAACGCGGCGTGCGTCACCCTCGGTGTTCTTAAAGGCATCATCCATGGTTTTGACAAGCGTGTCTTGATAGCTTTGTGTGATGGTTTGATAGCGTTGTTGGGCGCGTTGTATTTCAGGTGCTAAATCAGGCGGTATTTGGTTGCCTTTAGGGGCAATGTTAAGGGCCTTTAAATAAAATGAGGCGGCGCTGTGCTGCTTTTGGGCTTGATAATAATAATCACCCTTTAAGACCAAGGCGCGTGGGTTGCGGTTTTCTAAGTCATATGATTTTTCAGCAGCCTTCAGCATCCCTTCATGATCAGATAGGTCCCTGTTGGCATAGGCTACAGCCAGCCAAAGAGAGGCATTTTCAACACCACTATTGATCAGGTTCGTGAATAACTCTTTAGCATGGGCAGGTTGGCCTTGTTGTAAGGCTTGCATGCCTTGTTGGATGATCTGATCTGGGTTTGTCATAGGATTATGGATCTTTAAAATTTATTGTACGCGGGTAATTTGAATGGTGCGACCTTTATAGCGCATGGTGTGACGACCAAAGAGTTTTTTCTTGATGGTCACAGCGGCATCTACATTATCATAGGAGCGCATTGGGCGTTTGGTATCAGAGGGGTGTTGCTTCCAAACTTGGCCATTGTCAAAGGTGAAAACGTTTTTGCGACCTTGAACAGTGATGGAGATAAGTTTTGTCTTAAGCTCGTCGGGTTCTTCTGTTGCTGATTGGCGGTCAGAAAAATCTTGATTGGATCGTAATGATTCTGTGCCAAACTCTTCTTTTTGAGGGGGGCGTGCTGATGGTGTTGGTTGGTTGCTGGAGGCAGATCGTGCTGTTGGCACTATTTCTTTTAGTGCGGTTGCAGAAGAAGCTGGCATTAAGGCGTCAAAACAAGCCAGTCGTTTATCGTTATCGGTTAGCTTTTGGCATGCTTTAAAGTTAGCCATGAAGCCGTTGTCCTGCGCAAAAGCAGGATTGGAGAGTAAACCTGTCGTTGCGATCGCTAGAAGGAAGGATGGTGCCAATGCTTTATACATATCTTCGCCTTTTTGATAGATTTTCCTTATTTAGCTTACACAGGGTGAGATGAAAATTCAAAGGCAGAAATAAGATAAAGTGATCAAAATTTTCTCTTTCAAAAGAAAAAGCCACAGACCGAAATCTGTGGCTTTCATTTAGATTATAAGAGTAAGCGTTGGGGTTTCTTAGAAATCAGCTTTCAAAGAAACGAAGCCATAACGCATGTCTACGTCGTAGTAACCTGGGTAAGTGTTACCAGTACCAAGACCAGCTGGTACTGAGTTGGTTACTGGAGGACGGGTACCTAGGATGTTGTTGATACCAGCACGTAGAGTTAGACCTTCTGCAACTTCAGTAGAAACTGCAAGATCGAAGTAGCTAGTAGCTTTCAACTTGTAGGCTTTACTTGTCGTAACAGTTGAGTTCAACAATTTGGTTGAACCAATGTAACGCCACGTAGCAGTGATACCCATGCCACCTTCTGTTACCCAAGTCGCAGTGGTGTTAGAACCCCACTTCGGACGAGGAACAATACAGTCACCAGCATAATAATTGTCACACGCAAATGGCTCTAGACCAGGAAGTGATTCAATATCATAGCTCATTAGGTAGTTGGTGATAGTAGCAAGGTTCATAGTACCTAAACCTTCAGGCATATCAAAGCTATAGCTAGCGTTGAAATCGATACCTTTGGTTTCAAGTGAACCAGTGTTAACGTTGGTCGCAGTTACGAAAGACGTGTCGTGTGATACGAACAACCCTCCACCTGGGTCACGTTGAACTAGGCTACAGAAGAACGGATCAGCGTCTTCAGCACAACGACGAACAGCCAATTCTGGAGGAACAGTACCTACGAAATCTTTCACTTTAATGTGATAGAAGTCAGCAGAGAAAGTTAAACCAGCAACTGATTCAGGTGTGAAGACAGCACCAGCAGTATAAGTTCTAGAAGTTTCAACTTCTAGATCAGGGTTACCACCAGAGATGCTGTTGAACTGGCCAGCAGGGTTATCAGATACAGTACCGTACTGAGCAGCAGTTATACCTTGGTTAGCACATTGTGCAGCAGTGTAGTAAGGCGTAGTGCCCGCACATGGATCGAAGATACCGTCGTTGTTTTCGTCGGTCATATCGAACAATGTTTCACCGCGGTCATTGTACAATTCGAAGATGTTTGGAGCACGTACAGCTTGCTGAGCCTGAACACGGAACTTAACGGAATCGTCAGGAGCCCAAGTTAGACCAACTGCCCAAGTGTTAGAAGTACCAGTGGTGTTGTAGTCTGACCAACGGAATGCTGCAGTAGCAGACAATTCTTCAGCCATTTCCATACCTTCTGCAAGAGGCACAGCCAACTCGCCGAAGAATTCAGACACGGTTACTTCTTCTTCAATGTTTTGGAAGCCTTCACGAACGTTCGCGTCATCTGCTTGGCGAGCCAAGAAGTCTTCACGATATTCGATACCACCAACAAATTGAACACCAGTTGAGGCGTTAGGCATAACCATACCATAGTCAGTTAGGTCACCAGTGAAGCTTAAAGAAAGGATCTTCTGGTTAACACGACCGCTATTCAATAGAGGAATAGAGATGTAGTTAAGAGCTTCTTCAGTGATACCACCTGGTTGGAAGATGTTGTAAGGTACGCAAAGCGGATCAGTTCCGTCGATAGCAACCTGACAGGTTGGTGTACCGTTAACGTCTTTAACGATCAAAGAGTTTTGAGCGCGAGTTGGATCAACGTAGTTTTGTAGAACGCGGTTGTTTTTAACGCGTGCAAATTGACCGAACAAGTCATAAGACCAGTTTTCAGACAAGTCACCACGGAAACCACCGTTCACACGGAAGGTGTCGTTAGAGTTATACTGCTGACGAGGGCCACCTTCTACGTTACGACGACCAACGGCAAGGTATGCTAGATCATCACCAGCTAAGCCGTTTTTCGTACAAATTTCTTCCAACTGAACAGCGTTCAAGAACGGGTTATCACAGTTGATAGTGTCAGTAGAGAAGAAGATACCAGAAGGACCAATCTGACCAATGGATGTATTAGACGTGAACGCCATATCCATGTAGAATTCAGCCCATTCGCTTAACTCATAGTGAGCGAATGTGGTAATCGCGAAACGCTCAGAAGGAGCACGCGTACGCTGAGTGATCGCAAAGTTGAAGGTGTCGTTCGGAATACCGCTAGAGATGAAGTTACGAGTTTCACCTGAGTTTAGGTCAAATGCCAACAAGTTAAACTGGTTGGTAGCTGCCTGTCCGAAGCTTGCTAAACGCGCAGGACGAGTAGTTGAAGAACCCAAGCAGTAGAACTCAGGGTCACCGCCACCAAACGCACAAGCCGCGTAGTCACGGTCGCGCTGGCGAATTTCGTTTGCTTCACGATAGTTGAAAGCAATAGTGATGTTACCACGACCATCGTCAGTGTTTGTACCAAACACAACGTCAGTTGACCAAGTGAAACCATCGAAGGTTGAACCTGGAACTTCTTGCTGACCTTCTAGAAGAATGTCACGGTAGCGTTTGCTGTCGTTGTCAGCTTGGTTGATTGAAGCTTGAGCTGAGATTGATAGACCTTCATAATCACGGTTCATGATAAAGTTAACAACACCGGCCACAGCGTCAGCACCGTATACGGCTGATGCACCACCAGTTAGAACTTCAACACGTGAAACCAAGGCACTAGGAACTGAGTTCAAGTCAGCAGGTGTGGCGTTTGCTTGACCGTAAGGTAGGCGACGACCGTCAACCAATACCAATGTACGAGCAGCACCTAGACCACGCAAGTCAACCTGTGCAGTACCGTTACCAGAGAAGTCACCATCACCACGAGCAGCCACAGTTTGTGGCAAAGTGGTCATCATGTCTTCGATTTGAGTGTTACCACGCAAAGAAATTGTTTCAGCACCAACGGTTGTTACCGGGCTAGGTGATGAAATGTTAGCATTTTTAATGCGTGAACCGGTTACGACAACCTCTTCTACTTCAGCGGCATCGTCATCGGCATCTTGCGCAGAAGCAGGTGTGATACCCACGCCCATCGCAAAGCTTGCAGCCATAGTAGCAGCACTACCTAGCAACATCGCACGACGTTTGAATGTCATTTCGTTTTTCATATTTTACTTCCCAAAGTTTAATATAATTTTCAGGCACTTAGAAAACGCGGTGGTGATCTTCGTAACCTGATCTCGTTAAGGACCAGTGTTGCCACTGATCACTTTACCCTGAAAACACTAGTTAAAATTTTGCTAAGGAAAAGGATAATTATGTACAGTTTTTATCGCTGGAACGTAATTTAGTTACATGTGTGGGATTTTTATCACTATTTTATTGCGATGGGCGTCTAGGGCTTGATATTCAAGCTTTGACAGGCTTAAATGTGACGGAAATGTGGCATTTAAGGTGGGGCATCACGTCCCATTATTTTTAGAAACAAGGTTGTTTAGAGCAAGCGCAACGATTCTGTTGCTGGCTTGTTTTTATTATGAAGGAATAAAGATTATGCAAGCGCAAGGACCGTCACCAGAGGTTATTCAATTGTTACAGCAAGGCATTGCGGCCTTGGAAGGCGAGAATCCTGCCTTGGCACGAGATAATTTAAAACGTGTGGTGGCCTTGGGGCATGTCAATGCATCGGTTTATTTGGCCCTTGCCATGGCCCATGAAAAATTATCAGAAGGGCCTGAGATGATCGCTGCCCTAGATCGCTCACTGGCAATGGAAGCCGTTAATCCACGGGCCCTTATCATGAAAGCTGATCATTATAATGAAAAAGGCGATCACCGCGCTGCGGCTTCTTATTATCAACAAGCAGTGGGCATTCGTTTTCCCAATGATCAAGTGCCGCCAGAATTAAAACCCTTTTTGGATGATGCCCAGCGCAAGTTAGATCAAATTTCGGCTAAGTTCTCGCATTATATTGATGATCAATTAGCCCCAGCTTTTAAGGAAAATGATGACAAGGAAGGTCGGGTTCAAAAATCAATTGACCTGCTTTTGGGACGGCGCAAAGTTTATTATCAGGAACCGCAACAATATTACTTTCCTGACCTGCCGCAAAAAGAATTTTATGACGCCGCTGATTTTGATTGGGTGCCTGCCTTAGAAGCACAAACAGAGGTTATCTTGGAAGAATTAAAAGGCGTGATGTCTGAGAAGCAATTGTTTGATGCTTATGTTAAGCAAGAGGAAGATCGCCCTTATTTTGATTTTCACGGCATGCAGGATG
>CAKZLM010000094.1 GCA_937126915.1 uncultured Alphaproteobacteria bacterium
GCCCGTGGCGACCGTCAATTATGCCTTATATAGCTTAAAGGGCAAATACCCGGAAACCATTACACTTGAAGACTTAATCAAATCTGGGGCCACTGTTGGGTGCGGTAAAAATACAGCCCACTGTCAAATATTACGTGAAGCAGGATTTAGGCCTGAGCAAATTTTAGAAGTAGAAAAGCTAATTATCATATCCAAGCACCAATGGCTTTTAAGAAAGCGCGGCGATTTAACCATTATGGACCCAGCTGTCTATAACTCTTTAGCAGAAGCATGGGACCATATGGACGCCACTAAATTAGATCAATTAATGACGATTGCTCAAAAAAAATCTTACCTAGCCGCCAGCAAAAAAACACCACAGGCTGTTATCGATAAATTACAAAATGCTGCAAAACAGCTTGGCTTAAGTGACAAAAACACATCTCACAAATAATATTCACTATTGTTAACTCCAGCGTTTCTGCGGGCTCCAAGACAAGGCCACATAAAAATCTCTTTTGCAGTTAAGAATGATTTGCAATTTCAAAACAAACATCCTATAAGTTTTTGCGAATCATTATTAATTGCAGAAACAAAAGAGAGCGACGATGCAATCAACACTTTTGAACACGACTAAACTATTAAGCAGTGTAAGCCTTTTTGGTTTATTAATCTCTCCCATCACCAGCGCTGAAGAAGCTTTGGACTTGCAAGACATTGAAGAATTTGTTGTTGTCAGCAAGCAGCTGTCTATGGAAAAGATGAATGCGGTTAAAACGCCAACCCCCATTCTTGATGTTCCTCAAAGCTTGTCGATCATTGATAACAGTCAAATTAAAAACCAATCGTTCAATAATTTCGGTGATGTGTTGCGCTACATGCCTGGTCTTTCTATTAGCCAAGGCGAAGGACACCGTGATGCTATTATCATTCGCGGTATTCAGACCACAGCGGACTTCTTCCTCGATGGTTTTCGCGATGATGTGCAATATTACCGTCCGCTTTATAACTTAGAACAAATCGAAATTTTGCGCGGTTCAAACGCCTTATTGTTTGGTCGTGGTGGCGGTGGCGGTATTGTTAACCGTGTAACCAAAAAAGCCAACTTGGATGAAAACTTCCAAGACCTGAACGCCAGCATTGACAGCTTTGGCGCCTTCACCGTGGCAGGTGACGTGAACCGTGGATTAAGCGATCAATTTGGCCTGCGCATCAATGCCTTCTATGAAGACATGAAAAACCACCGTGACTTCTTCGGTGGCCAACGGTTTGCCATTAACCCAACAGTTTTATTCCAAGCATCGCCTGATACAGATATTGTGTTCAGCTATGAATATTTAGATGATGATCGCACCGTTGATCGCGGCGTTCCATCGCAAATTGTTGACAGCGGACCAAACGTACCCCTTGAAGGATATCACGATACCTTCTTTGGCTCACCCGATGAAAATTTCACCACCTTGCAAGCTAATATTGTGAGAACGAAAGTCGACCATGCCTTGTCAGATACCATGCGTGTAAACCTTGGCCTACAATATGCAGACTATGACAAGGTTTATCAGAACCTTTATGCCAGCAAGCCGGTTGATGTTTCCAGCGGCGCTGTAACAGAAGTAGAGCTGGATGGCTACCGTGACACAACAGGACGTGAAAACTTCCTGATCCAGTCGAACTTAATTGGTGAATTAGACCTTGCTGGTTTTGAGCACACCTTGCTTATTGGCGCTGAATACGCCTTGCAAGACACCGTCAATGCCCGCCTTGATAATGTTTTTGCTGATAATGGTGATGATCAATTAGTCATCGCGTTTTCCGATCCTTTAAGCATCCCTGAATTCGGCTTTACAAAGTCGGCCCGTGATCGCGCCTCTGACGTCACGGTTTTCTCTGCCTATATGCAAGACCAAGTTGATCTGAATGAGTGGTTACAGGTGGTTGCTGGTGTTCGTTATGACCGCTTTGACATTAAGGTTAATGACTTGCGCGCAGATGCCCAGTTCAACCGCGTGGACGAAGAAATTACCCCACGTTTTGGTGCCATCTTTAAGCCAAAGACAAATATCTCAACTTATATCAGCTATAGCGAAACCTTTTTGCCGCGCTCGGGCGATCAGTTCTTGACGCTAAACTTGAACAGCCAAAGCACCAAACCACAACGCTTTAAAAATACCGAACTGGGCCTAAAGTGGGACATTCGTGATGACCTTAGCATTACCACGGCGATCTTTAACCTAGACCGCGCCAGCTACACATCCGTTGACCCAGAAGACCCATCACAAGTGATTGTGATTGAAGGCTCAAAAACCAAAGGCTTTGAGGTTCAGTTAATTGGTGAATTGGCTGACAATTGGTTTATCACGACGGGCTATAGCTATTTGGATGGTAAAGTAAACCGTGTTGATGATGGCGGCTTTAACGGCAACAAAACCCGTCAAACTCCTGAAAACATGTTCTCGCTATGGAACATGGTGGCGGTAACTGATCAATTAAGCTTTGGCCTTGGCGCCACCTACCAAGACAGCTTCTTTGTCAGTGAAGACAACAGCGTTGAAGTGCCTGATTACATCCGCTTTGATGCTGCTGCTTATTATAAATTTAACGATCAGATCAGACTGCAAGTGAACGTCGAAAACCTGCTTGATGCAACCTATTACCCAGATGCCCACAGCAACACCAACATCTCAACTGGCAAGCCGTTTAACGTGCGTTTCAGCGTTCAAACCAGCTTTTAATATCTGATTAAAGCAACCATCATAAGAAAAGCCCCGCAACCATCAGCGGGGCTTTTTTTGTAGATCTCCGCTACCTATAGCTTTATCTTCTGATTCGTGTATACTTTTTGCAAAATACACCTTTAAAGAGTTGCAAAATGAATAAGTTTACCACGATCAATGAAAATACATTTGGTGAGAACATCGTTCTTATAAGCGTCATATTAGCTTATATATGGTTTACAAAAAAACTGTATAGCCCACTGCTTAGTTTTGAAGAAAGTAATACCATTATCACTTCACTCATACCTGCTTTAGCAGGTGCCCTAGGCGGTGCCTGGGCAGCACAAAAAATAGCAGATAAAAATAGAGAAAAAAAGAATTAATGGATGAGATTAAAGCTATCAATAATTCATTAACTCAAGCTTGGTTTATTTTTAATCAATTCTTTCAATTAAAAAGTCAAATAGTAAATGATTTATATATTAATTTTCAAATAGACAAAAAAGCCTTTAGCGCATTTTTAGAAGAAACAAAAAACAAGAAAACTGATAAAGTAAGAAATGAAATATTTTTTCTATTAGAAATACCGATTATTGAAATCCCTTCAAACGATTTGAAAAAAACTTGTAATGAAAAATTAACTGCCGACATAAAGATTTTAGCCTTAAGCATTAAAATCGATGAAACTGCAGAAGCCTTAAAGTCATCAACTTCATTAAGAAACCAATGGATTAAGGAATACCGTGAAAGAAGAGAACGCGATCAGACTAAACTAGACGATCTACAATTTGCCTGTTTGTATTTCGGCCTAACTTCTCCTAAAGGCACTACTGATACCAACCATCAAAATTATCTAGAGCAAATCCATATTGATGTGGATAATGGTATCTATTTCTCAATGTCTTTAATAAAAGAATTAACTAGGCATGCCTCATCAATAAAAGAAAAGTACTACCAAATCACTGGACAAAATGCTCCTAAAGTTTTCAGAATTGATTTGCAAACGGCTGAAATACAGAAACTACTTCCCGATTCAAAACTATATTCTTCATGGGAACAAGCTTTTCCCAATAAGCAGTAAGTCGACCCTACTCATACCGAAGTGCTGTAATTGGCTTGGTTTTGGCGACATTGATGGTATGGCTCATCACCGTGGCCCACGCAATAAAGAGGGCAATGCCCACCGCCACCAGCGCCAATGGCATGATTAATAAACTATCCATGCGGTATGGAAAGTTTTCCAGCCAATCGATCATCACCCAACTGATAAGCGGTACAATGATCAAGGCTGACACAAACACTGGCTTTGAGAACTGCCAAATCATCAAACGCAAAATGTCTTTAACATTGGCGCCCATCACCTTACGCAGGCCAATTTCCTTGGTGCGGCGACTGGCCACAAAAGATGCCAATCCAAACAACCCCAAACAACTGATTAAAATAGCCAATACTGAAAAGGCCGCGAAGATATTGGTCTGCCTAACCTCAGCATCAAATTCACGCGCAATGGCACTGGCTGCCTGAAAGCTGTTATAAGGCATATCAGGAATGATATTTTGCCATACCCGTTGAATTTCTGCATTAGCACTTTCAAAGTCATTGTTAAAGCGCACGACGAGGTCAAATTCAATATCACCAATCAAATATAATTCAGGGCGCAGAACATTTTTCAAACTATGGAAATGGGCATCATTGATAACCCCCACAATGGTCTGCTCTATATATAGTAAATTGCCAGCATCACCGCGCCGCCATGGCATGTTCACTTGCTTACTAAGGGCATCTTCGGGCGACGAGAAACCCAACTTTCGAACAGCGGTTTCATTGATTAGAACATTTGCTTGATTGCGCCCCTCATCTACTGTGGGCTGCTTATCCTCAGCATAGTCGCGGCTAAAATCACGCCCTGCGATGAGGGAAAGATTATAAGTTTCAAGAAAATCGTGATCAACATCAACGCGGCCTACCAATTGGGTTTGATCAGATCCCGGCAATGAAAGACTGGTGTTGTTTTCATTGGCGTTGCTGGGCCCTTCTGATGTGATGGTGGCACTTTCCACAAACGGCAGTTTCATCACCTCGACTTTTAGGGCATAGCGACGATCGCCAGCAATATCATCCCCCATGCCAGACACCACCATCATACGATCAGGGTCATAACCACGATCAAGGGTGCGGAAAAAGGATAATTGCAAATAGACAACGCTGGTCGCAATGATCAACCCAATTGAGATGCAAAATTGGAAAGTTACAAGCACATTTCTGACCACCGAACTGCCGCCAGTATCGGCTGATTTATTAGCCCGCAAAATCTCAGACGGACGATAGGCAGACAACACAAAAGCAGGGTACAATCCACCCGCCGTTCCCAGCACCAAGCCCATTGTCAAGATCATGGCGGCAATGGATACATCGGTTAAATCAAGCACGATGGCGCGGTCTAATAATTGGTTATAGGCAGGCAAAAGCAAATAACTAATCGCAACACCAATTACCAAGGCAACAATGGTTAAAAGCACACTTTCACCAACGAATTGTCCGATCAGATTGCTTTTGTTGGCCCCCAAAACCTTACGCAACGATACCTCGCGGGCACGCAAGCTGGCTTGTGCCGTGGATAGGTTCATAAAATTAATGCTGGCAATAACCAGAACCAAGCCTGCTATCATCATGAAAGCATAAATCAAGCGGATATCACCACCACTACTGCCTTGAGCTTTGTTATAAAGATGAATATCGCCCATATTATAGGTGGTAAAATCTAAAAAATCGCTTGGGTTTGATCCGTCACCACTATCAATACCAACGCCATTGATGAAATTGGTCATCTGGTTATTGATAATATCAATACTTCTACCGTCTTTTAGCTGAAAATAAACCAAATTATTGGCTGAAAACCAACTGCTAAAAAACCATGGCGTGTTGGCAAAGTCTTCTTCAATAATTTTCACCATGGCAGGCATTTCTATATGACTGTTTTCAGGAAAGTCCTCAAAAACCGCTGCCACTTGATAATCTTTCACCACGCCAGCAAAGGTTAAATTGACGGTTTGACCTATTGCCCCCTCAACCGAGCCGAAATATTTCACTGCCCGCTCACGACTAAGCGCCATGCTATTGGCCCCTTCTACAGCCAGAGACAAGTCACCCGCCAGCGTCGTAAAATCAAAGATGTCAATCACCTCAGGATCAACATAGGGTACGCGGTCCAAATAACTATCATCTCCAATTTTAAGGGTTGGGCGGCGTGGATTAACACGGGTGCTTAAAAGCACATCTTCGGGAAAATAAGTTGTTAACGCTTCTTTTAAGGGACCTGGACCTGATGAAAAACTCATTGGTTCACGTCCACTGGGTTTAAAGGTAATTTGAATACGATATTTTTGATCAACATCAGACCAAAATTGATCATAACTTAATTCGTCTTTTACAAACAGCATGATCAAAATAGCCGCGGCCAAACCCGTTGACAGACCTAAAATATTAAGCGCGCTAAATTGTTTATATTTCAGCAAATTACGCATTGCTGAGCGAATAAAATGGGTAAACATGGGATAACCTCGTGCTGTCGTAAGTTTTTATGAATTACAACAGATACGAGGCAACCCTCCAAAATCCTTTGCCAAAAATCATCTTAAGGGGCCATCAGGTTGGCTTTGGTTGCTTTTATTTTTGCACTAAGATCAGATAAACGCTTAAGGTTTTCACGCATATTATAATCAGCCCGCACTTGAAAGGCAGCAATTTGCGAAATCATATTAATGATTTCAGGCGATTGCCAAAAATCCTCCGCCCGATGCTTGGTCACTAATTTAGTATTAGTATCACGGTTTTCAGGGGTCACTACCTGCAGCAATTTAAGAATTTCTGGGCGGTAAGCCCGGACCAACACATTGCCTTCTTCTAATAATTGATCAACCCATTTGTACTCATTTTCCAAATCTGTCAGGGCTTGTCGTAGATCCAAACTTTGGATTAATTGAATATTGCCTGTGGATCGCAATTCTTCGACCACCCCCCACGATAGCCTTGGGCGATTAATCACCCCTAAATAATAAATCCAATAAGGAAAGGCACTGGCATCGTCATCAATCAGTTCTTTATCATTCAGCGCGGTTAAGAGCTTTTCGGCTTGGTTTATACGCACGCTGTTCCAAAGAAGACGGCCTTCTTCCGAAGCAATTAACTGATCAAACTCTGCTGCCATCCGATCTAAATATTCAATCTACAGCAGGCGCATTTTGCGTTCTTCGTTCCACTCATCAACCTGCAGGCCAATAAATATACCGACAACAACAACCATCACCTCAACCGCAACGGTGAACCAATTTTGCTGATTTATTCCCTGTGCAATGCGTCGAATGATCATAACCTTCTCCCCTACCAGAACTTTATCTGAGCAAGGTGCATTTGTAAATTCGTGATATGTTAACGCGCACCTTCCGTGCACAACTTTATTTTGATGGCTTATAAAAATCTTTTAGCCGAAAGCTGGCACATCCCGCTTTAAGTCAGGCTCATCATGAATGAAATTAATCGCCATAAGTAAGGTCACTTCCCCTGTTTGCGGCATAACCATTTCTTTTCCTTCAAGCTGGCTTTAAATCCTTGTAACGCCAGTGACTTTACAAAGGCCTCAATTTGCAATGCAGGTAATTCAACCAATAAGCTGGCTGACATATTTGAAAATAATTGGTGGCGGATAATCCAACCTTCAAGACCCTGAAGTGTGTCTTTAATCATCGACAACGCCTGATTGCGATCAACTTGTGTATATATATTTCTAGATGATAAATCATCCTAATCCACTTTGTTACATATCACTGATATACACAGCTTAACAACTCATACACCAAGGTCTAGCTCTTTAGAAAAAAAAGAGGCACCTTCGATAAAGGCGCCTCTTTCACGGGTGATCAAACCAACTTTACCGACCCATTAATGATAAAGTTGATCGACTACGGCCCCAAACTAAACTTGCCGAACTTAATTTGGCCTAACTTAATTTGAAGATCTTTCTTTCACCTCAAGCGCAACGATATCGCCGCCAGAATTGGCAAGATAGATCACCCCTTCATGGGCTACCAACCCTGCATTAATGGCACCGACCTCCTTTAAAAAGCTGTGATGATGCTGTTCATAATGGCGGAAGGATTGGTATTCAACATCGCGCCATTTATCGCCATCAAAATAAGCATCACGATTTTCGCGGGCAGATGGGGTGTCATAAAAAGCAGCCTGACCACTGCCATCACGCTTGATCAGATAAACCCGCCCATCTTGCGCCGCACTGGCAACAAAATGTTCGCCAACAGCTACCGAGCGACCATAAGAATTAATGTTTAACAAACTGTGCCATGTTTCATAGCCCGTTTCGATATTCACGGCCATCAAACGGGCATCGGTTGAATTGGTCACATACAGGGTTTTATCAAATATTAAGGGCTGCGCCACCACCCAACTTGGAGTGCGATAATTCCACGCCCCAGTTCCCGTTGCCGACAACACCGCATAAATATTATAATCTCGGGATCCAAAATAAACTACACCATCATGGACCAAGGGTGAACTGCTAATTGCGCCATTTCTGAAATAGCTATTGCCAACGGTTTTAAAGGCCCACACCTGCTGGCCATTGGCACGGTCAAGGGCGTAAAGATAACCATCAAAAGAACCCACAATAACTTTTTCACCATCCAATGCTGGTTGGCTGTGAATAATGCCACCGGTTTTATATTTCCAGCGCAAGTCACCATTTCGCTTATTAAGACCATAGATATGATGATCGCCTGAACCAAAATAAACGCGTTCATGATCAACTGTTGGTGTTGACAAACGATGATCCCATGTATCCCACTGTTTTTCGCCCTCGGTTTTGAACACCCAAACCAGATCACCACTGTCTTTCCAGCGGGCATGCATGGCACCATCCCAACTGGCAAAATAGATCATTTCACGGTCAACTGTGACGGTTGAGCCAATGGCGGCACCAACATTTTTTTGCCATACAACCTCACCCGTTAATCGGTCCAGTTTTCTCAAGACACCATCCATACCGCCAATATAAAGATGGTCACCATCCACCGTCGGGAGGCCCTCAAATTGGGTCTCAAAGTGGCTTTCCCAAAGGGGCGTAATTTCTGCGGTTGGAATATTTTGTTGTTGTTCAGAAAGGCTGGCATCATCATCTTGCTGGGCAATTGCCTCTAAATTAAAGACGGCCAATACCAATGTTAAAAACGCCAACCATAGGCGGGCATAAGTCATTACTGCATGTATCATTTTTTTTACTCGCTGTTCGTTAATCATTATTATCACTTTTGGTTGAAGCTTAAACTTAAAGCTTACCTTTTAGAAAAAGCCAGTCTAGAATTATTATAGAAAAACTATAGGGCGATTTTGACCAGACAAAGAGGCACCTATGCGCTGGATTGCGGGACATTATTTAATCGATGAGCAGCAGTGTCGGATCACCAAACTGCGTGAAGACGACCAAGCAACACGTCTAGAAAATCGTACCATGAAGGTGTTGGTTTATTTGCTAGAACGGCGCAATCAAGTTGTCTCGAAGGCTGAACTTTTAGAACACGTCTGGGGTAAGACAGCCATTTCTGATAATGCCGTCGCCATCGTTATCGGTGAATTACGAAAGGCCTTTGGCGATGATAAAAATAATCCTCAATATATCGAAACCATCCCAAAATCGGGATATCGTTTGGTGTGCCCTATTGAAGAAGTCACCACAATGTCAGAGGGTAACACAGATAACAAAGCGCACAAAATAGGCCTAGCAGCGATTATCATATCTCTGGCAATTTTAATCATGGGGTTGGTATACCTTTACAATCCACAAGATCAGATTAACGAGAATAACCAACCAATCCTTATCATGGTTGATGTGGAAAATGCCACCAACATGACCCAACACCAAAATTATGTGAGCACCTTAAATGATCTCATTGCTTTAAAGATTTCCACTTTTGAGGGCAGGCAAATTCAACGCTGGCGCAATGATGTGAACGACCCGCTTCTTTGGTCAAATATCGAAAAACAAACAGCGTCACACACTGTGCGTGTGTTGATGACCAAACTATTACTGCTTAACAATCAACTTGAGCTTTCTTTTGCCTTGCTAGATAGCAACGCAGGCACCCTGATGACTAAGGGCATGCTACCAATCACCCCCAGCACATTAGAACAAACAGTAACAATGATGATTGACCAGCTAAAAGCCGCTCTTGAAAGTTCCAATTAATAAGCGCTCCATCATCAGGCTTCAAATCGATATTGTTTCTTATGTTTATTGCCCTATGTATTTAATATACACCCACCTAAAGAGACATAGATGAGACAACAAAAACATCAAAAGAAATCATTATCCCAACGTCTAAGGATTGCCTATAAAGTCATACTTTACAGTTGGTTATCTCTAAATTTTAGCAACAGCATAAAAGCTCAGGATGTCATTATTGTTGCCAGCCCCTTTGTGCAATATTCTTATTATAATGAAGCTGGTGAAGTTGAGGGAATTTTTGTGAAAGAGGTTCAAGATTTCATGTCAGGAACCGGCCTTTCATTTGAAATCCGTTTGCTGCCATGGACTCGCGCTCTTCGGGTTTCTGAACAGCGTGATAATGTTTTAATTTACTCTATCATTCGCAATGAGAAGAGAGAAAACACTTATCATTGGCTTCGAAAACTGGGTGATGTCACCGACATCTTAATCACACGAAACAAAGCGCCATGGAATCAGATGTCCTTAAAGGATTTTATCAAGCAGGATGCCTTGGCTATATGTGAGTTAAATTCTGCCCAATGTGACATGCTTCATCAACTAGGGTTTCGGCGCGATAACATTCTCCACCTATCAACTGCTAATGAAAAAACCCTCACAAACATGATTGTACGAGAACGCGCTGATATTGTATTCAGCACAAAAACCGACCTAACCATATTGAACCAACAACAACCATTATTCCACATGGTTGATGAATTTACGACCAGCGAGTTTTACCTCGCTGCCCGCAAAAATATTCGGTCCGACTTATTGTCAAAAATACAGACTGCCAGCAAAAACAAAGAAGATTAGCTTTTGTTTTGCACCAATGTTCTGGTTGGGAATGGAATGTCAACATCTTCACGATCAAAGGCTTCTTTGACCTTTTGTGTTACCGCCCACTGGGTGGCTGCAAAGTCAGGGCGCTGCGTCCAAAACCGTACCATTATATCGACGCTACTGTCATTCAAGCCTTGAACAGCAACAACCGGTTCAGGGTCTTTTAAACAGCGCTCTTCCTCTTCAAGAACCGTTTTAATGATGGTCATGGCTTTTTCCATGTCTTCACCATATCCAATGCCAAAAATGAGTTGGGCACGGCGGGTATCATGATAGCTTAAATTGATCACCGATGACCCCCAAACAGAATTATTTGGAATGGTAATGCGGATATTATCAGGGGTATCAATCACGGTGGTGAAAAGCGAAATTTCTTTCACTGTCCCTTCATGGGAAGATACGCGAATAAAGTCTCCAACCTTAAAGGGGCGGAACATCAACAACATCACGCCCGATGCAATATTTGACAATGTACCCTGCAGGGCCAAACCGATAGCGATACCCGCAGCACCAAAAATAGCCACCAAACTGGTAACCTTAAAACCAAAGGTTTCCATTACAACTAAAATGGTGATGATAATCACCACGGTTTTTGACAGACCAGCAAAAAACACCCCTAAGGTGGTGTCCAATCGATTTGATTTTTTTGCCGCAGACATCACAAAACGACGGACTTGACCTGCAATCCAAAACCCAATGATTAGGACTAAGATAGCCAGTAAAAAGTCAGTGATAAATTGCGGAGCATGGTCGGTTAAATAAATTTTTGCTTGCTCAAATAATTCTGCTACTTGCATTGTCACCTGTTCCCAAATTAAATATATTGACGGGTATTTTTACACAATTTAACAAGCATGCAATAGTTAATTCCCAGAAACTTATCATCAAACAGCCAAGCTATCGCAGTTGTTGCTTTTTCGTCTCTTCTACAAAGTACAGATCCAAGGGACCATCAGACCACAGCAAAATTTCAGTTTCCTGAAGCGCGACATTAGGGCCATGAACGACACCCTTAGGCGTATATATAAAATGGCCAGCCGTCACAATTGCACCGCCAACATTTAAGACACCCTTTAAGATAAAGACCGAATGACCAGCAGAGGTATGAAAGTGCTTTGGCTCTACCACCCCTTTTTCAAACTTCAGAATTGAAGCGTCACTTTTATTGCTTTCATTGGTATGTAAGGGGCGACGCCACAAACCATCAGGAAAGCCTTCAATACTCACTTTTGACCACTCAAGATTTTCGCTATCAACCGACGTAATAGCGGCACATATTTCTGCAGACAACTGACAGCTTTAGTCCAGACTATCCTTTTGTGCACCCACAGAAGCGGCAGCCATCAAATAGCCAAAACCAAAAAAAATACAACCCAACCTTAGCATAACAACCATCCTCATAATCACTAACAACACTAAACCCCTCACTAAAATAATAGCCAACACCCCTAAAAACAAGAAATAAGCAATTATTCTCACCATAAATATTGAATAATGCTTGTGTAAATATAGATACAATATAATCTATTTAAATAATTATATTATAACATAAACTCCGAATGAGGCCACTATGCAGGCAGAACAGTTTGAAAGGTTTATCGAAAATTCTTTGAATGAAATTTTTATTTTTGATGCGGACACATTGAAATTTAAATTTGTCAATCTTGGTGCGCGCCGCAATCTTGGCTATAGCATGAGCGAACTTCAGGCGTTAACGCCTGTTGACATTAAGCCAGAATTTGATGAAGAGACCTTCAGATCGATGATGGCACCTCTCACCACATTCAAAAAAGATAAATTAAACTTTGAAACCATCCACCAACGTAAAGATGGCTCGCTTTATAATGTTGAGGTTCATATGCAATATTATGATGAGGGGGACGAAAAATATTTTTGCGCCTTCATTGATGACGTGACGGAAAAAATTAAAACCAACCGCGCGCTTGTGAAAGCCTTGGAAGATGCCAATTCTGCCACCAAAGTAAAATCAAACTTTCTGGCCCTGATGAGCCATGAATTAAGAACACCGCTTAACGCGATCATTGGCTTTTCAGAATTAATCACTCAGCGCCTTAAAAAAAGCGACGCAACAAATCGCGATGATAAAATTCCTGATTATAACAGCCACATTTATGATTCAGGGCAAGCCCTGTTGACCATGATAGATAAACTACTTGATTATTCAAACATGATGCGCGGCAACGCGCCTCTCAACAATGAAGTTTTTGTTCCCAATCGGGAATTAACCGAACTATTTTTATCCTTCAAACCCATTCTAGATGTTGAACGCATTGATCTAAACTTAGAGAAAATGCCCGACGATATTATCCTCAATGGTGATTTGCGGAAAATCAAACAGGTTTGCCGCAACCTTATAGACAACGCTATTCGTCATGCTGATCATAAACCCATCAGCATTAATGCTGATGTCACCAACTTTAACGAAAACCAATATAAACTAACCATTTCTATCAAAGATCATGGGGACGGCATTGCTGCTGATCGCATTCCACACTTATTTGAAAACTTTGCTGTTCATGAAGATGCCATGTCAAAAACACATGGTGGTATTGGCCTTGGACTTTCAATGTCTCGCAGTATTGCCCGTTCTATGGGGGGAGATATTATTGTTAACAGCAAACTAGGTGCTGGCAGTGAGTTTATCGCTAGCTTTATCCTTGACAATATCGGCAATGACCACAGCATCGTTAAAGACCGAGGCTCACTCTCTGCCAACTCTAATTTAAGCGCCCTAAACCTGAACATTTTAGTGGTTGATGATGTCAGCGCCAACCTGCGAGTACTTAATGAAATTCTTAACGACTTTGACTGCACCGTTTCCACCGCTAATAGTGGCCCTGAAGCCGTTGAAGCGGCAAAAGG
>CAKZLM010000095.1 GCA_937126915.1 uncultured Alphaproteobacteria bacterium
GATGGCGGTACCAGCACGGTTAAGGCGTCGGTCAAGAAGGATCGTGTGATCATGATGGTGTGCGATGATGGCCCCGGCGTGGATACGTTTGAACCATCGCTGGATGAAAATTCATCGGGGGTCGGGATAAGCAATATTATGGCGCGCTTGCGCCAATTATATGGTGATGACCATCGTTTCAGATTGGTTAACCGTGAAAAACAGGGGGTTGAGATTACCATTGATATCCCATTTGAGACCGACAGCTAAAGCAAAAAAGAGACAAAGCCAATGAGTAAAAAAATTACCGCTATTATTTGTGATGATGAGCCCCTGGCCCTTAAAGGCATGAAGATGCGCCTTGAGGTGTTTGATGATGTGGAGATTGTACGCGAATGCCGAAACGGTCGCGAAGCCATCGCTGCGATTAAAGAATTAAAGCCTGATTTGGCGTTTTTAGATATTCAAATGCCTGGTTTGGATGGCTTTGCGGTGGTGAAAAGTTTGGTGGGCAGTTATATGCCGCTGATTGTTTTTGTCACGGCCTACGACCAATATGCCCTTGAGGCGTTCCAATCGCACGCAACAGATTATTTGTTAAAGCCGGTTGAAGAAGACCGTCTTGAGCAAACGATTGCTAAAATTAGGGAAACCATGCGCCAACATTCAGCCATTGAGCAAAATGCGCGAATCGTTAAATTGTTAGAAACAATGGCCAACCCGCCAGAAATTTTGCTTTCAGCGGTATTAGATCAAGATCAACCTGAGGCCCCTAAAGGCCAGTATGAGCCTCAAATTCACATTAAAGATCGTGGTTATATTACCCGTGTAGAAGTAAAAGATATTGATTATATCGACGCGGCGGGTGATTATATGTGCATACATACGGGGGAAAAAACACACATATTACGCGCCACAATGAAAACGCTAGAAAAAAAATTAGACCCAGCGATTTTCCAGCGCGTGCATCGCTCTGCGATTGTTAATTTAAACCGTGTAAAAGAATTACACCCGCATTCCAATGGGGAATATTTCCTTGTTTTGGATGGCGGACAAGAAATTAAAGTCAGCCGTTCTTATAAAGATGTGATCGGTCGCTTTATTTCGTAATAGATTGCTTCGGCAATCATAAAAGCGGGTTTATTGAGGGGGGACTTCTGTAAACCTAATATTAAAAAAACATACAAACTTCTGGGAGGGAATGTATGAAAAAACTCACAGCTCTCGCCTTGGTTATGGCATTGGCCGCTCCGGCTGGTGCAATGGCCTTGCAAGATGGCGATGATCTTATGAACAGTAAAACCTTTGAGGGTTTTAAGGTTCGTAACATTGGCCCGGCTTATATGTCTGGTCGTATTTCTGATATTGCTGTTGATCATAATGATGTTGGCACATGGTATGTGGGCGTTGCATCAGGCGGCGTATGGAAAACCGTTAACTCGGGCACCACATGGGAACCGCTTTTTGATGATCAAGCAGTATACTCTATTGGTGATGTTACCTTAGACCCGCAAAACTCAAACATTGTTTGGGTTGGTACCGGTGAAAACAATGGTGGCCGTCACATCTCTTTTGGTGATGGCGTATATAAATCATTAGATGGCGGTAAAACATGGACTAATATGGGCCTTGAAGGGTCAGAGCGTATTGGTGACATTGTTGTACACCCTGAAGATTCAAACACTGTTTGGGTTACTGCCCAAGGCCCTCTTTGGTCAAAAGGTGGACAACGTGGTTTGTTTAAAACCACCGATGGCGGTAAAACGTGGCGCAATGTGATGGCCGACTTTGTTGATGAATGGACGGGTGTTGGGTCACTAGCCATTGATCCGCAAAACCCTGATAAGCTGTATGCCTTTACGTGGCAGCGTCAGCGTACCGTTGCGGCCTTGATTGATTCTGGTCCTAACTCAGCTTTCTACACCTCAGACGATGGTGGTGAAACATGGCGCAAAATTACCCAAGGACTGCCTAAAGGTGATATTGGTAAAAGCAGCGTGGCTGTGTCGCCGATGCAGCCAAATGTGGTGTATGCCGCCGTTGAAACCACTGAGCGTAAGGGCGGTTTCTACCGTTCAGAAGATTTTGGTGAAAGCTGGACGCGCATGTCAAACATGGTAGGCGCTGGTACTGGCCCTCACTATTATCAAGAAATTTTTGTCGATCCACACACTTTCGACATGGTTTATTTCTCAAACAACAGCAGTTCTGTTTCTTATGATGGCGGTAAAACATGGGAATTTATCAATCGTGAAGATAAACACGGTGACGACCACGCCTTTGCTTTCCACCCAAGTGATCCTGACTTTGTGTTGATCGGGACAGATGGCGGTATTTATGAATCACGCGATAACATGGAAAACTGGCGTTATAATGCAAACTTGCCTGTAACCCAGTTCTACAAAATCGCCGCTGATGATGCCTATCCATTCTATAATGTTTATGGCGGTACGCAGGATAACTCGACACAGGGTGGTCCATCACGGACCGACCGCGTTGAAGGTATTACCAATGCTGATTGGTTCTTGACCATGTCAGCGGATGGTCACCAGCCTGCAACTGAACCAGGCAACCCAGACATTTTGTATTCGCAAATGCAACAGGGTGGTTTGGTGCGTTATGATCACAAAACCAATGAAGTTGTATTCATTCAACCACAACCTCGTCCGGGTGAGCCTGCTGAACGCTTTAACTGGGATGCACCCATTAACGTGTCGCACCATGACCCTAAGCGTATTTATCACGCCTCACAGCGTGTCTGGCGCTCTGATGACCGCGGTGACAGCTGGACGCCAATCTCTGGTGATTTGACCCGTAACGGTAATCGCTTGAAAATGGAAATGATGGACCGCACATGGGGCCCTGAGTCTGGTTGGGACCTATTCGCAATGTCAAATTTCCACACCATTGCGAACTTTGCCGAATCACCATTGGATGAGAATCTACTTTATGCAGGTACCGATGATGGCTTGATTCAAGTAACCACTGATGGCGGTCAAAACTGGACCAGTTATGAAATTGGCAAAATCCGTGGCATTCCTGAAAATGCCTATGTCAATGACATCCGCGCTGACCGCTTTGATCGTGACACGGTTTATGCGGCCCTTGATAACCACAAAGAAGGCGACTTTAAGCCTTATTTGATTAAGTCAACCAATCGTGGTCGTACGTGGACATCAATTGCGTCTAACTTGCCAGACAAGCACCTTGTATGGCGTATTACCCAAGACCATGTGAATCCGAACCTATTGTTCATTGGTACGGAATTTGGTCTGTTTTTCACCGTTGATGGCGGTAAGAAATGGGTTGAGCTAGACGGTGGCGTTCCAACCATTTCATTCCGTGACGTGCGTATTCAACGTCGTGAAAATGACTTGGTTGCTGGTTCGTTTGGTCGTGGTATCTATATCTTAGACGACTATACCCCACTGCGCAGCATCACGGCTGATACCTTAGAGCAAGAGGCGGCCTTGTTCCCGTCACGTACAGCTCTTTTGTATCGTGAAGACCGTTTGCATGCCAGCAGCCAGGGTGCTGACCGATATACCGCCCCTAACCCTGAATTTGGTGCAACCATGACTTATTACCTGAAAGACAGCTATAAAACAGCCAAGCAAAAACGTGTTGCGGCTGATATGAAGCTGAAACGCGCAGGTGAAAATGTTGACTATCCTGAGTGGCGTGCTCTTGAAACTGAGAACCGCGAGGAAAGCGCAGCCGTTGTTATGGTAATCAAAGATAGCGCAGGTAATGTTGTTAACACTGTTAAAGCAGCCAATAAGCCGGGTGTTCACCGTGTAACATGGAACCTTCGTTATGCCTCACAAGGCGCAATGACGGGTAACGATGATGGACCGGGTTATTTTGGACCAATGGGTGCGATGGCAACGCCTGGCACTTACACCGCTACCTTACACAGCCGTGTTGATGGAGTGACCAAGCAAATTGCTGGCCCTGTTAGCTTTGACGTTAAGCAAATGCGTGAAGCTGCCTTACCGGGTTCTGGCGCTGAAGCAGCGCGTGACTTCCAGCTTAAAGCGGGTAAAGCCATGCAAGCTGTGACCGCTGCTAATGTAACGATCAGCGAATTGATGAAGAAGATGAAAATCTTCCGCGCTGCGATGGACCGTGCCATGGTAATGGATGCGGGTCTTGAGCAACAATATCGCGAGTTGCGTGCCGAGCTTTATGCCATCGACGAAGCCTTGTCTGGTATGAAAGTGCGCGAGCGTAAGGGAGCGACCCCTGCGACAATTGCTAGCCGTATTGGCTTTGCCCGTCGTGGTGGTTCAACCTCTTATGGTCCAACGGCACAACATATCGAGCAGTTGAACTTTGCCCTTGAAGCCTTTGACGGCGTTAAGGAGCGTTTGAACAGCTTGAACAGTGTTGCGGTCCCTGCGTTCCAGCAAGCCTTGCTTGATGCAGGTGCACCTTGGACATTGGGTGATGATGTGCCTGACGCACAATAAACTCAAACGCTAAAACATTTTAAAAAGGGCACTGGCAGTTCTGTCGGTGCCCTTTTCTTATGGGGCGCAGCTGTTTCTGAAAGGTGGAAGGTAGTTTTTGTTTAATGGGGAGGGGATGCCTATGTCGGTGCCCAAGTTTGATACAGCCCCTTGTTACAGGCGTTTAGGCATAAAAAAGCGCCGATAAAAACCGACGCTTTTAAAATCTTAAATTTGAGCAAAGACTAGAAGTCGTCTTTTGGCTCAATAACTTGTTTACCACGGTACATGCCTGATTTTAGGTCAATGTGGTGACGCAATTTGAACTCACCGCTGTTCTGATCTTCTTGAACGTTTGCAGTGGTAAGGGCATCGTGCGAACGACGCATGTTGCGGCGTGATTTGGAGATCTTACTCTTAGGAACAGCCATGTTTCAACCTCATGTAAATTCGTCAACGCATAATGCGCTAGCTTGCAATATTAAATTCCACGACAAAAGGCCTGCCAAAAGCAGACCCGTCTAATTCCGGCGCACCATATGGTGAAGTGATTAAAAAAGCAAGATTGTTTTGTAAAAAAAGTAACAAGCAGTGATTTTTTAGTGAAAACCCTGAAAAGCATGCTAGGTCTATGGGTAGGCGATTATTGATTATTTCTATAAATGGGGCGACTTGAATGGGGGTAAATATTAACGGGGTAAAGTTGCTTAATCAGCCAGAAAAATGGTTACAACATATTGAAATACCTGAATATAATGCGCCTTTTCTGGTTCGAGGAGGTGATTGGCAAACGTTGTATAATCGTGTTTTTAAGACCGCTAATTTGGCAACCAATGCCTATGATCAAGTTTTAACCATAGACTTAAACAATGATGGCCATGATCAGACATTGGCCTTTGTGAATCATTCCCAAATAGGTGACCTGTCGCGAATCACTCGGCATCCTTATGTGGTTTTGTTTCATGGCCTTGGTGGCGGTGGTGACAGCATTTACATGAGACAAACAGCTGAAGCAATGACGTCTGCAGGCTATTGTGTGATCCGTATTAATATGCGTGGTGCCGATGAAGTTGCTAGTATGGCAAGGGGGTTTTATCACGCCGGCAAAACAGATGACATGCGGGAAATTTTAAAAGGTCTGTCACTAGCCATAAAAGACTTTGATGACTGTGGGTTTATCTTGATGGGTTATTCCTTAGGGGCAAACCAAGTCATTAAATATTTGGCAGAAGATGATTGTCACCCTGCTATAAAATTTGCTGTAGCAATCTCACCGCCGATTGATTTGGCAGCAACACAAGACCGTTTAATGGCGCCGCGTAATAACTTTTACCAACGCTATCTTGTGAAGAAGTTAAAAAATATGTTGGCGAAAGCAGCCCGATCTGATGCTGATTTTGCTTTTTCTCATTTGGTCGAATTTCCCTTTAAGTCAGTGCTTGATTTCGACGAGCGAGTGGTTGCCCCCATGTATGGCTATGAAGATGCTGCTGATTACTATCAGCAATGTTCATCTGCGCAATTCTTACCTCATGCTCAAAAGCCGTTGCTTCTTGTTCATGCTGCCAGTGACCCTTGGATTCCAAACGAACCCTTGGCAAAAGCTGCCGAAAAAGCGTCGAGCAATTGTTTTATTGTCGAGACAGAAGATGGGGGTCATGTTGGATTTCATATAAGGGGTTCAATGCAAACATGGTATGATGCTTTACTGGTGACTCAGGCGAAGATAATCGCTGAAAATATATTTAGTTAATTTTTGTTAATGACTTCGACAAAGTGAGCGTTTTTGGCGATTAAGGGGAATGTAAAACCATAGCACAACCCCATGTAATATATAGGTTTTTGGCATTGATTAAAGGTTAATTAAAATTGTAAATAAGTTTAAGATGATTTTAAGCTAGCTATGGTAAAACTTAAACATAGAGTGATTCTCTTAAAATAGAGAAACGAGTTAAAAAATATAAGAACCAAAACCCGACTAGTGTTGTATAGAGGAAGAACATTTTGTTTTCTGATGGATTTAAAGATATGGGCGCCGTTGACCAGTCACATCTTGAAAAAGTTGTTTTGGCCCGCAAGGTGGGTGTGCAATTCAACCACGGTGGCTTGCCAGAAGATCGCAAGGTTATATTACATAGCCTTGCTATGGTTTTGATGGGCGATGTGTCTGCTATTGTGCGTCAAACGCTTGCTTATGAAATGCGCCAATCGTCTTTTGTTCCTCGTGATGTATGTGAGAAAATCGCTCGTGATGTTGAAGATGTGTCAGTTCCGTTTTTGGCCAACAGCCCTTCTATCACTGACGATCTTATGTTGGATATCATTCCTTTTGTTGAGGACTTTGCCTTAACCGCGATGGCCTCGCGTAGTCATGTTAGCTCAATTATTTCTGAAAAAGTATCGGAATTTGGTGGCCGTAAAACACTTAATGCCTTGTTGAAAAATTCAGCGGCAGAAATTCCTCCTCATGCTTATATCAATATTATGAGCCGTCACGGTAAAGATGTTTCTTTGATGGAGTTGATGGCTCAACGTGACCTGTTGCCCCTTGATATTGTTGCACGTTTGATGACCTTGGTAACAGACAGCATGATGCAGCAATTACAAGGCCGCTATGACATCAGTGTTGATGCAGCGGCAACCTTAGTTGCTGAGGCCCGTGATAAAGGCTTAGCCTTTATGATGGATGGTGCCAGCATGGGGCAATTGGTTAGTTATGCCCGTGATATGCGTATTTCTAACGAATTAACGCCAACATTCATTCTTAATATTGTTCGTCGTGGTAATAAGCGCTTTTTCGTGGCCTCAATGGCTGTTTTGGTTGACCGTCAACCAGAGGTGATTGAGAACATCATTCGTAAAGGTCGTAATTATGCGATCGAACGCTTGGTCAAGAAAGTTGGCTTCTCAGACCAATATGTAAAGCTGTTTATCGAAGCTTTGGAATAAAGCGTAAGTTTTTTCAGATTAAAAATAGTGCGGTTCTCATTGAGCCGCACTTTTTTTATGTTATCCAGAAATTTTTGCTTTGTAGGCTTTTATGTCCGGTAACATGCTCAATAAGCTTGCTAGACAATCTTGGGCCAGCCCTCCACAACGAACTGGTGACCATCCTAAGACTGGGTCATGATTGTTATCATGGTCTTTAAAAGGCATCTCTAGGGTCATGGCGAGGCATTTAAAGGTGCCCGCGGTGTAATCGGTGCATTTTTTCATGTCTGATGAATTTGGTTGCGCTTTTGGATAACCCGCCTCGGCCTGAAATTCAGGGGTGCTTGTGGCTAGATGCTGCTCAAACTTATCAAACAGGGCTTGATGGTCAGGATCAAGGCCGTTAATGGCTTCATAGCCTGCTATGAAATTATGTGGAATGGCTTCATCGCCATGAACATCCATATGAAAATCAACACCCATTTCATGCATCTTTTGGCGTACCAGATACACCTCTGGGCTGTTCTCCATGGTTGGGTTAGCCCACTCACGGTTTAAATTAGCACCAGCGGCATTGGTGCGCAAATGACCCCGGTATGAGCCATCTGGGTTCATGTTTGGCACAATGTAAAAGCGGCATTGTTCCAGCAATTCGTTGGTAATAGGATGGCTTTCATCTAGTAAGGTGTTTAGAACACCTTCCATCCACCATTCCGCCATGCTTTCGCCAGGGTGTTGGCGGGCAATAAGCCAACAGTTTAGCTTTTTTTCAGCGGCGACAGAGTTCTCATCTTGGCGATCAATGACGATCATATCTAAATCTTGACCATCAAGCGTTTTGCCCAGCACGACATTCTTAGCGATCGGGGATTGTCCCGCCCATGCTACCAAATCAAAATGCCGATCCATTGAGAAGGGCGCAAAATAAGCAAACCAAACAGTGTCAGATTCACAGCCATGTTCAATGATCAAATTTTGACCATCAAAGCTGGTGTCCACCATAAACCACGTTTCGCGGTCATAGGACGCACGGGCCTTATAACCCGGCCAACCGTCAACATAAGCGGCGTCACCAGCATTTTCGATGGTCATTTTTAAACTTACACCAGCCACATTACTAACCCGAAAGTGAAACCATTGTAAAAACTCTGATTGGTTATCAGGGCGGATTTCTAGGCGGATATCTTGAGGGGTGTCCGCCGATTTCACAATGATGTTTCCGGAATCAAACTGGCTGTTAATGATCATAAGCTATATCCTTTTTCGGCCTTCTCAACCATTTTCTTATAGGGGTTAAGGGCCTTATACAGAATAAAGATTTGAATAGGAAGGCAAATTGTAGCGGTCACAGCCATCGACCAACCCACCATCATTTCATCCATGAAAACAAAGTCTGTGAAGCTGGCAATAACTGTCGAACCAAGGCCTAGACCGATCATGTTAATGACGAAGAAATAAACTGCGATCACCTTACCACGCATCTCATTTGGCGAGATCATTTGTAATGCAGCCGCCGCCACCCCATATGGCACAGACAAAAAATATGAACCAATCGCCAAAAGAATGAGCGCCAGTGTAGGGTCGTCAACAATGCCGAATGAGACTTTGAACGGTAAGGCACAAATGGCAGCAATAAGGGCAACACGTATTTTGGCATCTTTCACGCCGCGCATTTCCATTTTATCCGCAAACCATCCACCTGATAAAACCCCAGAAGTTTGGAAGATTAGAATCATAAAGCCGAATAAATAGGCAATATCAGCACGCTCAAAACCATGAACACGGACGAAAAATTCAGGCGTCCAAGTGGCAGATCCATAGCCTTGTAATGAGTTTAAAGCGATGGCAACGAAAATGGTCATATAGGCGGCTTTACGCTTAAAGATATAAGCCAAACCTTCTTTAACACCAATATCGTTTTGGCCTTCTGGTTTAACCAATCCGCGGCGCTTTGGTTCTTTAATAGCAAAGATAAACACGAGATAGAAAATGCCAGGGGCACCAACGGCAATGAAAGCAGCCTGCCATGAACGAACTTCGCCAATTAAGGGCAGCACAACGGTGGCGCTGTCAGCCACAAAGCTGATTACCCAACCACCTAAAATGAATGCAAGTCCAGAGCCCAAATAAATGCCCATTGTGTAAAAACTGTGAGCGCGGGCAAGTTTATCTTTTGGGAAATAATCAGAGATCATTGAATAAGCGCAAGGGCTAAGGGTTGCTTCACCAACACCAACCCCCATGCGGGCTAGGAATAGGCTGGTAAAGTTTTTGGCAAAGCCGCAAGCCATGGTCATTAAAGACCATAAAAACAAACCACCAGAAATGATCCACTTGCGGTTTTTTCTGTCTGCCAGCGATCCTAGGGGAATGCCAAGAATGGTATAGAAAAAGGCAAAGGCGATCCCTGTTAGCAAGCTAATCTCAAAGTCAGAAATACCAAGGTCAGCCTTAATAGGTCCAATAAGCAGATTGATAATTTGACGGTCAATGAACGATAATGTGTAGGCAATTGTTAAAACCACCACCACATACCAGCTATAAACAGGTCTATACCATGAGGTATCTTCTTTTTGTGGTATCACATTTGTTTCTTCGGCACTAGTTGTGTCGCTCATAAGTTCCCCCCATAGAACATAAATCTGATTGAATTTCCCTTATCGAACAGAATGCCTTTATACGCACAAATTGTCTAGCAGATTACGCAGAAATAAACCCCGTGATTTTTTATGTGCTTTATGCTATAAGAGAATCACTGACGGTAAAGACGTGAGCAAAAGTCCGATACTTACAAGTACCGGGATAGGGGCGGCGGAAATAAATGAATTTCTAGCCGCCTTTTTGCGTTCAAACCTTATTTTAGCGTGATATTTTGGGATATATTCAAAAAATCCTCGGTTGAGAGGTTGACAATATGCCAACTCGACACTAATGTCTCGCGCCAAACAGGTCATGCATTGGGTATGGCGTTAGATTGATGAATGGACCAGAGCCATGAAAGTACGTAATTCTTTAAAATCTTTGAAAAGCCGTCACCGCGATTGTCGTGTGATTCGTCGTCGTGGTCGCACTTATGTGATCAACAAAACTCAACGTCGCTTTAAAGCACGTCAGGGTTAAGACTGATTGAACTGGCTTTTAGCCTTCATTGGCTATTTAAGATTATTTACCGCGCAGCCTTGTTTGGGATGCGCGGTATTTCTGTATGTGGTGTTTTCTTCAAAAGCTTTTGCGATCTATTCAGCTTTAAATTTGACGCCTTTTTCATCATCCAGCTCATTGCCATAAAGCCATGTAATGTGCAGCACGTTGGTGGCACCCGGTGTACCAAAAGGAACGCCTGCGGTAATGACAATACGGTCACCGGCTTTGGCAATCTTATTTCGTAATACCATCCGGCGCGCTTTGGCGACCATTTCTTCAAAACTGTGAACATCTTTTGTGCGAACCGTGTTTAATCCCCAAGCAAGGGTTAAACGACGCGCAGTTTTTGTACTGGGTGTTAGTGCTAAAATTGGTGTGCTGGGCCTTTCACGCGATGTTCTAAGCGCGGTTGAGCCACTTGATGTGTAGGTTACAATGGCCCCCGCCTTAACGGTTTTGGCAGTGTGGCGGGCTGCTGCTGTAATAGCATCCTCAGGCGTGGCATTGGGGGCTAGTCCTAGGTCGATATTGGTTGACTGTGCGTTGGGATCGCTTTCAACCTGTTTGGCAATGCGGTCCATTACAGAAACGGCCTCAGAAGGGTAATCACCAACCGCTGATTCAGCCGATAACATCACCCCATCTGCGCCCGTGTAAACGGCCGTGGCAACGTCTGATACTTCGGCACGAGTTGGAACGGGTGCTGTAATCATAGATTCAAGCATTTGTGTCGCAACAACAACGGGCTTTCCTTGGGTGCGTGCAATGCGGATCAAACGGCGCTGAATAACAGGCACGTCTTCCAAAGGCATTTCAACACCCAAATCCCCCCGTGCCACCATTAAGGCATCGGCACGGCTGGTAATTTCCTCGATAGTGTCAAGGGCTGCAGGTTTTTCAATCTTGGCAATGATGCCCGCTTTATTGCCAACATATTTGCGGCACTCTTTAATATCATCAGGGCGCTGTACAAAGGATAAAGCCACCCAATCAACACCGTGTTTGATGGCGAATTGAACATCGCTAATGTCTTTTTCGGTAAGCGCTGCAAGCGGGATAAGGGCATCGGGTAAGTTAACACCTTTGCGGTCTGAGAGGATGCCATTATTTAAGACCAAACATTTTGCACTGTTATCACTGCGTTCAAGTACGCGTAATTTTAACTTACCATCATTTAATAAAACATGGCTGCCTTCTTTAAGGGCAGAAAAAATCTCAGGATGCGGCAAATAAACCCGCGATTGGGTACCCGGTTCATCGATTAAATCAAAGCTGAAATGATCACCTTCTTTCAGGTCAATTTCCCCATCTTTGAAGGTGCTGATGCGAAACTTGGGGCCTTGTAAGTCAGCCATAATGCCAATGGGGCGTTTATGTTTTTCTTCAATGGCCCGAATGGTTTTAATCAACTCGGCTTTTTCTTCTTGTTTACCATGGCTAAAGTTGATGCGGAATAAATCAGCACCAGCCAAAAAAAGCTTTTCGATATTGTCAAAATTGTCAGAGGCTGGGCCAAGAGTGGCAATGATGCGGGTTTTGCGCTGTCTTAAGGGTGTCACGCTGCTATCCTTATAAGAAAAATTTTTAGATAAGGGTTCAATTATTGCCTACGATGATTATCATTAAGATGTATCATACGCTTAGTCATATACCATTGCAACTGTGCTGGAAAAGAAAAAATGCAAAATGAAGCTGTTGAAATTGTTAATGAAAATGCCCATGGCGAAATCGTCTTTATATGCGAGCATGCCTCTAATCGTATCCCTGATGATCTTGATCAATTAGGATTGGGGGACCAACATCTTGAACAACACATTGCGTGGGACATTGGCGCCGCAGCGGTCACCAGAAATTTAGCCAATCATTTCAACACCAGTGCGGTATTGGCAAATTTTTCGCGCCTGTTAATCGATCCAAACCGTGAGGAATTTCACACTGGTTTGGTGCCCCAGGTTTCTGATGGCATCACCATTCCCGGTAACCAAGCCTTAGGTGAGGCAGGTGTTGAGGAGCGTAAAAACCGCTTTTACCACCCCTTTCACCAAGCCTGTTCCGAGCATCTTGATGGTCGCGAGAACATGAAGATGGTGGTGGCTATTCATTCTTTCACGCCGTCGATGGATGGTTTTGATCGACCATGGCCCATTGGGTTATTATGGAATAAAGACCAAAGCTTGGCAAAGGCCCTGCTAACGCATTTCGAAGCTAAAGATATTAACATAGGCGATAACCTGCCTTATTCAGGCAAAGACTTGTTTCACACCATGAACCTGCATGGTGGTGAGCGGGGGTTGCCCCATGTTGGTATCGAATTGCGCCAAGATCAAACAGGACATGAAGCGGGCATAGGACAATGGAGCCAGCATTTAATCGAAGCTTTTGAAGAAATTTTGGAAAATCACAGCTAATAAATTATGGGAGATTGGAATGACATCAGAACAACAACAGAAAATTGAAGCGGCGGTTTTTAATCGCTTGGTTGATCTTTTACAAAAACGCACCGATGTACAAAATATTGATATCATGGGAACCGCAGGCTTTTGCCGCAATTGTTTCTCTAAATGGTATGTCGAGGCTGCGGCTGATATAGGGCTTGAGGTGGATAAAACCACCGCCCAAGAAAAAATCTACGGCATGCCTTATGATGATTATAAAGCCAAACACCAAACCCCCGCCAGCGATGAGCAAATGGCCAAAATGAACGCCAGCGTCGCTAAAAATAAAGAAGTGGGCGCATAAAATAAAGTGAACAAAGGGACCATGTAGGATGGTCCCTTTTTTTATGGGTTTGAAAAAAGTGAAAAAATATTCTTTTTTTGCATCCAAAAATGATCATGCCTGCATCTACAGGGGTATCGACACAAAAATATAAAGGAATTACATCATGCAAGAATATGCAATAGCGGCTTTTTGGTTATTCATTGGAATGGTCAGCGTTGGTGGCATCTGGGGTGATGTTCGCAAGCGAGAAATGAAACAAAAATCATTGGAGAATATTTTGCTTAATCAAGAAAAGTTGGATGATACAACCACAGAAAAGCTGATTGAATTGGTTGAAGGAAAGCCACAAAATATGTTTCGTGATCTGAAAATTGCGGGCTTTATCACATTGGGGACTGCGGTTGGTCTGGCGGTCATGGGATGGTTTTTACCGGGTAGTGAAACTTTTAAGGTGATGCTTGGTGTTAGTGCTTTAGTTGGTTGCATCAGCTTTGGCTTGCACACAGCCGCCCACTTTGTGGCTAAAACAGAAAAATAACTTAGCCATTAAGGCCGCACAGTGATGAAAAATAACAACAGCGAGGATGGCAAAAAGCCTTATCATGAAACCATCATGATAAGGCTGGCTGTTGCGGGCGATGAAAAGGCCTTTGCCCAAATTGTGCAACACCATCAAGGGCGTGTCAGAACCTTGTTCTTGCGCTGGTGTGGTAATCAAGCAATGGCGGATGATTTTAGCCAAATGGCGTTTTTACAATGCTGGCAAAAATTAAGTAGCCTGCAAAATCCTATAAGTTTTTCGGGTTGGTTGCGGCAAATTGCGCTTAATATTTGGCTGCAACATATTCGCAAAAATGATGCGCTGTGGGGCGCGGAAGAATATGACCAGCAACTGACCACAACCCCTGATCTTGACATTACAACGCCGCTTGACCTTGATCGTGCCTTATCTTTTTTACCCACGAACCAACGAACAGTTTTGGTGTTGTATTATCATGAACAATTAACCCACACCGAAATTGCCATGGCCTTAGATATGCCCTTAGGCACCGTCAAATCGCACCTGAAACGGGGCGGGGAACAGTTAAAAAATATACTGCGTGATTATAAAATAACCACACTAAAGGAGACCACATCATGACAAAACCTGATCAAGATTTGGTTGATTTATTTGCCGCCGCCTCTGAGGTTGATGCTGATCAAAGCTTCACTGATGATGTTGCCTTCAAAGTAACAGCCTTTCAGCGCCATAAGCGTCACACAAAAATTGTTTTTGGGTTACTAGCGCTTGTCTTATTGGTGGTGTTTAGGCAAGACCTTCAGATGCTGGCGGGTCTGATTAATCAGGCGATGACAATGCCAATTTTTGCGAGCCTTGATTTAGGGGCCTTTTCGATGCTGAATAGCTTGGCAATGGTCTTAGTGATCATTGGCTCAGGTTTTTGGAAACTAAAGTCTTTGTTACGCAATTAACAGGGGCTTTTAACGCCAACAAAAAAGGGGATGTTGGTTGAAGCCATCATCCCCTTTGTTATGTTTATGTTTGGTGGCGTTATTTCAAGTAACGGTCAAACCAGCGGGCGGTGGCATCAAAGGCACGAACCCAGTTTTTGTGAACTAGGAAGCTGTGTACTTCATCAGGGAACACCAAGTTCTCAACCGTAATGCCTTTTTCTTCCAAGCGTCGCGTTAGGTCGATGGATTGTTGGAACACCACATTGCGATCATCATCCCCATGGATAAACAAGACGGGCGCTTGCCATTTGCTTAAGTCCCCCACGGTGGATGATTGCTTGGCAAGGGCGTGTGCCTCTTCACCAATAATGTTCCAGCCGGCTGCTCCCTCAACACCGCGCAGGTTAAATGACCGCGCTGACCAGTCAAACACCCCATGAAAGGCCACCCCTGTTTTAAACAGCTCAGGATTGCGGGCAAGGCCCATACCGGTCATGGTGCCGCCATAACTGCCCCCCCACAGGCCGATTTTGTCACCATCAACATAATCTAGCTCTTTTAGATATTCACCAGCCGCAACCATGTCCAAATGTTCAGACGCACCGCGCGGCCCTTGTGTTGGGAAGGTGCGAAAATCACGACCATAACCAATGCCCGCACGGAAGTTTAAGGCCAGCACCACATATCCCTTAGCCGCCAAATATTGGTTCATGGCATAGGTATTGGCATAATAACCACGATTATGGAACGCTGGCATCATCTGACGCACAGGCCCCCCATGAAGGAAGATCAGGGCAGGGCGCTTGTCGCTACTGCTGGCCCCTTCTGGTTTAAAGAGGGTGCCATAAGTACGCATTCCATCAAGGGCGGTAAGGGTTACAACACTTGGTGTTTGCAATTTATCTTTTGGAAAGTTGGCGGATAAAACATTATCACGGGCAGGGCGTTTATTGCGACCATCACCATCCATCAAATAAACCTGTTGCGGGGTTGAGGCATCGCCATATCGATAAGCAATGGTTTGCCCACTTGGGCTGCTGATGGGGTCAGATTCGATGGCCATATCTGTTTCGGTCAAATTGGTGCGCTGGCCAGTGCGAATGTTAATGCGCCACACATCACGGCGCTGAATATCACTGCAATTATTAGATACCAAAATATCGCGCCCATCGTGCGACACATTAGCGGTTTCAATTTCACAGCGCCCTACCATTAAAGCCGCAGGCTCTTCTCCCGGATATTGCATTTTATAGAAGCGCAAATAGCCTTTGTGTTCCGATTGGAAAACCAGCTCATTATCCGCAGACCAAAACAGGGGCAGACCATTATTGATCGCAAAATAACCATGGGCACGATCCGCACTGAACCAGCGTTCGGCATTGCCGCTTTCCACATTTGCCACCATCAAATCAAACTTGGTGGCTTCCATCAAATAGGGCTTTTTACCAAAGGGCAGGCCGGGCAGGCGAATGAAGGCCAGCTTGCTGCCATCTGGTGACCATGCTGGCAGGGTGTCTTGCTCAATAGAGGGTGCCATCCATTTCAGGGTATTACTGGCGGGTGTGTAAACCCCAACAAAGCTGTGGGTGCCACGGTTTGAGACAAACGCTAACTTTGTCATGTCGGGCGACCAAGTCCAGTTGCTCACGCTGCCGCGCATGGAAAACAGCTTTTTAGGCCCGCTGTCATCATCTAAGGAAACTGTGTGCAAGGCACCGCGATGACGGAATAAGACACTGCGATCCCCCGGCATAAAGCTGGGGTTTGATCCTTCGGCAATTTTACGAGGCTCACCGCCGTACGTGTTGATCATCCAAATTTCGCGCTTAACACCATCAGGGTTGCTGGTTGGGTTTGGCAGCTCACCAAACCGATTGGGTGCCCCACCGCGCACATAAAGAATCATCGACCCATCAGATGATAGCGATAAGCCACCAATGGCTTGACCATCATCGTCGCTATAGCTGGTCAGCTGTTGGGTGCGATAATTCGGCCCCACACTGGTGAAGATATTACGCACGCCCTTGTCGTTGACCACCCATGCAAAGCGATCAGCGTTTTTGGCTGTCACAGGGGCAGAGGCAAACGGTGCCGACATCACATCTTCAAGGCTAAAGGCAGGCTCGTTGCTGTCTTCATTGATTTGTGCAATTGTCATGGTCGATGGTGCTAAAAGACAAGCAACCATAATTGCGCGAAAAGTTTTTTTGATCATTTTGTTTCCCCAAACACTTAAAATCACTGAAATTTTAGAAACAAGCCTTGGCGATTGCAAGTGTTGATTATGAATTGCTCTTGCACTTCAAGGTTTATGTTATTAAAGTCCGGCAAACTTGACGAAATTAAGACCCAAAGCGGAGAATGTAGAATGACCGATCATGGTGGCGTAGCTGGCGATATTTTAAGATCTTTTATCGAACGTATTGAGCGTTTAGAGGTTGAGAAAAAAGCCATCGCTGATGATATTAGCGAAGTGTATAAAGAAGCCAAGTCTGCTGGGTTTGAGCCAAAAATTATGCGCAAGGTTATTCGCTTACGTAAAATGGAAACCCATGAGCGCCAAGAGGAAGAGGCCCTGTTGGACGTCTACCTCCACGCCATCGAAGGCGGCAACCTACCCGGCGCCACGGAATAAGAAAAAGGCACACAGCCAGAAATTATTTATAAGAAAAAAGCCACGGACATCATCGTCGGTGGCTTTTTTTTGTGTTTCTTTTAAATATGCTAATTTATATCGTATTATTTATACTTCATTATACACTTTTATTATGCACTTTTTTCTTTTTCTTTTTCTTTTTCGGATCAGCTTTTTTGCTTTCGTCTTTAACGAATCCAAATCTGGCTGGAACACTCATGAGCTGTAGCGTTTTAAGATTACGCATCAGACTGATACGTGAGAATAATGGTAAATTGGCTGATTTTCGATCTTTATCTTTATGGGTCACCATTGCAAAGGTCACAGCATATTTTTGATCCGCCAAAGGTGCTTTAAATGCAGCTTTTTGGTCGTCGGTATGTTTGTCGCTGTTATCAACCAATTCGTCCAACTTTACCCGTGATCGTTTTTCCAGTTTCAATAACTCAACAGAGTTGGTGCCCTGATTAAACAGATGGCTGAGTTGATTGGAGAGTGTCGAAACTTTCACATGATAGAATTGCCCGCGATCATCTTCGACAGCATATAGATCACATGGTTCAATCCGAGTCTGACCTTGAGGCGCAATGCTTGTTGTATCTAGGCACAAATAGCTTCTATCATTTTCTTCAACATTTTTGTTGTACTTACCTTCGGTAGCTTGCGAATAGACTGGCAGCGTCAGGTCTTCGTAATGAAGATCAAGATAATCAGCAAGCTTTGTCACAAAATCGTCGGCAATCTTATACCAGTTTCCTTCGGACAGGTGATAGGTGTCTGCACCTGCGGCCAGCGTTGTGTCGAATACAAAGCACTTGTAGACAGAGAAGCTTCCACCCTTTGCAGTCCCTACTTCATCAACGAGTTTAAGACAATGCTTCTTTAACTCCTCCAGCCCAATTGTGTTCAGCGGCTTCTTTTTGGTTTCAAGGTAGGAATAATAACGGCCAGTAAATACGTCTTCATAAAGGTCACCACCACCACACCCAGCGAAAGTAGCGTATACATTATCAGTATAGTTGATTAGGTCAGGGACGGTTAGGTTAAGACTATCGTCTTTATCTCTAAAAGCTTGCAGTAGCTTTGCATTTAGCTGTTCGATGACAAGGGGGTCTTTTACTGGCGAAACATTTTGAATGTCAGGAAAAACAGTCTCGAAGGCATCATCGTCGTAAAGTTCCAACAGCTTCTCACATAAGCCTTCCAGCTCGTTTGACAAAAGGGGTGAGCTAATGCGTAGATTGCTGGCACCAGTCGCGTGTTTGAACAGTTCTTTGTGTTCCTCTTTGACCTTACCAGTCAGGCTTTTCAAAATCGTACTGTCACGATCAAAGTCAAAATAGGTTAGATCGGAATCAACGGGCACTTGAGTGCGTCTGCGTCTAGCAGAACCCGGTTCCAAAATATCCGTGCTTTTTAGTAATGCAGGATCGACGCTGTTCAATGTTACGCGCAGTCCAAAATCATATTCGTAGGAGTTTTCGTGCAGATTATGGAACACATGGCCAAACGACAATGCGAACCAGCGATCCCCTACTGGCATAAATACCAGCGCGCCTTTTAAGGCTTGTGACAGGTCTTGCTGAATACCGAAATACCCTCGCCACCATGGCGGACGAGGTAATGTATCAGCGATATATAACACCGCATCATTTGGCAGATCATTAGCGGCAACTGGATCGCCCAGCTTGTGATCATCCTTAAGTGCATTTTCGGCTGTATAATCTTCTTTCAGCAAGTAAATTGAAAATGAGCGACTTTTCCCCATCATATTCTCCCAATTGAACGATTGAGAGAATACACAAAGTATACCCGTTTGGCGAGAATTATTTTATTTCATACCAACTAAATGTGTCTTGGGGTAATTCGGAATATAAAAAAGTTATTTTTTACTGATGCCGTAGGTGTCCATTTTGCGGTAGAGGGTTGAGCGGCCTAATCCTAAGCGCCGTGCGACCTCGGATAATTTGCCGTCATAATGGTTGATGCTTTGTTGGATGATGTCTTTTTCAATGTCTTCAAACGGGCGGATGTGACCATCGCCTTGTGTTAGGGCAATGGCTTGACCGTTTGAGGTGCCGACAGAAGAGGCAGCAAGGCTGTTATCTGGT
>CAKZLM010000096.1 GCA_937126915.1 uncultured Alphaproteobacteria bacterium
ATAGTCGCGTTGTACGAAAAGTTGCGCGCCGTATTGTTGAAGATTTAGGGTTCCAAGTGTTGGAGGCTGAAGATGGTGTTTTTGCGCTGGAAGAATGTAAAAAAGAGATGCCGACATGTGTGCTTCTAGACTGGAATATGCCGAATACGACAGGGATAGAATTTATTAAAAATTTACGCAAAGAGCCAAATGGAAAAAATCCAAAAGTTGTTTTTTGCACAACTGAAAATGATATGGAGTTTATTCAGTCGGCGCTTCAAGAAGGGGCAGATGAATATATTATGAAACCATTTGATCGTGAGATCATTGAAGCGAAGTTTGCGCAGGTAGGACTAATCTAAGTGAATAAGTTTGGGTCTAGCATTACAGAAACGGTTTCAGGTAATCGCCCCTTTCGGGTGATGGTTGTTGATGATTCGGCGGTCATTCGTGGGTTTATAAGCCGTTGGTTAGACGAAGCCGATGATATCACAGTGGTTGGTACTGCCGCAAATGGCTTGATGGCCTTAAGAAGTGTTCGCAGTTCCGATGCTGAAGTGGTTATTCTTGATATTGAAATGCCTCAGATGGACGGCATGACAGCCCTACCAAAATTAATTGAATTGGTGCCCGATATTAAGGTGGTTATGGCGTCTACCTTAACCAAAAGAAATGCGGATATTTCTTTGAAAGCCTTATCGGCAGGGGCGTCAGATTATATTCCTAAGCCTGAAACTAGCCGTGATGTTAACGCCAGCCAAGAATTTAAGCGCGAGCTTTTAGAAAAAGTGCGCGCCCTTGCATCAGCACGGCGTAAAACCCGCCGCGAACCCTTGCCAACTGGCATGAAGGAACCAGCAGTTGGCAATGTTGCAAAACCATCTGACCCTTCTGGTGCAAAGCCTTTTAAACTATTCGGTAATCGCCGTGGTGAGATTAAGCTTGTTAAAGCGCCGGTTTATAAGCCAGATGCCTTGGTTATTGGCTCATCCACAGGTGGGCCTCAAGCGTTATGTAAATTTTTGGCTGATGCTAAGCACTTTTTATCGGGTGTGCCTGTTTTAATTACCCAGCATATGCCAAAAACATTTACTGCTATTTTGGCAGAGCACATTGCCCGCGCAACCTCGATCCCTACCAAAGAGGCTGAGGATGGTGAAGCCATTAAGACGGGTCATATATATGTTGCGCCCGGTGGGCTGCACATGGTTTTAGCGCAATCAGAGAGCGGCCAAAAAATAATTAAATTAAATGATAAGCCACCAGTAAACTTTTGTAAGCCTGCTGTTGACCCAATGTTTACATCAGCGGCACAACTTTATGGTAAAAAGCTTTTGAGTGTTATTCTTACTGGTATGGGATCCGACGGTACTCTGGGTGCACAAGATATTGTAAAAGTTGGTGGCACAGTTATAGTACAAGATGAAGCAAGTTCTGTAGTCTGGGGTATGCCAGGCTCTGCGGCTCATGCAGGTGTTGCCTCTGCCATCATTGCAATAGACGATATGGGGCCAACTGTTGGGCGGGTTATTATGGGAGGGACTCTTTGAGACCTGAAGACTTTCAATATTTAAGCACTATGCTTAAGCAAAAGTCCGGTTTGATCGTTAATGATCAAAAGGTTTATTTGCTTGAAAGTCGTTTGATGCCCGTTGCCAGACAACATAATCTTGATGGATTAAGTGGTTTGGTTGAGGCATTGAGGCGCCCTGGGTCTGATGCTTTGGTTAAAGAGGTTACCGAAGCAATGACCACAAACGAGTCGTTTTTCTTTCGTGACAACACCCCTTTTGACAGTTTAAAGGAATCTGTGCTTCCAGTGATGAAGAAAAGCCGTGAAGCGAAGAAGTCCTTAAATATTTGGTGTGCGGCAGCGTCTTCTGGGCAAGAACCATATTCGATCTCGATGATCTTAAAAGAACAAGAAAAAGATTGGCCGGGTTGGCGTTTTAATATTCTGGCAACTGATATTTGCACGAAAATTTTAAAGAAAGCAGGCGAGGGCTTGTACTCTCAGTTTGAAGTGCAACGTGGCTTGCCTATTCAAATGATGATGAAATATTTCACCCAAGAAGGCGATTTATGGCGCATCAGTCCTGATATTCGTATGATGGTGAAATATCAATATTTAAACCTTTTGGACAGTTTATCTGGCTTGCAGACCTTTGATATTGTTTATTGCCGCAATGTGTTGATTTATTTTGATCAAGAAACAAAATCTCAAGTGCTGTTTAAAATTCGTAAGCAAATGCATAAAGACTCCATTCTTTATCTTGGTGCAGCAGAAACAGTTCTTGGTATTTCTGATGATTTTAAGCCTGTTAAGGGGCAGCGTGGCATGTATATGCCATCCGATGGTGATCAAACTCCTTATCAAAAAGTATAATGTCTGTGGCAGTTCACTAAAAAAGCCCTGAGGTTAATCAGGGCTTTTTTATTTTAACTGTGTGGTCGCTTTATTCTTTAGGCGCTTTCAGCGGCTAAATTTTCATTTGGATCACGCAGCATATACCCGCGGCCCCAAACAGTTTCGATATAGTTATCACCGCCGGTTGACTGGTCTAATTTCTTGCGAAGTTTGCAGACAAATACGTCAATAATTTTCAGCTCAGGCTCATCCATGCCGCCATATAAATGATTAAGGATCATTTCTTTGGTTAAACATGTGCCTTTACGAAGAGATAATAGCTCAAGCATGGCATATTCTTTACCTGTTAAATGAACGCGCTGCCCGTCAATATCAACGGTTTTGGTATCAAGATTTACAGATAGCTTACCAGTTTTAATAATCGATTGAGAATGACCTTTTGAACGACGCACAATGGCATTAATACGGGCAACCAATTCATCGCGGTGGAAAGGCTTAGTAACATAATCATCAGCACCAAAGCCAAGACCTTTAACCTTGTCCTCCATATCAGATAGTCCAGATAAAATAAGGATTGGGGTCGTTACTTTTGATAAACGGAGTTTTTTAAGGACGTCATAGCCATGCATGTCAGGCAAATTTAGATCTAACAGAATAATGTCATAATCATATAATTTGCCAAGATCGATGCCTTCCTCTCCAAGATCAGTGCAGAACACATTAAAGCCTTCAGACTTTAATAAAAGTTCAATACTTTTTGATGTAGACGGATCATCTTCAATTAATAGAACGCGCATTGCACCTGCCTCCAATAGTCCCCATTGCATATATTGTTAAAACTATTAACAAATATTAACCATATCAAGCTTTATGTTAAAAGAAAATTAATAAGTTTTTATGACAGACCTAGTCGATAACACTATTTTAATGTCTTTTTATTAACCTTTCTTGATGCATCTTTGCTTATTGTCTATACAATTAAGCAATCAACAGTCAGAGCTTAAAAGGATGAATGCGTGTCTAAAGGTCTTGAAGGCTTAATATCTGAAATTAATCGAAAACCAACCTATCAGTTATTTGGGCGGGTTACGGGAATTCTGGGTTTATTGGTAGAAATATCGGGTACCGGTCATATGCTGTCAATTGGCTCTCGGGTTTCTATCAAGGCGCGTAATGGTCAATATGTCAAATGTGAAATCATTGGCTTTAAAGAGGGAAAAGCCCTTGCTATGCCGTATGACTCACTAGAAGGTGTTGGCATTGGGTCTAAGGCCTTCATTGAAAATGCCCAGCCTGTTGTTTCCCCATCGCCGCAATGGTTGGGCCGTGTCATCAATGCATTGGGTGAACCAATTGATGGTAAAGGTTCGCTACAACACGGTGATGACCCTGTTCAAATTAAAGGTAGCCCGCCCTTGGCCAGCACCCGCCAACGTGTCGGTGAAAAATTAGACTTGGGGGTAAGGGCGCTTAATTCCTTTGTTAATTTATGCTCGGGGCAGCGAATTGGTATTTTTGCGGGTTCTGGCGTTGGTAAATCGGTTTTATTATCTATGTTGGCTAAATACACCGACACCGATGTCGCGGTGATTGGCTTGATTGGTGAACGTGGCCGTGAAGTTCAGGAATTTATTCAAGACGAATTGGGTGAAGAGGGATTAAAGCGCTCTGTTGTTGTGGTCGCAACATCGGACGAGTCAGCGCTGATGCGCCGCCAAGCAGCCTATATGACTTTGGCCGTATCGGAATATTATCGTAACCAGGGCCACAATGTTTTGTGCATGATGGATAGCGTTACGCGTTTTGCTATGGCGCAACGCGATATTGGCTTGGCAGGCGGCGAGCCTCCCGCTACCAAAGGATACACTCCAACAGTTTTTGCTGAATTGCCAAAATTGCTTGAACGCGCTGGCCCAGGGCCAGTGGGGGCTGGTAATATCACAGCGGTGTTTACGGTTTTGGTTGAGGGTGATGATCACAACGAACCCGTCGCAGATGCAGTGCGTGGTATTTTGGATGGTCACATTGTGATGGAGCGCGCCATTGCAGAACGTGGCCGTTACCCCGCCATTAATGTTTTAAAATCGGTTTCCAGATCAATGCCACATTGTAACAGTGACGAGGAAAATGCTCTCATCACAGAAGCAAAAAGGTATCTCTCTGCCTATAGCGATATGGAAGAGATGATCCGTTTGGGGGCCTATAGAAAAGGCTCAAACCCTGAGGTCGACCGCGCTATCGAATTAAATCCACATTTAGAAGATTTTTTATCTCAGAATAAGAATGATCATACGGATATGCAGGAGGGGTACCAGAAATTACAAGAGATTTTGTCCCTTGGTGCCGGTTGATTGAAACTAAGAATGTTCGCATATGGAAAACCTTAAAAGCATCAAAAGCTTGTTAAAGCTGCAAAATTGGAAGGTCGATGAGAAACGTCGCGAGGTTGGCATGTGGGAAAGCAAGCGTGCCAAATGTATCGATTATATCGAACAATTAGATCGCCAAGTTGCGGCAGAAAAAGAAGCGTTTGATAATACCGTTGTGGGTGCTGATTTTGGAACATTTTTAAAAGGTGTCAAAAAGCGTCAAGAAGATACGTGGAAGAAAATTGAGAAAATTGACCAAGAAATTGATGCTTTAAAAGATCAACTAGCAGAATTATTCCAAGAATTAAAACAGTATGAAATTGTCCTTGAACAGCGTTTAAAGCGCCTGTCTGATGAAGAAAAAAAACGCGAGCAAGAGTTCCTCGATGAGATTGGTTTAAATCTGCACCTTAGAAAATAACCCTTTAGCCGATGGTAAGATTTTGGTGTTCGTTGATCGTGTTTTCTGCCTTATCCAAAATCTCTGGTATGTTCAGGCTGCTGTCTTTTAAGTCGCCAAATTTTATCTGACCGGCCAAGTCGTTTTTATTAAGCGCTGCTTCAATGGTTTGGCTTAACAAATCTTGTATAGGCTGCGCTAAGATGGGGGTGCTTCTCAGATGCAAATCAAGACGATTGGTGCGCAACAAGCCATCCAACTCGATCATACCAAATGTCTTAAAGCGGGTGGCGACAACAAATCTATTTTTATGGTCAGCGTCTCCGCCTTGGTCCTGACCTTTTTCTTGGTCTCCTGCTTGATGATCATCAGGGCGGGTTAAAACCACCATCGCTTGGGCTTGGTCATTTTGAAAGAGTGGGATCAAATGCGGTCGCCAATCAAGCTGGCCGCCTGTGGCTGTTTTTTCGCCAAGGCCGGATAATTGGAACAAACGACTAAATTCTTTTTGTAACGCCTTTAATAAAGTGCCGTGGTTTTTTTGTTCTAAGTCACTAACTACTTTTTTGCCAAGCCATGTTTTAGGGTCATTTAACCCAACTGCGGCCAAAAAGAATAAAGCACTGTTTTGCAGCGCTTGGCCCATGTTGGGCAATCGGCTCGCGGTTTGCCCTTGTAAGGCAGGACTAAGGGTGCTTTGCAGGGCTTGCGCACTTGCCGCCATAACCGGCCATGTTTGCAGGGCATCTTTTAGGGCAACATGGGGTATCTCTCTGGTCATTGGGATTGATGGAGCAGGGTTTTCTGGTCGCATGCTCTCGGCTAATTTGAGAGCATCATCTTTGGTTTCCACAATTTGGCTCAACTCAGGCAGCGGTGCTTTGTTGTCCTGCACCGTTGATTGCGCCAAGATAGAAGGGTTTTCCTGCGGTACATTTGGCTGGTTAGAAGATGCGGTTTTGGCTGACGATGGGTTTTGCGCTGTTGTCACGTCTGATGTTGCGGCTGTTACCGCTGTTTGATCAGATGCTGCTGCCTTGTCTGATGACGCCGACGTGCCTGATGCCGCCGATGCCGCTATCGTCCCTGTTGAAGCTGACTTATCTGTAGACGTCGGTGTTGTGGGTGCCACGCCTGTTGTAGCTGCCTTGTCTGATGCCATCGACATGTCTGATGACGCCGATGTTGCCATCGTCCCTGTTGCCGCTGACTTATCTGTAGTCGCCGTTGTTGTGGACGCTGCGCCTGTTGTAGCTGCCTTGTCTGAGGCCGCCGACGTGTCTATTGCTGCCGATGTTGCTATCGCCCCTGTTGCCGCTGTCTTTTCTGTTGCAGTCGTTGTGGTTGTCGTTGTCGGTGATGGTGGTGTCGGTGTCGCAATGGTATTGGCAGTAGAACCATTCTGCGCGTTGTCTGCATCATTCGAGTTTTCGGCAGATGTTACCACATTGGCTTGTTGTTGAGCGCTTTGCGATGCTTTGGTGCCCCGTGCTGGCCCTTGTGGGGTTTGGCCTGATTGTTCAGACTTAAGCTGTTCATAAAGCTGTGCCGTATTTGAGGGGCGAGGGACGTTGGTATTTTGCAAAGCGGTTGTCGCAGGTGGCATTAAAACGGCTAGAAAGTTAGGCGCGCTGTCTTTTGTGGTCAAGGCTCCTATCATGTTGGTCAATGAAATGGATTGCTCTTTGGGAATAGATAAGGTGGCATTGGCTAATGTTAACACTGCGGTTGGGCTTGTTGCCGCTCCAGCGGTGTTAGGCGTTAGAGTAATCTTTGCTTCAAGGGGGGTTACAGTGTTCGGCATGTTTTTAAGATCACTGCTAAAGAGCGCCACTTGAAAATTGTTCAACTGCTTATTGGCCACTGCATTAGAGGGGTGCTGAAAAGAAATTTGATTTTTATTAATGCTGCCTTCTTGCACAGTTGCTTGAAAAACCATCAGTGGTTTTATGCCGTCGATACTGGACGAATGAGCCATTAATGACTTGGTTGCTAGGCTAAGGTTTGGTTGCATGGGCTGTATCGGCAGCTTGTTTAACAGCGATTTATCTTGAATATCAAGCAAAGGCAAGGGCGCTTGACGCTTGCCTGTTAAATTTGGTTGAAAGGTTGATGATGGTTGCGTATCGGGTGGCGCAGACTGTGACCCTTTCATGCTGGGCGTTGCTGCTTGCGGTGACGATGGGGTTACCTTGTTAGCTGTGTTTAATGCAAGATTTTGTGGTTGTTGGCGCAAGATAAGGCTGTCTTGACCAGTTTCTATGGCTTTTGGGATAGGGCTGATTGTTGGATAGTGGGGCATCTGTTGGCTGCTGGCTTGGGGCAATTGACGAAGGGCGTTCTCGGTGGCTTCTTTGCTCACCTGAACTAAGCTCATTTCAACAGGAATTGGGGGGTCTAACCGTTGGGCCTCACGGCGCACAATGTCGGCCTTCATTGGGTTATTGGTTGATGTTACTTCAAGTTCTAGTGACTGCCCCGGTTTCATGCCTGCACTGGGTTCTACCAAAAATATGGCCTCTTTGGTGATGAATACCAATTGGTTATCTGGGGTTACTTTTTCAACGCGGCCTTCAACATGGTCGCCCACCTTTAACCCCATCATAGAGGCAGATACCGTGACCGCTGGTTCTGCCGTGTGATGTTTGCTTTGGGTACCTGATTGATCTTTGGACGAGGCATTGTCTTGCTGAGCAGAGGCATTTTTTTTCTGCTTCTGATCAGTGTGTTGAGCATGATCAGGCCCTTTGCCACTGGTTTGTGGCACCTTATAGGCGGGGGGTGGGCCTGTTATCTCGCTCAATCAATGCTCCCATATTTGGTTGATGCCTTATCCGGCCATTGCCTTTCGCCTGCTGGGAAATTGACGGGCAATATCCATCATTTCGCTAGCTGCTTCAGATTGCGGATAACGCACTAAAATAGATTTTTGATGACGAATGCTTTCTTGTACAAATTTATCGCGCTTAATCATCCCTAAGTAAGGCACAGTAAACTTTAAGAAACCTTCTGTGGCTTTATTGAGCGCTTGATAGGTTTTTTCTGCTTCACGTTTTGATGAAGCCATATTAACCAACACCTTAATATCGGCATTTCTATCGCGCATCAGGCTTAGTTTTATAAAAGCATAAGCATCGGTTAATGAGGTCGGATCGGGCGTTAAAACCACAACGGTGGTGCCTTTGTGGGCTGAAAGCGTGTTCACGCTGGCATCGACACCAGCAGCAAGGTCAAGAATGACATGGTCATAATTGGCGGCTAATGCTGTTAATCCAGCGCGGATGGAACCCAGCTTTTCACGGCCCAAGGTGCCAAGTGAACCAGACCCTGACTTACCAGCGAGAACATCAAGTTTTCCGGTGCTGTTCATCGGGTCGTCATAGGGGGTAATGGCACTGCTTAAGTCATAGTGACCGCTGATAACACCGCCCAAATCACGGGCAGGCATCAGGCCTAGTTGAATGTCAATATTAGCCAAACCAATATCACCATCAAACAATAAGACCTTTCGGCCCATGCGCGATAGGGTATGGGCCAAAGTGGTTGATATCCAAGTTTTACCAACGCCACCCTTACCAGAAGCAACGGTGATCATTTTTCTTTCTAGATCATTTTGCGATAGGTCATTCATTGGGCTGCTCTTTCATTGGTCTCAGTCGTTTTTTGTCTACGGCTAGGTAAATTGGTTAATAATCGGGCAAGTCTGCGCGGATCTCCGGGCTGAACGGGGTCAGCCACAAAGGGCGAATTGCTTAAGCCCGCAATGGCCATGCCCCCTGCCTGTGCGGCAAGAAGAATGCTAGCAAAGCGTCTGGCACTATCAACCCGTGTACAAATCATGCGTTTGGCCCCCAATTGGCTATAAACCTCTGCCATGTCACTGGCTTCCATCGGGTCCATTCCCGCTGGCATCACCATGACAGGTTCTATATTACCAGCTTTCAAGAATTGAGCCAAATTTTCTAAGTCTTTCATATCATAAGGGTTGATGCCAAAGCTATCGATGATGGTGAAAGTTTTGGTGTTATCATCGGGCAGCTTTTGCAACAGCGCTTTTAAATCAGCGGGCGCTTTTGCTTCTTTGGCTGATGATTTCATCAATTTAGCGAAATAATCCAACTGCTCTAATCCTGTGTTTTTAACAGTATCAAAGGTAATAATGTTGGTTTTATGACGATTAACCGCGGCTTCTGCAGCTAGTTTCGCTGCCGTAAGAGTTTTGCCCGCGCCGGGAGGGCCCACCAACACAATTGGCTTTAAGGTGTCTACCGCAATGGGGCTGAAATAAAAGCTGGTGTCAAGGGCATCAGATAAGGCCTCATTTAAGCGGGATGCTTCGACGGACGCCATCGCATTTTGTAAGCGCATACCCATATCAAAGGGGATGCCATTATAGGTGAGAATGGCCGTAACCTCAGCATTGTCAAAGGGTTGACTATATCGAATGCGGGCCGTATTTGCAGAGGGTGCAGTTTCAATTCTCTGTGCAGCTTGATCATCGTCATCATTTTGCAAAAATGGGTTTATTGGGCGCTCATAACCCTCATTAAAGGCGGGAGATTGCTCTTCAATATGTGGGGCAGGCTCGCCAGCGGCATTGTTTGCCACGCTTTCGATAGCAGCGGTCACCCGCAGGCCACCATATTTTTTGCCTTGATCGGTTTTGACAATGATGGCGTCAGGACCTAGTTCGTTGCGAACTTTTTCCATGACATCACGCATTGTTTTGCCTGTGAATGTTTTAAGTCTCATTGTGTTGTGTCCACCTTCACACCGTTTTTTTTAGTCGTTCAAGTTGACTTAAACTTGTCCTAAAGTTCTAATCTTGGCTTTAGAATGAATTTCGTTTTGCGATAATACCACAGTTGTAGGTCTTACGCGCTCAATAATTGATCTGACAAATGGACGCACGCCCGGGCTGGTTAGCAAAACAGGAATTTCACCAAGTTGCGCTTGTTGTTCATAGGTTAAACGCACAGCACCAATAAATTCTTGTAATTGGCTAGGCGGCATTGCTAATTGACGGTCATCCCCTTGCCCAACCAAGCTTTCGGCAAAGGCCTGTTCCCATTCTGCCGATAAGGTAATCAAGGGGATAAAGCCTTGCTGGTTAACGTTGGCGCTGGAAATTTGGCGGGAAAGCCTGCTTCTAACATGTTCGGTAATAGTGACAATATTTTGGGTATAGCCTGTGGCTTCAGAAATGCCTTCTAAAATGGTTGGCAAATCACGAATAGACACTTGTTCAGCCAGTAAGCTTTGCAGGGTGCGTTGAATGCCTGAAACCGTGATTTGGCTTGGTACCATATCATCCAATAGCTTTTTGTTTTCGGCAGGTAACTCATCCAACAATTTCTGGGTTTCTGCATAAGACAACAGCTCTGGCATGTTTTCTTTGATCGATTCCGTTAAGTGTGTGGTGATAACCGTGGAGGGGTCAACTACCGTATAGCCCCGGAATGAGGCTTCTTCTTTCAACGATGGATCAATCCATTTAGCGGGTAGGCCAAAGGCAGGCTCAACAGTGTCTTCGCCAGCAAGGCTTACGGGTTCGCCGCGGGGGTCCATACACAACAGCATGCCTGGGCGCATTTGTCCGCGCCCAACCTCAGTTTCCTTAATGCGCAGGGCATAGGTATTACTGTCCAACTGCATATTATCTAAAATGCGCACCGATGGCATAATAAAGCCAAGGTCGGTGGCTAATTGACGGCGTAAGGCCTTAATTTGATCGGTTAATTGATAACCGCTGTCGTCATTAATTAGCGATAATAAGCCATAACCCAATTCAAGACGAATTTGGTCAATGGCTAAGGCAGCTGTGATAGGCTCTTCTTTTGGTGCTTCTTCTTTTTTCTGTTCGGCAATGGCAAGTTGTTGCATGCGGTCTTTTTTGGCTTGATCTTGGGTGGTCATGGTTGAATAAGCCATATAGCCCAAAATTGCCGAAAGCAGCAAAAACGGAATGGCAGGCAAGCCCGGCATAACGCCAAGGAAAAACAACAAGGCAGAGCTTAATGCAAGGGCACGGGGGTAATTGCCCAATTGGCCAACCAAGGCACGGTCCGTTTTACCAGCAACACCTGCTTTGGTGACCATTAAACCTGCCGCGGTTGATACTATGAGGGCGGGGATTTGGCTGACCAAACCATCGCCCACAGTAAGGCGGGTATAACGGTCAATGGCGTCGCCAAAGCTCATGTCTTGGAAGATGGTGCCTACAACGATGCCGCCGATAACGTTAATGAAGGTGATCAAAAGGCCGGCAATGGCATTACCACGCACAAATTTTGCGGCACCATCCATGGCCCCAAAGAAGGTGCTTTCTTCTTCTAATTCTCTACGTTTGGTGCGGGCATCATCTTCACTGATTAAACCGGCCGACAAGTCAGCATCAATGGCCATTTGTTTACCGGGCATGGCGTCCAAGGTAAAGCGGGCTGCAACCTCAGCAATACGGCCAGAACCTTTGGTGATAACAATGAAGTTTACAATGATCAAAATGGCGAAAATAATCACCCCAATAACCACATTACCGCCCATCAAGAAGCCGCCAAATGCCTCAATAACCTGACCAGCGGCATCGGTGCCTGTGTGGCCGTCGGTTAAAATAAGGCGGGTTGAGGCCATATTAAGCGACAAGCGCATCATGGTGGCGATCAACAGAATTGTGGGGAAAGAGGATAATTCCAGCGATTTTTCGATGAACAGTGAGGTCATCAAAATAACCACTGAAAAAGTGATGGAACCAGCCAAAGCAACGTCCAACAACCAGCCGGGTAGCGGCATGATCAAGACCATCAAAATCAGAATGATACCAGCGGCTAAAGCAATATCAGAACTGAAAAGCGAGGTAATATCAAATCCGCCTTGGCCCTGATTACCACCGCCTGGATCTTGTTGTTGGCTGGTTGTATCACTCATTGATTATTCTGTGTTCCTTAGGGTTACTCATCCCAAACCACCACCGATTGTCATAAATTAGGGTGACGGTAAGGCTGGCGATTTGTCTTATGGCATCTCACCCGGGTTAGGGATTTTGACACCATCTTGCTGATATTGGTTCAGCTTATTGCGTAGGGTACGAATTGAGATGCCCAAAATATTGGCGGCATGGGTACGGTTCCCTAAACAATGTTTCAACGTGTCAATGATAAGTGTCTTTTCAACCTCAGCAACGGTTTGCCCCACTTGAACGGGAGATCCCACAGGGGCACCAGCGCCACTATCAGTGGCGGCGGGTTGTCCCATTGGTTGTGTATGGGCAGGAGCATCAGAAGCGCCTGAGGCAACGGCACCCATAGGCTGATGGGTCGTGGTTTGGTTTTGACCAGGAACAGAACCATCAGGTAAAACAATCGCCTCTGGGCCAATTTCATCGCCAGTTGACAGAAGAACCGCACGGTGTAGCGTATTTTCTAATTCACGCACGTTACCGGGCCAATTATGCAGTTTTAATGTCTCAATCGCCCGTGCTGATAAGGGTCTTTCATCGACATTATTCATATCGGCATATTTACGGGCAAAAAACTCTGATAACGCAGGAAGATCGCCAAAACGTTCGCGTAGAGGTGGAATGCGAAGGTTCACAACGTTTAAGCGGAATAATAAATCTTCCCTAAAATTGCCTTTTTTAACCTCTTCCGCTAAATCGCGGTTTGAGGTAGCAATGATGCGAATATCAATTTTGATCGGTTTGCTGCTGCCAACGCGGTCAATTTCACGCTCTTGAATGGCACGCAATAACTTGGCTTGTAGACGAATATCCATTTCAGAAATTTCGTCTAACAGCAAGGTGCCGCCATCGGCTTCTTCAAATTTACCGACACGGCGCGCGACAGCACCTGTAAAGGCACCCTTTTCATGGCCGAACAACTCTGATTCAAGCAAGTTTTCAGGAATAGCCGCACAGTTTACTGAGACAAATTGTTTATTTTTACGGCTGGAATTGTCATGAACAAAACGCGCCATAACCTCCTTACCTGTACCACTTTCACCGGTGATCATGATGCTTGCTTCGGAGGGTGCAACTTGTTTCGCTAGGTTAACAACCTTGTCCATCGCTGGGTCTTGGTAAATGAATGGCTTATCATCGTCTGATACAGCCTTCAAAACAGCGGCAATTAATTCAGCATCAGGGGGCAGGGGTAAATATTCCTTTGCACCCGCTTTAATAGCCGCAACCGCGGCATCAGCATTATTACCAATGCCACATGCAATAACAGGTGTTGAAATGTGCTCGGTTCTAATTTGTTTAATGAAGTCGCTTATTTTCAGGGCAACATCGACCATAACCAGATCAGCCCCCTTGGCGCGGATTACACCCAAACCCTCGCCCAAATCACTTGCGTGAACGACACTGGCACCATTTTTTAAGGCCATTTGACTGGCAGTACCTAACTGCCCGTTTAATGTGCCGATGATCAGCAATCGCATTTTTTATTCTCCTTTAACCCAACATATTTCTACGTTGCTATGCAAAATATCTTATTTGTGCCGCTGGCGGCAAAATGGCGTTGACCTTATCTTCCAAACGCCGCGGATTTTCTTTGTCACCAATGGAAACAGCTCCAATGATGTAAATCGTATGTAAAAGCGCATCTTCTGATGACAGTCTCTCGGCCCTGGCTGCCAACGGTAAGAACACAAAATGGGCAAGCACCGCACCATAAAAAGTCGTGATTAACGCCACAGCCATATTGGGGCCGATTGTGCTAGGGTCGTTTAATGATCCCAACATTTGGATCAAGCCAACCAAGGTACCTATTAACCCCATGGCCGGGGCCACTTCACCAGCACGCCTTAAAATATCAACCATCTTTAAAGCCCGGCTTTCAATAGCGGCCGCTTCGCGCTCCATAATATGTTCAACTTCATCGCCATTGGCACCATCAATAACCAATCGCATTGCTTTTTCTAAGAAAATGTTGCGACCATAAATGTCATCGTCATTTTCTAATGTCAAAAGGCCATTTTTGCGGGCCCGTTCAGAGAGAATAACCATTTTTTCAGCGGCTTCGCCAACATCAGGATTGCGCGATTTTAACAATTGCCCAATCGTTTTGGGTATTGCCTTTAAGTCTTCAGCGCGAAAACTAATGGTGGTAACAGCCATGGTTCCCAATACAACAATCAACAAGCCTTGTGTATTGACAAATATGTCTGGGCTGCCACCTAAAAAAACAGCCACAATCAAAAGCGCCAGCGCTGATATAAAACCCAATATTGCGGTCATAAAATTGCCACCACCAAGATTAGCTAACCGAATGTTCTGATTTAATAATCTCGGTCATGGTAATTCCTAAATGGTCTTCCACTAAAACAACCTCGCCACGGGCAACCAAGCGATCATTAACATATATGTCAATGGCTTCACCCACCTTCCGGTCAAGTTCCACAATGGCACCGGGGCCAAGTTTTAATAGTTGGCTAACCTCTAATTGTGACTTGCCCAGCACCGCTTGAACATTGACCGGAACATCATAAACAGGTTCAAGATCATTCGCTGTGCGCGGGCCAGTTTCTCCCTCACCGAGGGGGTCATTCATATCATCGCTAGAACCAAAATCTTGCATGTCCACACCGGGATCATTTTCTTCGTTCTCGTTTTCGGTGTTTTCATCGTCCATATCGTCAGACATTTATGCGCTCCTTTTCCTCAATTCCCTCAAAACCCAATCGGTTCTACCCCACATAGCAACCATTTATGATTGGGTTGTTTCATTAAGCCACTGATTGATCGTTTTTTCAATAGATTGATTAATTGCATTCCAATCGCGGCTGGCGCCTCCATTAGGCCATTCTATGATACAATCTTGAATAGCCATTGTACTATCGCCTTTTAATTTAATTTCGACAGTGTCACCCATTTGAATTGAAAGTCTTTCAATATGTGGGTTAATGCGCTCAATCATTTCTTCGTGCACTAAAATAACAATGGAGTGAACATCGGTTGCGCTTTCAAGACACTCATGGATGAGAGTTAAAATTTCTTGCTCTGGCTGTTTGTCCAAAAGAGTTGGAACCAAGCGCGAGGCAACAGCGTAAGCCAAATTAATACTATCTTGCTTTAATTGCTGTTCAATTAACGAGAATTGTTGGTAAAACTGGTTAAGTGACGCTTCAATACGGGCAACGGTTTCATTGGTTTGGGCCTCAATACCCGCCAATGCTTGTTGCTGGCCTTGTTCAAAGCCTTCTTCTATCGCCTGCGCACGGGTTTCGTCCAATTCCTTTAAATGTAAGGCTTTGGTTTCCGCTTCTTTTTTGTTCACACCACCATCAAATTGGGTGTCGAATTCAAATTTTACAGCCGTCATAAAAGTGTTCCGTTATTTTTTGTTGGTCTGGGCTATGGTTGATTAATAAATTAATTCATCTTCACCTTTGGTATCGGCCAAGACAATTTCACCAGATTCTGCTAATTCTTTTGCTGCATTAACCATTTCCATTTGGGCTTCATCCACGTCACGAAGGCGAACAGGGCCCATAGCCTCCATATCTTCACGTAAAATCTTTGCCGCCCGTTCTGACATGTTAGAGAAGAATAGGTCACGCAATGTATCAGACGCACCTTTCATGCTAAGGGCTAATTTATCCTTCTCAACATTACGTAATAGAGTTTGAACCCCACCTGGGTCTAATTTAACCAAATCTTCAAAAGTAAACATCAAAGCGCGAATGCGTTCGGCTGAGTCGCGGTTACGATCTTCCAGCGAGGTTAAGAAACGAGATTCAGTGTTACGATCAAGGAAGTTGAATATCTCGGCAATGGTTTCATGGCTGTCACGTTGTGTGGTGCGGGCCAAGTTATTCATGAATTCAACACGCAGGGTTTGTTCAACCTTATCCAAAATATCTTTTTGAACAGATTCCATCCGTAACATCCGCATGATCACTTCCATCGAGAAATCCTCGGGCAGGGCGCTTAACACTCGTGAGGCATGCTCAGGCTTAATTTTTTGTAAAACCACCGCAACGGTTTGTGGGTATTCATTTTTAAGGTATGAGGCCAAAACAACCTCGTTCACATTCCCTAATTTATCCCACATGGTGCGACCAGCAGGGCCACGAATTTCATTCATGATACTGCTAACACGGTCACCCGGTAGCAAGCTTTTCAGCAGTCTTTCAGTGGTATCAAATGAACCGTTTAAGGAGCCCACCGAAGAAACCTGAGAGGCAAAGTTGATAAATAAATCTTCAACAACTTTTGATTCTAAGGACCCTAAATTAGACATATGCGTAGCCAATTCACGGGTTTCGTCTTCGGTGAGAAGTTCCCAAATTGCCTTGCCATATTCTTCACCAACAGCCAGCATGAAAGCAGCAGCTTTCTCTGGACCTGTCATGCGGTCTAATGAATTGTGTACAGCCATTCTATTACCTTACCCCAAACAATTAATCACTATATAGCCACTGGCGAACAACCGCCGCTGACTCTTCTGGGTGACGCATAACAATATCACCAACCTTTTTAATGGCACTATCCTGCACTTTACCTTCAACCTGTGCCACGTCAATTTGTGTTTCAATCGACATATTATTTTCATCAAGTGTCTGGCTTCTTAACCGAGACAAAGCGCTTTGGGCATTGCTGTCACCGCTGGCTGCGGCTGCGGCTAATTCAGGCGTAATGCCGTGCACATCGGGCGAAGGTATGGCTTGGATGTTTTGTGATTGGTCGGGCAAGGCATCCAATGAGCCGGGGCCCGCTTCTGGAATGGCTGCTGCAATGCGAACCACAAGTGGGCGAACCACCAGCAATAACACCAGAATAGCAACCACGCCAAAGACCACAATCTCAATTAAGCCACGCAAGTCTTGCGGCGTGAAACCAAGAATAGTTTCAGGCTCAGGTGGTTTTTCACCAGAGAACACGTTAATGAACGGCATGCTGGTCAATTCAACAAATTGTGTTGCATTCACCTCTTCTTGTGGGGTTTGAGGTTTCGCCCCGCCAATAGCCGCATAAATCATGTTTTCCATCTGATCCAACTCAGGCTGTGACCATTGTTGATTGAAAACCAAGGTGCCGTCAGCTTGTTTTTCAGGCTTTAAACCAACAACCACGGCCACGCTAATGCGCTCAATGTCGCCAGGTTTTTTCACTTCTGTTGTGACAGTGGAAGAGTTTTCAAAGTTGGTAATCTCAGCGGTTTTACTGCTTGTTGAGCCGTTGGTTGCACCACCGCCAGCACCACCGCCATCAGGCAATTGGGTTGAAACACTCACGCTGCCTGAACTTCCTTCAGTGGATTGTGAGGTTTCTTCACGGGTTTCGGTGCCAAGTGTTACTTGTGTCTCAGGGTCAAACACGCGTGAATTTCTTGTCACTTCACTGGTTGACATTTTAATAGAAACTTGCGCGCGAACATTGCCTGTTCCCACAATGTTTTCAAGCGTTTGTTCAATGCGGCTACGATAAAGGTTTTCTTGGGTGATGCGTTGTTCAATCAAGCTGTTATAGCCTGAAATAGCATCATCTCCCCCCCCTGCTGCCAGAAGTGACCCGCGTTGGTCAGCAACCGTAATGTTAGCGGCAGAAAGACCTGGAATTGCGGTTGCGACAAGCGATTGAATAACTTTTGCCTTTGCGCTTTCAAATCCTGCGCCTGTGTTTAATAGAACACTGGCGGTTGGCTCTTGGCGCTCGCTTTGGAAGCGGGCCCGTTGCGGCATAACCACATGGACACGGGCGCTTGTAATGCCATTGATAGACGTTAAGGTACGAGATAGCTCACCTTCGGTGGCGCGAATGAGATTAACATTTTGTTGAAAGTTGGTGGTCCCTAGAGAGGCTTGTTCATCAAAAAGTTCCATACCAACCACGCTGCCGCCCATACCATCATCGGCTAATAACATACGTACGTTGGTTACTTCATTCTGGGGCGCATAAATAGAGCGGTTATTATCGCGTAATTCAAAACTTACACCCATACCAGCCAGTTTTTGCGACATTGCCATCGCCGTGCGGGGTTCTAGGTTGGAGAACACCACCGCCATATTGGCGCCGCCAAGAAAACTGGAAATGAAGATTAAGAAAAGAACAAGACCACCGACGACACCGCCGATCAAGATCATTTTAGAGGGCCCTACTTGATTCATCATTCTGTTGATGTCACTCATAGTATGTATACCTTTTTATTTATATTATTAAAGGTAAGCTAACTTTAATAATTTTATTTAGCAAGTCATCAAGACTAAAATTTTGTCGTTGTGATTGATTTCTCAATATCATCTAGGTCACTTGCTTGGTTGTTCCATGAATTGCACCCTAAAACATAATTATGAACAAATTATTAAAACTCGGCAAAATTTGCCTAGAAAATTAATATTTTTTGAAAACATGTTAAGAATTGTAGACTCTACGAATAAAAACGGGTTGCAGATTGAAATTTTAAATAACCATTTTTATGGTGTTATACTTGTCTGCGCGTTCTAGACAGGGCCGGTTAAGATGTAAATCTTTACGAAATTTTAAAATTCGATGCTTTAGTAACTTTAAGGCCATTTAAGCCTTTATAGTCTAAGGCGCGTTTCCATGAAAAAAATTCATCTTCAGTGATTTGGTATCTATCACAAGCATCTTCAAGGCTGATAAGGCCGTTCGTAACCGCAAGAACCACTTCTGCTTTTCGTCTGATTACCCAACGCTTGGTATTGGTAGGGGGAAGGTCGTCAACGGTCATGCGTTCGCCCGTTGGCCCAATAAAGGATGTGTTTTTTACTTCAGTTGTTGCCATCTTTTGGCCTTATGCTTGAAGAATATTTTGTCGAAATCCCACTCTATTTCATTGAGCTTAATCAAGGATATGGCAAAAAGCAAGCTGGATGGCGCTAAAACAAATAGAGGATTTGTGCAAAAGCACAAATCCTCATCATTTGAAATGGGCTATTAGTTAAGGTAACGCTTACCTTAATTAATGTTATCGTTTCACACGGTTCAATTCATCAAGCATTTCATCCGCAGTGGTAATAATTTTGGATGACGCTGTGAAAGCACGTTGTGTGGTAATCAATTGAGTAAACTCACGCGCCAAGTCAACGGTTGATGCTTCCAAAGTTGATGGTGAAATAGTACCACCACCACCGGTGCCCGCTTCCACTAACGAGAATGTACCTGAGCTATCAGAGCCCACAAAGCTGTTGCCTTGACGGCGGGTTAGGCCATCGGGGTTTTGGAAGGTGGCAACAGGCAGTTTGAACACATCACGGCTTAGACCGTTATCAAACAGGGCTGTAACAATGCCTGATTCACTGATTGATACGCCTGTTACGTTACCAAATACGGCACCGTCAATTGTTGATGAGATTAGGGCTGACAAACTGTCATACTGGGTAAAGCCATCTGTCAGGCCGTCACTACCAAAGTCAACATTGATGGTTGAGTTAGAGGCGCCATTGTTCCAGTCAATTGTAATCGCATTTTTCAATGCGGCTGTGGTATTAGTAAGATCCAAGCTACCATCGGTATTGAAAGCCAATGTACCCGTTGCAAGCTGACCATTGGTTAATGGTGCTACTGTGTTAACTTCTGTTGCAGGATCAGCATAAATTTCCACATTCCAGCGGTTTTGAGTGGCGTCTTTCAAGAAAGCGATTGCCACAGTATGGGTACCACCTTGGTCATCAAACAACTGAACGGTACGAATAAAGTCAGGTTGTACAGCACCTGATGCCATATTGGTACCAGCAGCAGTTGGGTCATATGTTGCCTCAGCTGGGCTAACAGGCAAAGAAGACTGAAGGTTAGCACGCAATTTAACGCTGGTAGTTGCTTCCGCAGTACCTGTTAGGCCTGATGTTCTAATTGGTTCCAGAACTGACAAGTCACCTTGGTTACGCGGGATGGCTCCGGCATTATCAATTGGCCAACCCATTAGGAAGTTGTTAGCAGTATTTACCAAGAAACCGTCGGCATTTGGTGAGAAAGAACCTGCACGGGTGAATACTGTTTCACCATCAGGATCGGCAACGGTGGCGCCAGAGCGCACAACGAAGAAACCAGCACCGTCTATAGCCAAGTCAGTGGAAGAGTTTGACGATTGCAACAAACCTTGCTTACTAACCAAAGTTTGAGCTACCAAGCCTCCGCCACCAGGTGAGAAGGTCGTGTTTGAAGATGTTTCAGTTACCAAAGTGGTAAAGTTGGCACGGCTTTCTTTATAACCGATGGTGTTCACGTTGGTGATGTTGTCAGATAAAATACCTAACGAACTACCATAGGTTTGCAGGCCTGAAACGCCGCTGTATAGTGCTGCAAATACACTCATTTTATGTCTCCATAGTACTCGATGCTTGCTTTATATTTTGCATCATGTTTTTTGACACCTTTGGTGTTTAGTCCGTGCCTTACATTCTGTCCGGCCCATTTCAAATTTCTTACAGTGTGTTAGCTAACCGCCCGCACACGACTTACATTGTCGACCGGGATATCAAAGCCGCCAACGCTTAAAACACTTTGCCCATCGTTCAAGTCAACGCTGTCGACCAATTCTTCCATGAAGACTTGACTGGTGATGGTGTTACCGTTTGGATCGGTGGCTGCAACACGCATGCTATAAACACCATCGGGTAATGGTGTGCCGGCGGCAGTTTGACCGTTCCAATTAAATTCATGTTGACCCGCACTATTATTGCCAAGTGTGCTGTATACTTCTTGGCCCTTGTCATTCACAACGGTGATGCGGGTTTCATTACTGTTGGTGCCTAAGTTATATTGCCACTTGGCCGCGCCATCTTTCAAAAGGGCAGCATTTTGTTCAACAGTGACCATTTTGCCGATAAAGCCAACGGTGTTCTGCAGGCTATTAAAGGCGCTAATATTCGCTAAGGTTTCCAAGTTTTTGTTTTGCTGGATCGATTGCTCAATAGAGGTGAACTGCACCAATTGATTGGTAAATTCAGAACTATCCGTTGGATCCAAGGGGTCTTGCGACTGAAGCTGGGTCACCAACATTTTCAAAAAGGTATCAAAATCATCGGCAAGCTTTTTCTCAGACGCAGCGGCATTGCCGTTTCCTGCTCCTGAAAGCTGTGATGTGATGGTGTTAATATCTAACATGGATAGTCCTTTTTAATCGTTTCATTCGTTTCAATCGTATTTGTTCGTCAATCTGACTTTAGACCTTAATGTCTAGTCCCTGATCTAAATTCATAGCGTTCATAACAGCGTCAGTGATGTCTTCGTTTGACATGATGTCATCTTCAAAGTCATCCAGGTCGGCTTCGGCCTGTTTATGGTTTTGACGTTCCTGATAGCGTTCTTGCCCATGCGAGGAATTTTCTTCCTTCAGGTTGAAGTTCAGACTGTTCTGATCTGTCTTCACACCTGCGTCTTGCAAGGTCCGTTCCAAAATGCCGCTATCACGCTGTAACATCGCTAAAGTTTCTTTATTATCCACTGAAATCAAGGCCTTAACCTGCCCAGATTTATCAATGGCAAGCTTAATATCAATGCGGCCTAGCTCAGGAGGGTCAAGCCGAATGCTAAATTCGCGGTTATCTGCCTTGATGGCATGACCAATTTTGAGGCCCACTTGTGATGCTAGGAAAGAACTTGCTACTCGTCCGTTTTGATTGGCCACAGAAATATCATGGAATGATGCCGTGGTGGATCCGGTAGCAACCTCAGCCGCAGAGGCGGTAGACATTTGGATTAAGGCACCATCACCCTGTGCGGTGCTAGCGGTGCCAAAGCCACTGCCAGCGGCATCAAAACCACCCGCGACTTTTAATCCATTGGCACTTTCAACGCCCATGCGTTCATTGCCATGGCGCACCATGTTTTTCATCAATAATTTTTCAAACGCGGCGTTGGGATTATCACTAAGGGGAGAATCACTAGTAAGGTCGCTTGATTGTGCCAATTGTGACAGTTCAATGCCTTGTGCATTAGCCATGCTGCCATTATTACCAGCCTGTTGTTGACCTTGGCCTGCTGCATTGTTCATTGCTTGTGCAACACCACCTTGTGCATTGCCTGCATTGTTTATGGTCATGCCGGCTGGATTGATTAATCCACCACCTTTGTTAGCATTTTGACCAGCTTTGCTTTGACCAAAAATGGCAGCTTTATTGGCAGTCACAGCGAAAGGTAAAGATGTTTCTTCAACCCCTTCTGATCCACCTGTGTTTTGGGCCAAAAGAATAGGGTTCTGATCACTGGCTTTACCCGCCAATTTTTCTGGTAAAGCAACTTCATTAAAGCCCCCCGGTAAGGCAGACTTTGAGGTTGATCCATTTACGTTTGCTTGATCTAATGCTTGACTGCCCTGTATTTTCGTCTGACCAGTTTGGGGCACAACCCGACCTTCTTGCTTGTTCCCGACTAATTGTGCTTGTTGTTGTTGGCTAGCATTACTTGGGTTGATATTACCTAGCAAAACGTTGGATAAATTAGGCATGCCTTTTAATAATGGAGAGGTTTCAGCACCGGCCTGATTAAGCTCAGCGACAAGTTTCTGCACCATTTCAGGGTTAGCAGGAGTGACTGACAAGGGCTTAACAACAAGGGAAGGATTAAGAACTGCTTTGTTATTTGCTAAGGCTGCATTGGGCAATAAAACAATGGGCTGACCAAGCTTTTCAAAAAGACCAACGCCAGCGTCTGCCTGTGCGGTGCCGTTTAAGGTCGCGGCCTTGCCAGATAAGGCTTGCTTGGCGTTTAAATTGGTAATTTGTGATTGTCCCAAAGCAACAAAAGCTTGGTTTAATGCTTGGTTAGATAACCCCTCAGCGGCCAAAAGGTTATTATTGTCTTTAAGGCTGATTTCTTTTCCAGCGTTAAGGGCATTAAGGTTTTGCGCCAATTCTTCCATATTGAGGGCAACCAAGCCAAATAAAGCCGATTGCTCTATGCCATCGCTTGATTTTAATGCGGCATCAGAAGCTATGGATAAACCTTTTCCTGCCTTTGCCAAAAGGCCTTCGGCGGAAGATTGTTGATTGGCAAACTGAGCAACCGTTAACACAGCAGGTGAATTTTCAAGACTAGCGCTGTTGCTAATGATCATGCCAAGCATTAACCCGTTTTGATGTTCAGGCTTAACATTGGCGTTGGTGATAACAGGAATACCTTCAAAAGAATGTGGAATGCTGCTGTTGGCAACGATGGCATTGCTAGCATTATTACCATTGTTACCAGTATTAGAGAGGCCAGAGTTTGCCATTGTTGTATTATTGGCTAGGTTAGAAACCTTTTCAAGGCCAGTAATGTTTTGAGAGCTAGATACCTCTGCAGCGCTTGTAAGGGCAGAAAGTGCGTTACCTTGTGCTTGTGCATCGCCGGAAGCTCCACCAAGGCTCATACCCGCCGCATTTACAGCAGCCATGGCATTAGAGGTGTCTGGTGTTTCAGGTGCATTAAGGACCGCTGAATTAGAAGAAACTGGGGAAGGCACTGATTGACCGTTTTGAATCATTAAGGTGTTAGATTGCATGCCTTGACTGTTCAATCCGCCTAGGGCCGCTTGGAATTGCAAACCATTAGCCATACCTTTTTGTGCAGTATTGCTTTTAGAAGCATTGGCTAAATTGCCAGCGGCTAGACCAAACATTGATAAAACTTCTAGACCAAACATTACTCGCTTCCTTTCGCCAGAGATCTACTTTTTTTGGGGCAACTTTCTATTTAGATGCAAAAGCGACCTTCTGTTCGCTGGAAATAACTTTACTCGACATAGGCATTGCAAAGCTGATGCCAATTTTATTGTGGTTAAAAAAAGCTTGTTTTTCAGCGGGTAAACAATAAAGGCGGTCTTATATAGATGGTGTGAAGTGGGGCAGGGGTCAGTTTTTGCCGTAACAAACTTTCCCCCATAGGAAAAAATGGTGGGGTGGTTTTTGCCGTTTTATTGGGGTGCTGATATGATAGGTCTTGCTATCAAGGCCTTAGCCAATATATAAGGCCTAAATGAAAAGGATTGATGATCAGATGACTGAACACAACACACATGAAAGCGATAAGCTAGAGTTGGCGCGCCTGTTTGCAGACTGGGTGCCAGGCCAGCCTAATTTGATGGGCTTTGATAAAGCGCCTGCTGACACCCGTGTGGTTGTGGCTATGTCAGGTGGTGTTGATAGCAGTGTTTGTGCGGCCTTGCTGCATGAGCTGGGCTATGAGGTTATCGGCATTACCCTACAGCTTTATGATCATGGAATTGCCATTCAGAAAAAGGGTGCCTGCTGTGCGGGGCAAGATATTCATGATGCAAGGCGGGTTTCAGAAAGCCTAGGCATCCCGCATTATGTGTTGGATTATGAAAACCGCTTTAAAGAAAGCGTGATGGAAGAGTTTGCCGATAGTTATATTCGCGGTGAAACGCCAATCCCGTGTGTGAAGTGTAATCAGTCGGTGAAATTTGAAGACCTTCTGAAAACCGCTCGTGATTTGGGCGCTGATTGCATGGTGACGGGACATTATATCCGCTCTGTTGATGAGGCAGGGACGACAGCCCATCGCCAGTTATTAAAAGGTGTTGATCCACGCCGTGACCAGAGTTATTTCCTTTTTGCGACCACCCAAGAGCAGGTTGACTTTTTGCGCTTCCCCTTAGGTGGCTTGCACAAAGACGCGGTTCGTGATCTTGCTATGCGTTATGGTTTGATTGTAGCTGAAAAACCTGACAGTCAAGACATTTGCTTTGTGCCAGAAGGCAATTATGCCAGCGTGGTTGAGCGTCTACGCCCTGGTGCCAGTGCGGAAGGTGACATTGTTCACCTTGATGGCAGGGTTTTGGGGCGTCATAAGGGCATTATTCATTATACCATTGGTCAGCGCCGTGGCATTGGCATTGGTGGTGAAACTGATCCTCTTTATGTTATCCGCTTGGATGCAGAAAAGGGGCAGGTGATTGTGGGGCCGAAAGAAGCCTTGAAGATTAAGTCGATCATTGTTGATGAGGTTAACTGGTTAGGCGATCATGAAAACCCCGATGATCAGCAAATTGTGGTTAAAATTCGCTCAACCCAACCGGGGGTGCCAGCCAAGATTTCACGACTAGATGCGAGTAGGGCGCAAATTACGTTCGATGATGCTGAGTATGGTGTTTCACCGGGGCAAGCGGCGGTATTCTTTGATCAGGATCGGGTTTTAGGCGGCGGTTGGATTAAGCAATCAATCAGCGCAGCCTAAAAAAACTTATTTTTTCCAAAAAAGCCTCAAAATAGGCTTGACGAAACATCGTATAGCACCTATACCACCTTCCGCTGAGGCACACTTCTTAGTGCTTCAAATCAGACCGATCCGGTTTTATGGCGGAGTAGCTCAGTTGGTTAGAGCAGTGGAATCATAATCCATGTGTCGGGGGTTCAAATCCCTCCTCCGCTACCATCGGAACCGTAATTGATTTTATTAATGAATTTCCAATATTGTCAATTCTACCCTTAAATAAACTCACAAACTAAATGGTGCTAAACCGCATGATTGATCACGGTTATCAAGCTGCTATGTCATTACCATAACCCCCCGAAAACATCACGCGCGCCTTGATTTGCAGGTTGACCAAGTTTTCTGATTAGCTACAATCTGCAAAAACTCTAATATCATTCCATTGTGGTTGCGGGTTGACCGAGTTTTCTGATTAGCTACAATAGATAGGCGTTAACTGATTGATTTTATTGATCAGTTGGCGCTTTTCTTCTTTTAAAAGCGCTGATTTGGTGTTTTTAAAACAACAAAAGTTGTTCTTTTTTGTCGGGTTTGTCACGCCGTTTCCCCTTGAAAACAGTCATGTTTTCATATTGTTTATCGGTAACGCATATTATATTGATTGAACCATATTCAGGCAAGTTGTTTAGGATTTTTTTCTCCATGGTTTGAGCGCTATCTTTGCCTGACAGAATACGATAATAAACCGAGTATTGGGCCATTTGAAAACCTTCATCCAGCAAAAAGTTGCGAAACCGAGTCGCGGCCTTTCGGTCAGATTTCTCCACATTTGCACCCTGCCAAGTTCACTCTCTGCGTCAGAGACTTTTAAAAACCCCCTGTGTTTAGATAAATACCTGCCATCGTCAGCAATCTCAATTACGTGGGTAACCATATCTTACCTCCGTCTACCATCGGGAAGTATCGTGAGTTTTCGCAAGTTTTTAT
>CAKZLM010000097.1 GCA_937126915.1 uncultured Alphaproteobacteria bacterium
CATGTTCGACACGCCGGGAATTTCAACCGGATATTGAAAGCCAAGGAACAAACCCTCTGCCGCGCGTTCATGCGGGTCAAGCTCAAGCAGGTCTTTACCGTTAAAGGTTACACTGCCTGATGTAATCTCATATCCCTCACGCCCAGAAAGGGCGTTGCCAAGGGTTGATTTACCTGCACCATTAGGGCCCATGATGGCATGCACTTCACCAGCATTAATGCTTAAAGACAGGCCTTTGAGAATTTCTTTGTCGCCTACATTTACATGAAGGTCTTTAATTTCTAATAAACTCATTGCTTTTCTTCTTCCTTATCCAACACTGCCTTCAAGGCTGATACCCAACAATTTTTGGGCTTCAACAGCAAATTCCATCGGCAGATGCTGCATCACATCTTTACAAAATCCATTAACGATTAGGGCCACTGCTTCTTCTTCGTTAAGACCACGCTGCAAACAATAAAACATTTGATCCTCAGAAATTTTTGAGGTTGTTGCTTCGTGCTCAACTTGGGCGGTGGGGTTTTTCACCTCAATGTATGGCACGGTGTGCGCGCCGCATTGATCGGTCAGCAACAGGCTGTCACATTGGGTGAAGTTGCGAACATTTTCTGCACTTGGTAAAATTTTCACCAAACCACGATAGGTGCCTTGGCTTTTTCCACTGGAAATGCCTTTTGAAATAATGGTCGAACGGGTGTTTTTACCCATATGAATCATCTTGGTGCCGGTGTCGGCTTGTTGATAATTATTGGTCAACGCCACCGAATAAAATTCACCAACGCTGTTATCCCCTTCAAGCACGCATGATGGATACTTCCATGTAACCGCTGATCCGGTTTCAACTTGGGTCCAACTGATTTTTGAGTTTTTACCCTTACAAAGGCCACGCTTGGTGACAAAATTATAAATGCCGCCCTTGCCGTTTTTGTCCCCTGGGTACCAGTTTTGAACGGTGGAATATTTAATTTCGGCATCATCCATGGCGATTAACTCAACCACCGCGGCGTGCAATTGGTTTTCATCCCGCATGGGGGCAGTACAGCCTTCCAGATAGCTAACGTATGATCCCTTATCGGCAATGATCAGGGTGCGTTCAAACTGGCCTGTGTTTTCGGCATTGATGCGGAAATAGGTCGATAATTCCATTGGGCAACGGGTGTTTGGTGGAATGTAAACAAAGGTGCCATCAGAAAACACCGCTGAATTGAGGGTGGCGAAAAAATTATCGCGCATGGGTACAACGGTGCCAAGGTATTTTTGCACCAACTCTGGGTGTTCATGCATGGCTTCTGAAATAGACATGAAAATCACACCAGCTTTTTTCAATTCTTCTTTAAAGGTGGTGGCCACGCTTACACTATCAAAAACCGCATCAACAGCCACTTTAGGCGCACCCTGAACACCCGCTAATACTTCCTGCTCGCGGATCGGAATACCTAATTTGTTGTAGGTTTCTAAGAGATCAGGATCAACTTCATCAAGGCTTTTCGGGCCATCTTTTTTCTTTGGTTGGGCGAAATAATAAGCGTCCTGATAATCAATTTCAGGGTAATCGACCAGGGCCCAGGTGGGCTCGTCCATTTTTAACCACGCGGCATAGGCCTTAAGGCGATAATCCAACATCCATTGCGGTTCTTCCTTTTTGGCAGAAATAAAACGCACGATGTCTTCGTTCAAACCTTTAGGCGCGAACTCTGATTCGATGTCGGTGCTAAAACCATATTTATAATCGCCAGTGGCTTCGTCCACTTGTTGGCGGGTTTCCTGATTGGCAGCCAAGGGCCACTCCTTTTTGTTTCAGTTTAAGCCGTAGTTTCGGGTCTGTTGTTGCCTGCAATCGCTGATCTTACTTGCCTGCTTAGGCTGTCAGGGGATTGCGGCATGGTAATGTCTTCTAGCGAAACCCCATGAAGCGCGTCTTTGATGGCGGCATTAACGATGTTCCAGCTAGTGCGCAATTGGCACAGGTCAACAATGCTGCAATCTTTGCTGTGTTCTTCATGGGTGGTGATGCAATTGGTCAGGGCAATGGGGCCTTCGATGGCTTCAATCACCTCTGCCACGCTAATGTCGCTGGCTGGGCGAGAGAGCTTAAAGCCGCCTTTTAGGCCGCGGTGCGATTCCAAAATGTCGGCCCGGCCAAGGGCACCCAGAATTTTACTAATGGTTGGAATGGGTAAAGACGTTGCGTCAGACAAATATTGCGCGCTAACCAGTTGGTTTTTTTCGCGCGCCATCTGGCTTAGCAAAACAATTGCATAGTCAGCTAAATTTGTCAGTCGAATCATGCCAAAAACTCCATCGATTTGTGAGAAAATCCGCAATATTCTGCGATTTTTTACAAACCATACCGAATTAGTAGGGTTTATGTGGCAATTATCAGCCGCAATGTCAATTCTTATCTTGAAAAAGCATAAGGTTTTTATAGGCTTTGGATGGTTTTTTTGATCTTGATATGGCTAACACTTCATGATCTAAGGCTTGCCGAAGACGCTTAAACGCGGTTTAATAAGTGTGAGGGTAAATAATAAGCAAGAAAGCTTTGGGGTAAAGATGCAAGTTTCACGCAGTGATATGATGGATATGTGGCGCACCATGGTGACAATACGCCGCTTTGAAGAGCGGTTGGCGATTGAATATCCCAAAGGCGACATTCCCGGTAAAATTCATCTTTATTTGGGTCAAGAAGCCGTTGCTACAGGTGTGATGGCGGCGCTTGAGGATGGTGATAAAATAGCCTCAACCCATCGTGGGCATGGCCATGCTATTGCCATGGGCTGTGACCTTGAGGCAATGATGCAAGAAATATATGGCCGTGCCGGTGGCATTTGCGGCGGTAAAGGTGGTTCGCAACATATTGCTGATTTATCCAAGGGTATGCTGGGCGCTAATGGTATCGTGGGGGCCAACGCGCCGATTGTTTTAGGGGCCTCTTTAAGCGCTAAGGCATTGAAAACAAATACCATTGCGGTTTCGTTCATGGGCGATGGTGCCTGCAATCAGGGCGGGGTGATGGAAACCCTTAACATGGCGGCGGTTTTAAAGGTGCCCATGGTGATTGTGGTTGAAAGCAATGGCTATGGCCAAGCAACCCCCACCAAGGCTGTTACCGCTGGCGAGGGCATGGCAGCCCGCGCCACGGCCTTTGGCTGGAAAACATATTCGGTTGATGGGGTGGATGTGTTTGAGGTGCATCACGCTATGCAACAGGCCCGTGATTGGGCACTTACTAAGGGGCCGGTGTTGATCGAGGCCGATGTGCCACGTTTTTCAGGCCATTTTAGTGATGATGAGCAAGCCTATCGCCCCCACCATGATGGTGAAACATCTGAGGCTAACTTCCTGCAGCAACACAGAAATTGTCTTGAGCTGTTCCACCAAAAGGTAACCGAGGCTGGCTTAATAGACCGTGAAGTGCTGGATGAAATTGAGGCCGATGTTTTTAAAGAAATAACCGCCATTCATCAAAATGCGGTGGCGGCCCCCTTGCCTGACATAGTAGAATTAACCACCAATGTGATCTTACCTGAGTCGGACATAGAGTTGGATAAGACAACTAGTGAAAAATCCGAAAAAATGAGCATTCGCAGTGCGTTAAACAGTGTTTTACACCAAGCCATGGATGGGGATGAACGCATCATAGTGATGGGTGAGGATATCGCTGGCGGCGGCGGTTTGGTGGAAACAGAAGATGCTTGGGGTGGCCCGATGGGGGTTACCGCAGGATTGCTTAAAAAGTTTGGGCGCACGCGGGTGATTGATACACCTATTTCGGAAACCGCTTTTCTTGGGGCGGCAGCGGGGGCGGCCTTAACCGGGTTGCGCCCTGTTGTGGAATTGATGTTTGTTGACTTCATGGGTGTTGCTTTTGATCAAATCCTCAACCAAGCGGCAAAGTTTCATTATATGTTTGGCGGGCGCAGTAAAACCCCGCTGGTGATTAGAACCACCATTGGGGCGGGCGGTGGCTCGGGTGCCCAACACAGCCAAACGCTTTATAATATGTTTACTGCCGTGCCGGGCTTAACCTGTGTGATGCCAAGTAATGCCTATGATGCCAAGGGGTTACTAACCACCGCCCTTAAAAGTGATAATCCGGTGGTATTTTTTGAAAATAAAAATCTTTATGATGATGAAATGATGGTGCCTTTGGGCGATTATGCCATTCCGTTTGGCAAGGCCAAAGTGGTTGAGGCGGGGTCAGATCTCACCATTGTTGCCTTTTCTGCCATGGTAGGCATTGCAAAAAAGGCCGCTAATGAATTGATAAAACAAGGTATTTCGGTAGAAGTGATTGACCCGCGCACCACACTGCCCTTGGATGAGGATGCAATCTTAGAAAGTGTTCAAAAAACTGGCCATTTGGTGATTGTTGATGAAAGCGGTGCGCGCTGCGGGGTGGCGGGGGATATTGCGGCGATGGTGGCGGATAAAGGCTTCCATCACTTAAGAGCGCCCATTAAACAAATAACACCGCCGCACACGCCTATACCGGTTGCACCAAACTTGGAAAAAGCATGGCTACCATCGGTCCAAAGCGTGGTTGATTGCGTAAACCTGATATTAAACAAGGACTAAGACAAAAATCTGAAGGTTGATTTAAGGGGGATAAATCATGGTAAAAATTACAGTTTGGGATTTGCCGTTACGCTTGTTTCACTGGCTGTTGGTGGTTGGGGTGTTTGCTGCATGGTACACCGTTGAAAACAATATGTTAGATGAACATGTTCAAGTGGGCATTGCCCTTTTCAGCTTGATGGTCTTTCGCTTGTTGTGGGGCTTTTTTGGTTCAGAAACAGCACGTTTTTCACATTTCTTAAAGTCTCCTGCTGCAGCCATTGCAACCCTTAAATCTTTATTTGTGAAATCTGACGAAGCCCCGCAAATGGGTCATAACCCCTTAGGCGGTTATGTGGTTATTTTGATGTTGCTTGCGGTGTTGGCGCAGGCCACCATGGGGCTGTTTGCCAATGATGACATTTTCACTGAAGGCCCTCTTTATCATTTGGTTGGTAAAGATACCTCGGATGCCATCAGCTGGTATCACATTCGCTTTTTCAATGTCATATTGGGGTTGGTTGCCTTGCATTTATTGGCGATTGCTTTTTACCAATTTTACAAAAAGCTTAATCTCACCAAACCGATGATCACCGGCAAAAGCGACCAGCATGATGGCTATGACACCCACTGGTCACCGATGAATTTTATCCTGTGCTGTGTGGCCACCTATGCCTTTGTTTGGGCCATTTTGAATTTGCTATAGGCTTTATTGAACCACATCACTGGTTGATAACTGGCGTGCTAATTTTAGCAATTGGTGGCTACCAAATTGTTTGTCATCGGTACCAAACCACGCCACCACCATCTTGTTTTTGGGCGAGACATAAACCCCTTGTCCAGAATAACCGCCCTTAAACATGTCGCCATCAGCCCATATCATGTCCCACTGCCAACGACTGTGCAGCGGGACATCTCCGTCAAACAATCGGTCATAATTTTCTTTGGCCCGTTCAGAATATATCGGGCGGTGGGCATCTTTTAAAAAGGTGAGGTGGCTTTCTGGCATGGTCAGCCATGGGCCATTATTATCTAAGAATATGCTGCCAAAGCGGGCGATGTCAGTAAGACGCGCGTTTAAGCCACCAGAGGCATAGGCCTCACCATATTTATTGACGGTCATCATGCCGTCAGCCTCAGCCCCCATCGGTTGCCAAATCAAATCGGACAGCGCTTTAGACAGCGGTTTGTTGGTCACGGCCTCAATGATAAAGCCAGCGACATTGGTGTTGGATGAGGTATATTCGGTTTCCTCCCCCGGCATGCGGTGGGCGCGCATGGTGGTCAATAACTCCATCAGTGGCGGCACGTCTTTGCGCACTTGTGGCACTATGCCAAGGCTTTCTTCGGCGCGGTAAACACAGGCTTCGGTATTTTGATAGCCATCACCATCACGGCAATCAATGCCTGAGGCCATATCAATAACATCTTGCAGGATGCGGTCCCCCCAAATGCTGCCATCCAATTGTGGCAGGTAGGTTTTAACGGGGGCTTGCATGTTAACCTCACCCATTGCTTCTAATCGTGCTAAGGCGGCGGCGGTTAATACCTTGGTGACCGACCAAGCATAATGGCGATCCAATGGCCCCATGGTTTTATAACGTTGATAGGTAATTTTGCCATCCTTTAACACCATCACACTGTCAATATGATCATCCCTGCTGACATAATCATCAAATGACATGGTTTGACCATCATAGGTGATTTGCCAAGTGCTGATGGCCTTATTGGGTGCCGCTTCAAGTGGGCGGGTTTGATTGTGGTTGATGGTGCTGTGTGGGAACAAGGCAGGGGTTTCGCGCCAGGCAAAACGGCTGGGTTCACCGCCTAAATCAAATTCAACATGTTTATAGGTTTTAAACATCTCGCGCTGATATTCAAGACTTTCACGGCTGGTGTCTTCTTGCGCCATGACAGGAAATGCGCCAAGGCCCATAAGCACCGCCGATAAGCCAGCAACAAGTTTGAGCTGCTTATTGATTTTCATATTGCCTGCCATTGAATTATCGGTGTCTTTTTTAGACATAAAACTTTTTCCCTTTTAGAAATTTGTTGCCGTTCAACTCAGTTGATTATTGCCGCAGATCAATTCCCTGTCTATGGTTATTAAAGCGAATATATATGCGAGGGGAACAAACATGACATTAAAAACAAGACGCACCGTATTAAAAGGCATTGGCGCCAGCTTATTGGCAGCACCGATGATCAATAAAGGCGTGGTGGCCTATGGTCCCATGGCCCTGCAAAGCATTTCAACCAAGGCCATTGATTTGGTTGATAGTTCATTGGTTATTGATGGCTTGTCGGTGATGCGGCCCTTGAACAATCTCTTTCCAAAAACCCCTACCGATGACACCATGATCATCACTGATGAGCAAATAGCCAAATTACGTGCAACGGGTACTACCGTTTGGCATCCTGCTGTTGGTTTGGGTGGGCCTAATGTGCGTGAAACGGTTTATCGCTTTTTTGCCCAATTAAATGCCCGTGTGGCTGACCGTCCCGATGCTTTTATGCGGATTGATAGTGCGGCTGACTTAGCGATGGTTAAAAGCAGTGGCAAAATTGGGGTGGTTTTGGGCGTGCAAAATTCTGATCATTTCCAAAGTGTCAACGATGTTAACGCTTTCCATCAAATTGGTCAGCGCATTTCGCAGCTTACGTATAATAGCCAAAATCGCATTGGCAGTGGCTCAACTGACCGTGTTGATGGTGGTATCAGTAGTTTTGGTGCGGCCATTGTCGCCCGCATGAATGAGGTTGGTATGGCGGTGGATGTGTCCCACTGTGGGGATCAAACAACCCTTGATGCCTTTGACTTATCTAAAAAGCCTGCGGTCATCACGCACTCGAATGTGCGGGCCTTGGCTGGTGGGCATGTGCGCTGTAAATCTGATGACGCCATTAAGGCGGTTGCCAAAGCTGGCAGCGTGATGGGCATCACAGGGGTGCGGATGTTTGTGCGTGAAAAAGAACCTACAAATCTGCAGCATTTGTTGGACCATTATGATTATGTCCGTGACATGGCAGGGATCGAGCATGTGGGCATTGGTTCTGACATGGACCCAGACGGCTATGATGATATGGATAAACCTTACAAAGACGCCCTCAAGGCCAATTATGATCCTAAATATGGCTTTCGTGATAAGATTGACACCGATGGCTTTGATAGCCCGAAAAAGATTTATCATTTGGTTGATGGCTTATTGTCGCGGGGTTATACCGACGAGCATATTAGGTTGGTTCTCGGGCAAAACTTCCAACGCGTCCTGAGCGATATTTGGGGATAGATATAAAAAAGGCCACCGACAAAATGGGTGGCCTTTCTTTCATTTCGTTTTGACAAAAATTATTGTTTTAGGATGCGGTCAAATTTGTGGCCGCAGGTGGCAGGAATGGCACCCACAACCCGAACGCCGTTCATTTTCTCAATTGGGATATAGCCATCCAAGCCTTTTGATAAAAAGCGCATCAGGGCAGGCAAAACCGAATTAATTGCCACATTATTAGAAAACTGATAGGCGGCATATTCCTTGCCAAAACCACCAGATGTTAAGGCAGAGCCCAATTTGTTGTCATGGATAATGTTGCCGTCACTGTCTTTTACCGTGATGCGGCCCTCAACACGGGCTGGGCAATTTCTAAACAAGAGAACGCGGTGGCGCGGTACTGAAATGTCTTCTAATTCCACATGAATGGTGTGATCACCAAGGTCGTGGTTGGCATCGATCAGTAAGCGACGGGTTACGCGGTTGACCAGTGTTTCAAAGTCTTTCTTGCCGCAATAGCCAACGGTGGCAAAAATCATCTTAGGCATGATGCATTGCATTTTGCCATCAACCATTTGCGGTTCTTCAATGTGAACGGTGCGCAGGCTCACTTCATTTTCAGCCAGTTGTTCATTATATTTTTTCATACCGCTGGTTAGCCCGACGGTAATATCCGCCAAGGCTGTTTGTTGGGCCGCTTGAGCACCGAATAATGCAAAACCCAAAAGGCCCGTTTTCAGTACTGCTTTAAGCATCAATGTGTCTCCCATAATGATGAGTGTATTTTCAATATCATATCTAGGTGTCGAACCCTATAAAGTCAACGATAAGCGTTATACTATAACAGAACTGTGATGGATTACTGTGGGGTGGACAATGAGGATAAACTTAAATCGACGTCATCTTCCTAGCGCAAAAAAACTCTCGTCAAAACCTCTCAATGCGATAGCCTTTTTGTTTGAGCATGTTGATGACGCTATATTGTCCAATCAGGTGTGAGGTGCCCACTGCCACCATGTGGGTGCCGGGGGTGCGGAATAATTGTTCAATACCCGCTAGCCAATTGCGGTTGCGTTTAATCAACAGGCTTTCATAAAGAACTGGTTCTGCCAATAAGGGTTTGACCAACTTTTCATTCATCACCGCTTCGTCCCCGCTTAACCACGCCACCTGCATTTCATCCACCGTTTCAACCGAGGTATCCATGTCAGCCATGGTTTTTTCTAAGAATTTAACTTGCCATTCTTCGTCTTGATCGCTGAAGGTTTTTAATTGATCCATCGCCATTTCTAAGCCGCGAATGGGAATGCCGCGTTCCTCTGCCTCGCGTGTTAAAACACTTTCAACGCCGGCATTACCGTCATAGCCATTGGCCTGCAATGACTGGGTTGCCAACATAATGGCGGCATACCATGGCTTAATTCGGTCTTTATGGGTGTCGGGCAAGCCAAGATTGGTCCAACTTTTGGCATAATAAGCATAGGTTTCTGGCGGTAACACATCTTTGATGCTGCCACGACGATAAACCCCCACTTGTTGAATTAAGAAACTAAGGGTGCGTTCGTTCATCTGTCGGTTGTCGGCTTCAAAGGTTAGGGTCGTTAATTGGTCCAGCACTGATTCTAATTCTGGCGTCATCCAGTTAACCTCAGGCCTTAGCAGGTGAAATGTGCCGAAAAAATAAACCGTTGATTCGCCCAAGCTTGCCTTCCACAGGGCAGGTTTGTGCCAGTTGTCATCTGCCCTTGCCATCTGTGCCAGCATCAACATCAGGGCACCGACAAGCAGAAGCGTTTGAAGAGGTTTTCTTAATATATTGTTTTTATTATATTTTTCTGACATTGAGGTTCCTTGATCGCTGTCTTTATATATATCTGGGCAACATCATACAGGTTTCCAGTGTGAAACATCAAGATAGGGCTTGCAATAATAGAACCAATTCATTATAACGCCCCCTCTTATTGGGTCGTCTGGCAGGGCATGCCACGTCGACCTTAAAGCAGTCATTCCAAAAGAAGGATACGCGAATGCCCAAGATGAAAACAAAAAGCGGTGCCAAAAAGCGTTTTAGCTTAACCGCCACTGGTAAGGTCAAAGCTGGCCAAGCTGGTAAACGTCACGGTATGATCAAACGTACCAACAAACAAATCCGCGACAAGCGCGGCACCACCACCCTAGCCGGTGCGGATGCCAAATTTGTTGTGAAAAAATTCATGCCTAACGGTTAAGCTAGAGAAAGGAACGCAACATGGCACGTGTTAAACGGGGCGTCACTTCTCACGCTCGTCACAAAAAAGTAATCGCAGAAGCTAAAGGCTATCGCGGTCGTCGTAAAAATACTATTCGTATTGCTCGTCAGGCAGTTGAAAAAGCAGGTCAGTACGCTTACCGCGACCGTAAAGTTCGCAAGCGTAACTTCCGTTCACTTTGGATTCAGCGTATCAACGCTGCATCTCGTATGCACGGTTTGACTTATGGTAACTTCATGCACGGCTTGAAATTGGCTGGCATCGAAGTTGATCGTAAAGTATTGGCTGACCTAGCCGTACATCAGATGGATGCTTTTGTGGCGCTGGTTGAGCAAGCTCAAGCAGCCCTCGATAACAAGGCTTAATTTTTTTAAGCATAGCATCTTGCTCAATTGAATATTTCTGAAATTGGGGGCTTCCACAACGAAGCCCCCTTTTCTATTTTGCGTTTATCACTTTTATTAGAAAACGGATAAATTTTATGACTGATTTGTCAGCACTGGAAAAAGACGTTCTTGACGCCATCGCTTCGGCGGCGAGCTTGGACGAGTTGGAAACGGTTCGTGTGGGGGCCATTGGTAAAAAAGGCTCAGTCACAGGATTGACCAAGCAACTGGGCGGTATGAGCGTTGAAGAGCGCAAAGAATATGGCCCAAAATTTAATATGCTTAAAAACACGGTGGCGAAGGCGATTGATGAGCGTAAGGCGGTTTTGGAAAAAGAAGCCCTTAATGCGCGCCTACAATCAGAAACAGTTGATGTGACCTTGCCGGTAAATGGCTTGGATCAAGGCAGCATTCACCCCGTGTCACAAGCTATGGATGAATTGGCAGAAGTTTTTGCTGACATGGGATTTGCCATTGCTGAGGGGCCAGAAATTGAGGATGATTTCCATAATTTCACCGCCCTTAACATTCCACCAGAGCACCCTGCCCGCCAGATGCATGACACCTTTTATTTGCCAGAAAATGCTGATGGCGAGCGCAAGGTTTTGCGCACCCACACCAGCCCTGTGCAAATCAGAACCATGAAAAACCAACAACCGCCCATTCGCATCATTGCGCCGGGTCGCACCTATCGTTCTGACAGCGATGCCACCCACACGCCAATGTTTCATCAGGTTGAAGGGTTGGTGATTGATGAGGGCACTCATATGGGCCACCTAAAAGGCACCTTGGAAGCCTTTGTGAAAGCGTTTTTTGAGGTTGATAATGTGACCATGCGTTTCCGTCCGAGCTATTTCCCTTTTACTGAACCATCAGCAGAAGTGGATATTCAATGCAGCTGGAAGAACGGTGAATTGCGTATCGGTGAAGGCGATGATTGGTTAGAAATTTTGGGATGTGGCATGGTCAATCCGCGTGTGATTGAGGCATGTGGTCTTGATTCGGCTAAATACCAAGGCTTTGCCTTTGGCTGTGGAATCGACCGTTTGGCGATGTTGAAATATGGCATGACCGATTTGCGTGCCTTCTTCGACAATGATTTGCGTTGGATGAAACATTATGGCTTTATGCCGCTGGATATGCCCACAATTGCGGGAGGATTAAGCCGATGAAATTCTCATTAAGTTGGTTGAAAAGCTATCTAGAAACCGATGCGGATCTAGACATAATCGTTGAAAAATTAACCGCTGTTGGCTTGGAAGTTGAAGAAGTTTCTAACCCCGCTGAAGTATTAAAAGACTTTTACATTGCCCATGTGGTTGAGGCGGTTCAGCATCCAAATGCCGATAAATTGCGCCTGTGTAAGGTTGATACAGGAAAAGAAATTGTTCAAGTGGTGTGCGGTGCGCCCAATGCCCGCACGGGGTTGAAGGGTGTGTTCGCGGCCTCTGGCACTTATGTTCCGGGTGTTGATTTCACCCTCAAGCCGACCAAAATTCGCGGTGAAGATTCTAACGGTATGTTGTGTTCTGAACGTGAATTGCTATTGTCTGACGAACATGACGGCATCATTGACCTGCCAGCAGACGCGCCTGTTGGGGCATCGTTTGTTGATTATATGAAGCTGGATGATCCAGTGATCGAAATTGCTATTACACCCAACCGTCAAGATTGTTTGGGGGTTTATGGCATTGCCCGTGATTTGGCGGCGGCTGGTTTAGGCACGCTTAAACCGTTAAACGTACCAACCCTTGATGGTGCTTTTGACAGCCCCGTATCGGTTGACCTTAAATTTGATGATGCCACGTCTGATGCCTGCCCGATGTTTGTGGGTCGTTACATTCGCGGTGTAAAAAATGGTCCAAGCCCCAAATGGTTGCAAGATCGACTGAAATCTATCGGGCAAAAGTCCATTTCGGCGTTGGTGGATATTACCAATTTCATCAGCTTTGATTTGGGTCGTCCATTGCATGTTTATGATGTTGATAAATTAAACGGCAATATTCATGCGCGCCTTGGTCAAAAGGGTGAAAAATTCCTTGCCCTTGATGGTAACGAGTATGAAGTAACCAGCGACGATTGTGTCATTGCCGATGATAAAGGTGTTCTTGGTTTTGGCGGTGTGATTGGCGGCGAAGAAAGCGGCTGTGATGAAAACACCCAAAATGTGTTTCTTGAGGTGGCTTATTTTGATCCTGTTCGCACGGCCATGACGGGGCGCACGCATCAACTTATCACTGATGCGCGCTATCGTTTCGAGCGCGGTGTTGACTGCGCCTTTTTACCAGATGCAAATGCCATTGCCAGCCAAATGATTCTTGATCTTTGTGGTGGTGAAGCTAGCAGCATGGTGGTTGCGGGTGCCGAGCCAGCGTGGCAAAAATCGGTTAACTTCCGACCTAGCCGTGTTCAAACTTTGGGCGGGATGACCATTGATACTGATACGCAAATTGGCATTCTATCATCGCTTGGTTTTGCGGTTGAAAGGCAGTCTGACGATTTGTTAGTGCTGGCTGTGCCGAGTTGGCGTTCTGACATTGTTGGCGAAGCCGACATTGTGGAAGAAGTTTTGCGTATTCATGGCTATAATACTATTCCTGTGGCCTATCTTGAGCGCCCTGATAGTGTAGCCCATCCAACCTTGACCATGGGTCAAAAACGTGCCCGTGCGGTGCGCCGCCAAATGGCCGTGGATGGGTTGAACGAATGTGTGACATGGTCGTTCATCCCAGAAGCACAGGCAAAAGCCTTTGGCTGGTCTGACCCAATGTTGAAATTGGATAACCCGATCAGTGTTGCTATGGCAGTGATGCGCCCAAGCTTGTTGCCAAACCTTTTAACGGCGGTAAGCAAAAATGCTGATCGTGGTCAAAAGTCTATTGCTTTGTTTGAGGTGGGTAACCAGTTTGAAAATGACACCCCAACGGGGCAAAGTTTGATTGCCGCAGGGGTGCGCGCAGGCCTAAAGGCAGAGCGCCATTGGCAAGGTGGTCATCAAGCCGTTGATGTGTTTGATGCTAAGCGCGATGCTTTGTCAGCACTTGCAGCGGCCGGTGCGCCGGTTGAAAACTTGCAAGTGTTCCGTGAAAGCTCTGGCGCTTATCACCCAGGTCGCAGTGGTACACTTCGTTTGGGCCCTAAAAACATCTTGGCTTATTTTGGTGAATTGCACCCGGGCTTATTGGTTGATTTGGATGTCAAAGGCCCAGTGGTTGGTTTTGAGATTTTGTTGGAAAATATTCCAGCGCCACGTGGTAAGGGTGGAAAGACCAAATCAGCACTGGATGTCTCTGACTTGCAAGCCGTTGAGCGTGACTTTGCTTTCTTGGTGAAGCAGGAGGTTGAGGCGCAAAATCTGATCAAAGCCATTAAGGGTGCGGATAAGAAGCACATTACCCGCGTTGGTTTGTTTGATGTGTTTGCTGGTAAAGGCATGGCTGATGATGAAAAATCATTGGCGTTAAGTGTGCGCTTAGAGCCAAGCGACAAAACCTTCACTGAGGAAGACTTAGAAGCAATTTCAGGCAAAATTGTTGCCGCAGCAGAAAAAGCCGTGAGTGCTAAATTACGCTCATAAAAAAGTCGCTACAAAAGATCAAGTTAAGGGGGGCCTTCGGCGCCCCCTTTTTTGGTAGATAAAATTTTACTTTTCTTTTAGCGCAGAAAAGGTCAAACTATTCTGCAATATCAGCTTTCAAAAGGGTTGGAGATACGACATGGGTGATAGTAGACGAACAACTCGAATTGCGGTGGGTAGAGACACTCAAATCGAGCATGACGGTCAAAATTATGATGTACGGATAACCGATATTTCATACGGTGGCGTTCAGGTTATGACCGATGTTGATATTCCTGTGGAATCAGAAGTAAAATTAATTGATGCTGAAATGGGTGAACTAGAGGGGTTGGTGGTTCGTAAATTTGACGGTGGCTTTGCTGTTGCTGCCCGTCCGGGGGAATCCATGGCCACCTATGCCTTGAAAGCCATTACGTTAGATATGGTGAAAAAATAATTTGCTTTTTTAGTGAGTTGGGGAAAATTGCCTGATGGCTACAAATACCAAAAAAACAAAGGCACAAGACGATAAAAAATTGCCTTTAAAATTGCGCATCAAAGCCTGGTGGGAGGGCTATGATGAAGATGAAATTGCGGCTAAAATAAAAACTAAAAAGCCTGCTGATGAGGGTGAATCGAAACCACCATCTGAAGAAGCATCGGCAGAAGAAAAGAAAGAAGAGGTTGAGGAAGAAACTGGTCCTTGGACCAGCATGCGGACCGATGTTTCACAATTAATTTGGGGTGAAGGTTATTGTGGGCCGGGGGGTAAGCAACAAATTGTTGGTATGACCAAGCTTTTAGCTTTGAACAAGAAAATGACTATGCTTGAAGTGGGTGCTGGAATGGGTGGCCCAGCACGCGTTTTGGCAGAAAACTTTGGCGTTTGGGTTGAGGGGTTAGAGCAAGCTGAAAAAATGGTTGAGATTGGTAACCAAATTTCAGAAAAAGAAGGCCTCTCCAAAAAAGTGTCGTTAAAGGCTTTTGAGGAAAAAGCTTTTGATCATTTAGACCGTAAATATGATCGTATTTTCTCGAAAGAGTGTTTTTTCCAATTTACACAGAAGAAAGTTATTCTGGAAACTTTATTTCAGAACCTTAAGCCCGAAGGCTTGATGCTGATCACTGATTATACCATTGAAAACGAAGGTGTGGTTGGCACAGAAGACTATCGTCAATGGCGTGATGGTGAATATCGTCGCCCCTATCCCATTACCAAAAAAGAGATGGAAACCTTACTGAAAGATGCAGGGTTTGTGGTGCGGATTTCTGAGGATATTACCGATCAATATTTGCAAATGATATCAGCGGCTTGGAAAGGCGCAGATAAAGTCATTGCGGGCTTGGTGCAGGAAGAAAATGGCACCAAAATGATTGATACGTTGTTGCGTGAAGCCGAATTTTGGTCACGGCGCACCAAGATGATGGAAAGTGGCCAATTAAAGCTCTGGCGTTTCTTGGGTTATCGTCGTGAAGAGGGTGCCAAAATGATGTCAAATTGGTAAGCTGTCTTGTTCCTTTTTGGCCTAAAGTCTTTTTTTACTGAAAAAGCTGTATCCGTTGCATTCTTTGCTTGGCAGGCTGTCAAAGCAATGATACATAGCGCTCATGTCAAAAATTGAAAACATTCGCAACTTTTCTATTATCGCCCACATCGATCATGGCAAGTCAACCTTGGCGGATCGACTAATCTCCTATTGTGGTGGCTTAACCGATCGTGAAATGACCGAGCAAGTGCTGGATAATATGGATATCGAGCGTGAGCGTGGCATTACTATTAAAGCCCAAACCGTGCGCTTGAATTATAAAGCCGATGATGGAGAGACTTATCAATTAAACCTGATGGATACGCCGGGCCACGTTGACTTTTCTTACGAAGTGTCGCGTTCTTTGGCGGCTTGTGAGGGGTCTTTGTTAATTGTTGATGCGTCACAAGGGGTTGAGGCCCAAACATTGGCGAATGTTTATCAAGCCATTGATAATGATCATGAAATTATCCCTGTTTTGAACAAAATTGATTTGCCAGCCGCTGAACCAGAACGGGTTCGCCAGCAAATTGAAGATGTTATCGGCCTTGATGCCAGTGAGGCTGTTCCGGCCTCAGCAAAAACAGGTGAGGGGATTAAAGAAATTTTGGAAATGTTGGTTGAGAAACTACCAGCGCCAACGGGAAATGCTGATGATCCCTTGAAGGTGATGTTGGTGGATAGTTGGTATGACCAATATTTGGGCGTGGTTATTTTGGTGCGCGTTAAAGAGGGCGTTCTTAAAAAAGGCATGCAAATTAAGATGATGGCCTCTGGCACTGTTCACACGATTGAACGGGTTGGTATCTTTACCCCAAAAACAGAGACCATTCCGGCGCTTTACCCGGGTGAAATGGGCTTTATTACGGCGGCTATTAAAGAGGTGTCGCAAACCCAAGTGGGTGACACCATTACAGACTTTAAGCGCCCAACAGAAAAACCGTTGCCGGGCTTTAGGCCTGTGCAATCGGTGGTGTTCTGTGGTTTGTTCCCCATTGATGCCAATGATTATGAAGACCTGCGCGAAAGTCTCTATAAACTGCGTTTAAATGACGCCAGTTTTGAATTTGAACCAGAATCATCTGCCGCACTTGGCTTTGGGTTCCGCTGTGGTTTTTTAGGCATGTTGCACTTGGAAATTATCCAAGAACGTTTATCGCGTGAATTTGATCTTGATCTTATCACCACCGCCCCCAGCGTTGTTTATAAAGTTCATATGACCGACGGTTCAATGAAAGAACTTCATAATCCTGCTGATATGCCCGATGTTGTGAAAATTGATCACATTGAAGAGCCTTGGATTGAAGCAACAATTTTGGTGCCAGATGAATATTTGGGCGCGGTTCTGAAATTATGTGAAGATAAACGCGGTGAGCAACAAGAGCTAACCTATGCTGGTCAACGCGCGATGTTGGTTTATCACCTGCCTTTGAATGAAATTGTTTATGATTTTTATGATCGCCTAAAGTCAGTGACCCGTGGTTATGCCAGCTTTGATTATCAAATGGTGGGACACAAAAAGGGTGATTTGGTGAAAATGGGTATTTTGGTGAACGCCGAGCCGGTTGATGCCCTGGCCTTGATGGTGCACCGCGATATGGCCCAAACTCGGGGTCGTATGTTGTGTGAGCGTTTGAAAGACCTGATCCCACGCCAATTGTTTAAAATTCCTGTGCAGGCAACGATTGGCGGCAAAGTGATCGCCCGTGAGACCATTTCTGCTATGCGCAAGGATGTAACCGCTAAATGTTATGGTGGTGATGCCACCCGTAAAAAGAAGCTGTTAGAAAAACAGAAAAAGGGTAAGGCGCGTATGCGTCAATTTGGCAAGGTAGAAATCCCTCAAGAAGCCTTTATTGCCGCTTTGAAGATGAGTGACGAATAAAACGCTTTGATATGAGCTATTTTTCTACATGCGAGACGCATAATGTTTAAGAAGTGTTAACGATTGCGCATTATGTTGGTCGCTAAAGATTCTGATTCTTTCTTCTTGCATCAAGTAACATCTTATAGAATGATGTTTTTGGCATTGGTTGTAGGGGCAAACAATGTGCAAGAATGAAGAAATTAGTGGGTTAAGCTTTACTAAGAGAGAGGCTAATTTTCTATGTCGATAAAAGATAATGTAAATAAAGTTATGGGTGGAAGACAACTATCTTCGTTGGTCACTGTTCGAAACTCTCTACTTGCTGTTGTAACCTTTTTAACGCTTATTATTTTGGCGTTTGAAATTAACAATGCCATGACTGCTTTAAGCGAGCGTGGTGCATCAAATCGATTTGTGAATGTTAATCGTTTTTCTGATGCAGTATTAGACCTGACCCAAGCGGTGGGTAATGAGCGGGCCTTAAGTCGCACGGCTTTGGGCTCCAGTTCACCCGTTAACAACGCTGTTAAACAAAAGGTCTTAGAAGTGCGCAACCGCATTGATGGTATTTGGTCGCGCATTGATAGCAGTCTTGAAAATGTTCCAGATTATGGTGGTAAAGCAGAGGTCATTCGCACCTTCCGTGATAGCACAGATGCCTATATGCAGGCACGTGCCGCTTTTGATACTGCCAGCAGTATAGTGAGCGATGCGCGGGCAGAGGGCGTCTCTGCAACCATCGCTGACAGCCAGCAAGCCTTGATGGATGCAGCACAAAAATTACGTATCACAACTGAGCGCAATTTCCCCTCTACGGACCCAGAGCTTAACGCTAAGCGTCAATTGAAAAACTTGCTAGCGATCATGATGGTGCAATCATCTGAAGAATGGGGTGGTCTTGGGTCAGCGCTTGCCAGTGGTAATGAAATTTCTTTCCAGTTAGCAGTTCAGTTGCCGGTTGTTTATGGTCGTGCCTTGGGCGCTTGGGATCAAGCGAAAGATTTGCTTAATTCTGACCTTATCACCAGTGATTTGAACGCTGAAGTTGACGCAATTAACCTTGCCTATGTTGATGACTTTACCATTTCAAAAGATGATCTCTATGCCGCCTCTGAGGAAGGTGAGGATTATCCTTACACGCAAATTGAGTGGATCAATTTATCAATGGATGCCACCAATACCATGGCGGCTTTAAGCGATGCTGTGACTCAAGAAATGGCCGAAGTGGCTGACGCGCGTCAGGCAGAGGCGACGTCGTCATTTATTACTGCCTTGTTGCTTTTGGTTGTCGTGTTAGCTATTGCTGCTTTATCTTATTGGTGGGTTATCTTTAAAATCGTGAGGCCTATTAATACTTTGAGCGACAACATGATTCGTCTTTCTGAGGGTGACAATGATGTTGAAATTACAGGTGCTGAACGTCAAGACGAAATTGGCAAAATGGCGCAATGTGTTCAAGTGTTCCGCGATAATGCGATTGAAAAAATTCGCTTGGAGGAAGAACAGAAAGAAGCTGAAGAGCGTCGTCTTCAAGTAGAACGTGAAGAGGAAGAAGCGCGTCGCTTGAAAGAAGAACAAGACCGAATCAAAGAGGAAGAGCGTCAAGAACAAGCCCGCCAAGAGCGTCGTGAAGAAATGCTTCGTTTGGCAGCATCGTTTGAAGAATCGGTGATGGGTGTTGTTGATGGCTTGTCTAACTCTGCCAGTGGTATGGAAAGTGCGGCAAAAGAATTGGCGCAAATCGCTGAAGATACCTCTTCTAAGTCTTCGTTTGTGTCTAAAACCAGTGAGCAGGCTAGCCATGGCATTGAAATGGTGGCAACTGCCACTGAAGAGCTTTCAGCATCGATTCGTGAGATTAGTAGCCAGATGAATGAATCAAGCAACAACTCTCGCGAGGCTGTGGCACAAACCTCAAGTGCCGCGGATGAGATTAGAAGCCTTGAAAGTCAAGCAGAGCAGGTTGGTAATATTGTGAACCAAATCTCTGAGATTGCAGAGCAAACCAACCTCTTGGCCTTGAACGCAACCATCGAGGCGGCTCGTGCTGGTGAAGCAGGTCGTGGTTTCGCGGTTGTGGCAAGTGAAGTGAAAGCGCTTGCGACCCAAACGGCAACTGCGACCGAGGACATCTCTCGTCAAATCCAAACCATGCAAAGTGCTACTAAGCAGGCGGTTGAAGCAATTGGAACCATCCAAGGCCAAATCTCGCACATTGGTGACAATGCGATCACAATGGCGGCTTCAGTTGAACAGCAAGACGCGTCGACCCAAGAAATTGCCCGCAATATCACTGACGTTTCTGCTGGTACACAAGAGGTGAGCAGCTCAATTCGGGATGTGAACGAGGGGGCTGTGACAACGGGTTCTGCTGCGTCAGAGGTATTGGCTTCGGCGCAAGCTTTAACCCAACAGTCGAGTACCTTACGTAAAGAAGTTGAAAACTTCTTAGAGACCATTCGTAAGGAATAGGTCCGCTTTTTCTAAAAGCCTTTAAAACAATAAAAGCCCCTCCGTGTCGTCATGATGCTGGGGGGCTTTTTTATGGCGGGCTTGATCTGGCAGGTAAGCCATGGCGATCAAGAACAAACAGCCAGTCATAATGGGCTCACATGATAGCTGTGATCAATAGATTGCTGAGGGCGTTTTTAAACTATTTATGGGGATACCTCAGCTGCTGTTCCCGCTGCTGGTCAAGTTGCTGGCGATGGCTTGGCTCCTTAGTGGCGATTTAGGCGTTTAAGGAACATAATAATATAGTGATTAGACTAAGCGCTGTGGACTGATAGGCTTGATTGTCAGGGTGTGATGGCTCTGGGGATCAGGTTTTAAGGAGGGCAGTGCCTTCAAGGTTGCTGACATCTAGGAAAATTATACCGATATAGGTCTGTAGTTAAGATAAGCGCCTTCCATTTAGCACCATGGTTGGAAGGTGTGGGGGGTATAGGTATAAAGGGGGGATGGGGTTTAGGCATAAAAAAAGCGCCCTCAAATGAGAGCGCTTTTCTAGAATTCGGTATCAATCCAAATTATGACAGACGCCATACGATAGGAATGATGAAAGTCAAGTCAGCATCGCCAGCAGCAGCTGGAGGTGTAGGAAGTGAGTCTACAGAACCCATGATTTTGTCAAGCTGACGGTCAAGAATGCTCTCGCCAGTAGCTTCAGCAACTTCGTAACCAGCCAATGAACCGTCACGAGCAACAGTTAGTTTGATTTTAGCAGAACCCTCGATGTTGCGAGAGATGGCAGAACGTGGGTATTTCTGTTTTTTAACAACAGTTTTTGCAACTTCACGACGCCAGTCGCTAACTTCGTCAGCAGAAACAGTTTGAGCGCCGAAAGTAGCAAAAGTTACAGCACCAACAACAAGAATAGCAAAAGCTTTGAACAGGTTAAACATCACGATAGATCCTTTGATAAAATTCTTTTTTTGGTTCCCAGCCCAACTCATTCGTTTTCAGGACCAGCAACCTTTGATGTGTGTAATATAATGGCCATCGGTAAACACCTTTTTAAAAAACATGGTTAATATTTGGTTAATTCGTAGAAAAATGACATTTTTGTTAAAAAAAATAACAAAAAATGCCAAAAACCCTTGAATAAAAAGGATTTCTCGCTTGCGAAAAAAATGACTGTGGGTATAGTGCGGCCTCATTGCTGTTCTTAAATCTTAAGAAAAACTCTCATTATATATAAAGGGGGTTTTTACAGCACATGGAGCGGTGGCCGAGTGGCTTAAGGCGCACGCCTGGAAAGCGTGTTGGGGGCAACCCCTCCAGGGTTCGAATCCCTGTCGCTCCGCCATTTCTTAGTGATTCTCTTAATTAAATTACAGATTTTTTTTCAATTTCAAAGGCCGGCAGGGGATGGGGGCGTGTACCCATCTTGCCATATCTGCCACGGTTGCAGCCGTTGCCATCGCCGGACATTTTGTTGCAGGTAAATGGTCGGATTTAATCTTGTTATCGTACCATAGATACCTATGATAATGGGAAATTAAAAGTGGATTGAGGGTAAGGAGTAAAACTTTATGGATTCGATAACACAGGCGGCATTGGGCGCTGCCATTGGCGGTGCTTTGGCCCCACCAAAACATCGCCGTCGCGCCATGGTTACTGGTATCGTGTTAGGAACCCTGCCTGATTTAGACGTTTTTCTTGATTATGGTGGGCCGATTGAAAACTTTACCTATCACCGCAGTTTTACCCATTCATTGCTTGTGTTGTTTCCCTTTTCAATTTTGTTGTGGGCCCTGTTAAAGCGATGGTGGACCCCTGTTAGCCAAGCCCCAAAGCAATGGCTGTGGATTATCACTTTAGCCCTTATTACCCATCCTTTAATTGATGCCCATACCGCCTATGGCACCCAACTATTTTGGCCTATTGATATACATCCTACATCATGGGCAACCTTGTTCATCATTGACCCTCTTTATACATTACCGTTGTTATTTGCGGTGATAGTGGCCCTTATTCGCCCATTGGGGGATTTTGCTTTTAAGTCATTGAAAGTGGGGTTGGTCCTTAGTACGCTTTATGTGGTGTGGTCTTGGGTTTCCTTAACATTGGTGCAAAACAATGTTGCCGCCGCACTGGAAAAACGCGGCATACCTGACGCACCGTTCTTTATGACGCCAACGCCCTTTAATACCTTGTTATGGCGTATCGTGGTGATGACCGATGAGGGCTATATGGAAGGCTTTGATTCTGTTATTCTTGACGAGGGTGATATTAAGTTTCGCTCTTACCCATCTAATGTAAATAGTATGTTAGAGGCGAATGAGGTTTGGGCGGTTGCGCGGCTACAGTGGTTTACTAATGGATTTTTAAGAGCCCGTGTGGAAGACGATTCTTTGGTGCTATCTGATTTGCGTATGGGGCAAGAGCCGACCTATGGCTTTACTTATAAAGTGGCTGCGCGTGACACACATGGCTGGAAAACCATTCCTGCAGAGCGCCAACCTAGAGTGATTGACGCCCGATCGTTGGATGATGTTTGGCAACGCATTTGGGAAAATACCGATCCTTAAGCGATGAAAACCCCTTATTTAGGTGGCACGATATCCACATAGGGGCAGCCCTGCTGTTTGATCCATTCAACTCCTTGATCAGGGTTTTGGAAATATAGTGCCCTAATGCCGGGTTTAAACATGTCGCGCTTGGCATAATCTTGCAGTCTAATTTGGAAAGTGGATTTGGCATCCATTTCCTCGCCCCTAAAGAAGAAATAATCGCGGTCTGTGTAGCCTAAGGCACGGGTCATTTCACTGCGGGTTAAGGGGCCAACCTCGTGAATTTCACCAACCACCACAGGGCCAACTACTTCGGCGCGCCATCTGTCTTCTTGTTTGCCGGGACACATTGATTCTGTATTAACCTTACCATTGGCATCAACAGAATAATCAACAACATAAAGTTCTAAGGTGTTAACTTTGGTACAGCTAATGGCCCCCCACCCCTCATCAGGGTTATCTTGCCATGGGATGCCACAGCCATGATTGGGGCGTCCTGTGATGGTGTTCATCACACCAAATTTTGACGCCGCATATACCCGAAAATCACGCAATGGTGGGGGTGCCTTTTCAAGAGTATTTTCGCCGTCATTGGCACCATCATCTGTATTTCTATCTACGTTCGTTTCACCTGCACCATTATTGTCGGTGCCTGTTTGGCGGTCATTGGGTCCTGGGCGCCGTCTTTCACCACGCTCACCACCCTGATTGCGTTGATCACGACGTTGGGCTTCTTGTTCAGCCTCATATTGTTGTTGGCGATACTCAATAGTATCATCGGATATAGTGTTTTTAACGGTGCCATTCTCGTTAAACATCATGCTGGCATCGCCTGTTTCTGCGGCGGCTTTAGCATTTTCGATCATGCCTTGCAGGTCAGTGTTGCGTATTTCATCAAAGCTGGGTGCGACACCAGCACCCACATTACCAGACCCCACATTAGCACCGCTGCCACCGCCAAGTGCTGATTGCATTTGTTGCATGGCATAGGCCCGTTGGCGGGCTTGGTTTCGTTGCTCCATCATCCTATCTTCAAGGGCCATGGCACGCTCAACAGCCTCAATATGGGCGGCGCGTTGTCCGCGTTGAATGGCGTCTGTTAGTTCTTCATCCACTTGTTCAAGGCGTAGTTCAAACACACGGCTAACATCTTCAGGCGCAACGGTGGCATAGCCTGAAATAAATTTTTCCATTGGCACCCATTGGCTGGACACATACGTGCCATCATTAATATCCCATTTTGCCACCTGTTCGATCACTTGTGGGTATAAGGCTTGATAGCTGGCATAATCAAATTTGTTCCATACACTAATGGTGCAATTGGCGTGGCTATCAAGGCGATTAATAAAGTTTTGGTAGGACGCTGCTGTGATGACACCGTTCACATAATCAGGCCTATCTGGCATTTTGCCACAGGCAGTGAGCAATTGTTCATAGGGCGCAATGGGCACAAAGTTTTCTTTCAGCCATGCGATCACTTCTTTGCGCTGTTCGTCCTTTTGTTGGTTTTCCCCAAATAAATATGAAATAAGGGTTGGTGCATTCTCTATGGCATCTAAGGCTTCTTGCCCAAATAACTGACGGTTATAAATCTCGTCTAACGTCTTGCCTTGTTTTTTTGCGTCTTCAGGGGATAAGCTATAAAGGGATACGGGTGTCGTATGAAACATATGTGGCCGATTTTCTTGTGTAGCATCGGTGGCTAACGTCCAAAGACGGTTAAACTTCGTCCAATAATTTTCACTTAAGGTACTATAGTAATAAGCCAAATCGGGAGACCAAATCCAATCAGTGGCAATGGCTTTGCCCATGTCTGTGTCGATCTCTTTAAACTCATTGCCACGCAAATAAGCTAAGGCAATGCTTTCAAATTTATCCTGCGTATCCCTTAAAGATAGGTATAGGGATAGAAGTTTATCTTCAAGAGCCTCAGACCGCTCAGTGACCCCAGGGCCATGGAGAAATAAACGAATAGCAAAGGCATTGCCCACACGGCGCACAAGGATTTGACTGTGATACCACCCAATTTCTCTCCTGAACCATAGCTCATTAGGGCTTTCATGATTGCGATTAGGAAAATTGATTCCCTCACTCTTTCTATTGTATAAAGGAATGTAGGGCATGATCATGCTAAAATCATTATCTTGAAAGGGGCCATTGTACAGAAACGGCCCTTTGGGGCTGATGTATATTTCAGGATAATCTTCTTGTGCATTAAGGGATGTGACAGGCATCAAAAACAATGCTGTTATCATGATGAAAATGTTCTTAAATAGTGTCATCGTTGCTGCCCTTATCCCCATAGTGATTTTTGTTTGTCCTTGAAAAACAATAGCTCATGTTTATAATACTACATGTCTTTAATGTGGTTTCAACCCAATTCAGGCGGAAAGGGGGCGTTATGTGGTTAAGAATTATTATTGCAATTAGCTTAACGGCTGTCTTTGCGCTGCCGGTTATGGCGGAAGAAAAGGTTCCTGCTATATTGCCTGATACAGAAGTGGGTAAGATTGAATATCATAACAATATCTACGCGACGACCAGATTATTCATGCATCGTTGTGGTCGTAAAAATGGCGACAAATGGGTGATGATGGATGGAAAAAAAGACATTGCAAAAGTAAAAGAGCGTCGGCAATGGACAGGTGAGGTATCTGTTGGTTGTTATATCTTGACCATTCGTCGCAATACAGGCTGGTTTGATTATGAGCAAAATGATTATAAAATAAATGTTCGCCCACAATCACAGGGTGTTTTGCGTGTCTCTATTGAGCCGCGCCAATATTCACCCGAGGTGATTATTCAATTCGTCTCGTCTGAACCTTATTTCGGACGCGCTTATTAAGCCGTCCTAGCTCCTTTATTGATAGCCTTCCAACTTCTCACGCGCTTGCTGATAGCGGGTGTATAGTTTTGTCATTGGGGTGTCACCATAGGCAGCACGGGCGCGTTGTTCGGCATGATTTATGGCACTGATTAGGTCTTTCGCTGCCGCTGAACGAGCACTCTCATTGATGCTGCCTTTCTCGCCAATCCATAATGGCTGGCTGTGGGCAAAGGCGGTTCGGTGCATAGCGGGCCATGGGTCTTGGGTCTCTTGGCTGCTGTAGGTTCGCGCCGCAATCCAGCCGCCAGCGGGTAAGGTTACCGTGCCTGTGTAGGTTTTGCTTTCCCCCGCCTTGATGGGATCTAAGGTTTCAACAATCTGGCCGTTTACAATAATCTCAACTTTATCAAGGGCGGCAAGGCTGGTGATGGTAAGTGACCAGTTTTGGCTGCCAGCATTGACCACATCACCGGGGCGTTTGTCGCTATCGACGGTGAATAATAAGGCTGGGCCTGTGCTGATAAAGCCGCGGCCCTCGCGCGCTGTTTTAAGGGTACTAACAAAGTCATCCTTGCCATCTATAATGGGCACATAATAACGGGTGGTGCCATAGGCGGGAGTGCGATAAAAGTCACCCCACGCATCGGTGCCTGTCATACCAATGATTGGTTGACCGATGTTGAGCAGTCGATACCATAATTCTGCCCCGCCCAAGGGACCATCCCATCCAGTGATGATCTCAAGGCCAATATCAGTGTCCAATACCATTTCATTGATAAAGTCCACCGACACGCCAAGGCGCTCTGGTTCGGCAAAAATATTGTCATCTGGTCCTTCGGGTGCGCGTACACCGGGGTGAACAAAGGTTGGGAAGGCATCAATGGTTTTGGCATATTCAATAACCTCAGCATTGGCGAGGTCGGGGTTGCCTAGCACCGGATTGCGCGGTCCCCAGAACCACGGCTCATAGGCGTCGGAAATATTGTTGAGGCCAATATGCCCATGATAGTGTGAGCGTACTTCTTGACCTTGACTGGCGATATAGTTTCCTTCTTGGGCAAGATCACCCAAAATTTCACCATCAATGCGGCGTTCCCAGCGGTTCCATGTCATGTTTCCCACTTGGTCTAATTCCTCACCCGCTTGCAGGCGTAAAGAATGCTGCGGCATGGCGCGGCTGGTACCATCGCCGTTTAAGTGATTGTGATAATCGACCGAGACGAAACCAGCTGATCGGGCATCCCAAATGCTGTTAAGAGCAATGTTAACCTCAGTGGCACGGTCACCACGGATGGTAAAACGCTGCTTTTCTTTGAGCCTAAAAAAGCCTTTTGTGACCTCAATATCATAACGTCCTTTGGGCAGGGTGATGGTCTCATTGCCCGCGACATAAAAATAAGCGCGGCCAGTTTGGGGGTCAAAATAGGTGGCATCTTGGGTGCCAGCCACGGGATGACCATCGCTGGATACAATTGACACCCGCGCGGTGGTGGCTTGGCCATTTTCATCTTGAAGGGTAAGGCTGACCTCTCCACTGTCGGTGCCATAATCCCACTGCGCAATCTCAATCACCTCACTGTCACCGCCATATGTTTTGATGCGTTTTAGGTGAAACTGGCGCTTATCATCAGCCTCGGTGAAATAAATATATTCGCCATCAGCACTGAAAGCAGGGCTTAGGGCATAACGGGTGCCATCGGTTAGACGGTGGCGCACGCGCGGATCATTCATATCCATGGTGTAGAGATGATAATTACCATTGGTTGGCGCGCTGTAGGTGATAAGGGGCAGGCTTTTATGAACATCAGCGGTTAGGTGATAGGTTAAGGTATCGCCATAAAGAATACTGTCTTCACCGCTGATAAAATCACGCAGGCGCAACGAGCGAATAGCGCCAACGCCGTGCATATATAGAATGCGCTTGCCACCTGAAACGCGGCGAATGTTGCGCTCGACCTGTCTGCCATCGGTGATCATTTGTTGGTGGCCTGTTGCTAAATGATGCTGCCACACATTGATAGAACCCGAGGCGCCACTGGCAAAATAAAGGCTGGCACCATCTGCGGAAAATTCAGGGTCCAAGTCCATGGCGGGGGTGTTAATTTCTTGCTCGACGCCATTATCTAGGGTGAGTACAATCAGGCTGGTGTCGGTGCTGGTATCACGGACAAAGGCAAGCTGACTGCCATCAGGGGACCAGCGTGGGCGGCTATCCACATGTGGGCTGTTGGTTAGGCGTTTGGCGATCTTGGTGTTCAGATCCATCAACCAAATCCAACCCTTGGCGGCAAAGGCAATGCTGGTGCCATCGGGCGATGGTGCGGGGTCAGTGGGGCCATTGGCAAGAAATGGTAATTCGTGCTGCTCTAAATAAATTTGATGACCAAAATCATCCAGCTTTGGATAGCGATTGGGCATTTGAGCATGGGCGATGATTGAGCCAAAATAAGCCGCCATCACCATCAGCAACATGACAGTTTTCACCGTAACTGGTTGCCTGTTTTTGATGGTGCCTAAAACACGCAATTGAGCTAAAAACGCCATGGTTTGATCCTCCCCTAAATCATTTCCCAACACTACAATGCTAAAACATATGACGGTTAATGAAAAGGATTATTGGGCAGGGGTGTCTTCGGTGGCTTCTTTCTGGTTAAGTTCGGTGATTAAAGAATGGAAGGCCTCTGATTGACTGAGGAAGACTTTGCCTGTTAGGTGCTCTAAGAAGGTTGAGCGCTCCAAACGATCCATTACGGGGCCTTTCACCTCAGACAGATGCAATTTGATGCCCGCTTGACCAAGGCGGAAATTGATATTTTCAAGGGCATCAAGCGCGCTGATGTCGATAAAATTAACCGCCGATGCCATCAACACAAAGTGCTTGCATTTATGGTTTTCGCTGATCAATTTTGCAATCGCATTTTCCAAATAGCGGATGTTGGCAAAATATAAACTGCCATCAATGCGGATTGAAATAATCTCAGGATGGGTGCGTACTTTATGGCGTTTAACGTTTCTAAAATGTTCGCTTTCCCCTACTTGCCCAACCACCGCATAATGGGGGTTGGTTGTGCGGTGTAAAAAGATAATCAAAGACAAGCTAACACCCACCGCAATGCCGGTTTCAACCCCCACTAGAAGGGTTAACAGGATGGTGGCGGCCATGGCAAAAAAGTCACCCTTACTATAATGATAGGTATCCAAAATTGGTTTGATTTTTACTAAACCTAGCACCGCTACAATGATGGTGGCAGCAAGCGTTGCCTTTGGCAAATAATACAGAAACGGCGTTAAAAACAAGGTGGCTAAGGCAATGCCAACGGCGGTTAAAGCGCCCGCTGCAGGGGTTCTGGCACCCGCATCAAAATTAACCACCGAACGGGAAAAGCCACCGGTTACAGGAAAGCCACCACTGAAGGCAGAGCCAACATTGCTCATCCCCATGGCAATAAGTTCTTGGTTAGGGTTTATTTTTTCACGCCGTTTGGCAGCCAGCGTTTGCGCCACAGAAATTGATTCCACATAACCCACCAAGGAAATGATGAAGGCTGCAACCATAAGCTTATTGATTAGGGGCAGGGTTAACATAGGCATGGATAGGCTGGGTAATCCTGATGGAATGGCACCGACAATTTGAACGCCATCATCATGCAGCAACAAAAAGGCGGTGGCGGTGATCGAGGCAATGATGGCAATGACCGGGGCGACCTTAACAGCAATATCCGCTCCCTGAGCGCCGAAATTCACACGGGTGAGGATGGTTTTTAAATGGCTTTTGACAAAAAACAAAAACGCCATGGTGCCAAATCCAATGATGGCGGTTGGCCCATTTATTTGGCTAATGTGGGTGGCAAGAGAGCCAAGTTGTTCGGGGATGGTATGGCCCGTGATGGAAATGCCCAAAACATGTTTTAATTGGCTAAAAGCGATTAAAATGCCTGAGGCAGAGATAAAGCCTGATATAACAGGGTGGCTTAAAAAGTTGGCAATAAAACCCATTTTTAAAAGGCCCATCACCACCATAATTAAACCCGATAAAAAGGCCAAGGCAATGGCTGTTTCGAGATAGCCAATGGTGCCTGGTTCAGCAATCAGGCTGACCGATGTAAAGGTCATGAGGGATATAACCGCCACCGGCCCAACGGCCAAGGTGCGACTAGACCCGAACAGGGTGTACATCAACAAAGGCGCGATGCTGGCATATAGGCCCACTTCAGCAGGAAGGCCTGCTAAAAGGGCATAAGCCAATGATTGCGGAATAAGCATAACCGTGACGATAAGGGCAGCAATGCTATCATCACGCAAAGTGCTTTTATCGTACTGGCTACCCCATTCAAAAATGGGAAAGTAAGAGCGTAATCGGTCAAGCATCGCCATAATAGTGTTCAGACCTTATCTTGATGATGTTTCGTGCAACATGGGCGTTTGGGCTAAAGTTTTTGGTTTCGCCAACAACTCATGTCCTTTCAACATCAGGTCAAAATACATCCAAGGCAGCAGTTTCTCTTTTAAGAACCACGCCCGTTTGGTGGGCTTTAAGCCATTAAGCATAGAGGTTGGCAGGGTTGGCTGTAATGTGCCGCCATAGCCAAATTCAGCCAGCACGATTTTACCGCGTTCTACCGTTAAGGGGCATGAGCCATAGCCTTCATAGATGGCCGCTGATTGACCCCCCATTAAATAGCTGACCACATTATGGGCCACCACAGGGGCTTGCTTGCGAACGGCAGCGGCGGTTTTGGCATTTGGCGCAGAAATAATGTCGCCAAGACCAAAGATGTTGCCATAATCAACATGCTGAAGGGTTTCTTGGTTTACATTTAACCAACCAGCCTCATTACTAAGCGGTGAATTTTTGATAAAGTCATGGGCAGTTTGCGGTGGGCATACATGCAGCATGTCAAAATCAACCTCAACATCTTTGGCTTTGCCCTCGCCATCACTTACTCGGAAGGTGGCTTTTTTGTTGGGGCCATCCACCTTGATTAAGTTCTCATTAAAGTGAACATCGGCGTTATATTTTTCGATATATTTTTCTAAGGCAGGGACATAATCAGCGACCCCAAATAGAACCGGGCCAGCATTATGGAAATGAACATCAATATCAGATAATTTGCCCTTTTTAAGCCAGTGATCGCAGGATAGATATAACGCTTTTTGTGGGGCACCTGCGCATTTGATTGGCATTGGTGGTTGGGTGAAAAGGGCTTTACCCTTTTTCAGGTCTTGAACCAATTCCCATGTATAAGGCGCCAAATCATAACGATAGTTTGAAGTCACACCATTTTTACCAAGGGTTTCTTCTAAGCCCTCAATGGCACCCCAATCCAGCTTAAGACCGGGCGCTATAATCAGTGCTTGATAAGCAATGACGTCGTTATCTTTGGTGATAACCTCATTTTTTTCAGGGCGAAAACTATTAACCGATGATTTGATCCAAGTGGCCTTTTTGTGCATCACATCGGCCATGCACCGTTTGGTTTGGCCAGCATTAAAAATGCCACCGCCAACCATGGTCCATCCGGGTTGATAATAATGCTCATCAGTAGGTTCGATAATGGCTAGGGAAAGCGAGCTATCACGTTTGTGCAGGCTGGCCGCGACTGCTTGGCCACCAGCGCCGCCGCCCACTATGACGACATCATATTGCTGAAAGCTATTTTGAGAGGGTTTGTTGGACATGTTATTTTCCTTATAGCGCATCAAGCGGTAATTTCAGATAGCGCATGCCATTGTCTTCGGCAGGAGGCTTTTCACCAGCGCGAATGTTAATTTGGACGCTGGGTAAAATCAGGCGCGGCATGCTTAATTCAGCATCGCGGGTGCTGCGCATTTTAACAAAGTCTTCTTTGCTGGTGCCATGACCTAGATGGATGTTGTTTTCCCGCTCTTCACCAACGGTGGTTTCATGGGCATAATGGTCGCGACCGGGGGCCTTATAGTCATGACACATGAAAAGACGCGTATCATCAGGCAGGGCAAACAAACGCTGCACACTGTCATAAAGGGTTTCGGCGCTACCGCCCGGAAAATCACAACGGGCTGAGCCAAAGTCAGGCATAAAAATGGTGTCACCCGCAAAGCAGGCATTACCAATGACATAAGCCATGCAGGCAGGGGTGTGGCCGGGTGTGTGAAGGGCTTTACCTTCTAAATTACCAATCATAAAGGTCTCATTGTCTTTCAATAAATGATCAAACTGTGAGCCATCCGGTAAAAACTCTTTTTCAAAGTTAAACACGTCACGGAAAATTTTTTGAACATCTTTAATATGTTCACCAATGGCTATTTTGCCGCCTAGCTTTTCTTTTAGATAAGGTGCGGCGCTCAAATGGTCAGCGTGCGCATGGGTTTCCATAATCCACTCGACACTAAGACTGTTCTCTTTTACATGGGCAATGATGGCATCGGCGCTTTTGGTGCTGGTGCGACCACTGGCATGGTCAAAATCAAGTACGCTATCAATGATGGCGCATTTATGGGTGTCTGGGTCAGCCACTACATAAGAATAAGTAAAAGTGTCTTGATCAAAGAAATGAGTAACAATTGGGTTCATGCGTTGTTTTCCTTCTCGTTCTTAATGGTCATAGCGATAGGGATCGGGATTAATTTTAAGCCTCTTTCTGCTTGTGTTAGTGACAGATGGAAGCGTTTGATCCGTTGCAGAAATGGATGATAGACTGGACGGTGGCTGTAAAGCCGATTGGTTCCCCGCTGGTAAAGCCTGATGGGACCAAGCCTGACACAGTGCTTTTAAAAGATTTTCGGATAAAGTACCGGACAATCTATAAATAATCCTTTTTGATAGGCGCTCTGTCTCAACTAATTTTTCTTCCCTCAAACGGGCCAGTTCGCGGCTTAAAACGGGTTGCTTGATGCCTGTTTTTGTTTCTAAGTCACCCACTGACAGCTCTTCATCGCCAATGGCAGCCAGCAACAAAAGGCGGTTTGGGTGCGATAATACCTTTAACACCTTTGCCATTTCGCTGGCGCATGGTTGAAACTGTTGGTGATAGCAAGACATCTTAATCCCCCGTACCTGATGTTTTGTTATAATACCAGTCGACGGGATTTTGTGCATTAGTCATGCGGTCTTTAATGTCCTCAATGGTAGTCGGGGGTGATAGCAGCATCGGATCGCCCGCCTGCCACCCCTCAGGGGCTGCAACCTCGCCTTTTTCTGTCGCTACCAAGGCATTAAGAACACGTAAAATTTCATCAACCGAACGGCCCACTGTCATGGGGTAATGGATGATTGTTTTGATAATAGCTTCGGGATTGATGAAAAAGATTGAGCGAACCGTCGCTGTTGAGACCGATGTTTCGTCAATCATGCCATATTGTTCGGCGATCACCAGTGACAGGTCTTCAATAACTGGAAAGCTAATATCAACGTCAAAGCGTTCCTTAATGTTCATGATCCAAGCAAGGTGAGAATAAATGCTATCCGCTGAAAGGCCCAAAAGGGAGCAATTAAGGGCCTGAAACTTATCAGCGGCCTTTTCAAAGGCAATAAATTCAGACGTGCATACTGGGGTAAAATCTGCGGGATGAGAAAACAACAGCAGCCATTGCCCTGAATAATCAGACAAATTAATCACGCCGTGGGTGCTGCGCGCGGTAAAGTCAGGCGCTTTATCGTTTAGGCGTAAACAGGGTGATGCATGTGTTGGTTGGTCATTATTCATATTAACAATTCCTAATTTACAAAATACATAATACAAAAATATATAAATGTAAATGAAATTTATTTACCCCCCATAGTCCGATTTTTTTGATCTGCTATGGGTTTGCCGCGTAAAGAGGTCCATTAGTTATTAATTCGGAGAGAATTTATGGAAATTGTAAAGTTTGATCAGTCAGATATCGAAAATGTTTTGGCCAATATGTCCAGTTCAGAAATTGATGGTTTGGCGTTTGGTGCTGTACAGCTAGACCAACAAGGCAAGATATTGCAGTATAATTCTGCTGAAAGTGATATCACAGGTCGTAACAAGGATGACGTGATCGGTAAGAACTTCTTCACCGATGTTGCCCCATGCACGAAAACACCAGAGTTTTTTGGTCAGTTTGAACAAGTGGTAGCAGGAAAGAAGGACTCGGTTCTGTTTTCATACACATTTGATTATAATATGGCGCCAACGAAAGTAAGCGTACACATCAAAAAGGCCTTAACGGGCGATTCGATTTGGGTTTTTGTAAAGCGCATCTAATGCCTTTGATCCAATCAAAATATATGAGTGCTGCTGTGATAGATTGTATCAGGGCAGCACTTTTTGATTTAGACAAATCACACCCAGCACTAGACCACCCGTGGACAGGGGAAACCCGATTAGACAATCTGCAAGGTGGTGATGTGGCGTTGGGGTTAAAGTCTCTTGATTTGATGAATATTGCCAGTGACTTTGCTGACAAATACAGTATTGGCCTTGCGGCTTTGGATGATTTGCTTTTGTCAAAACGCACCCTTCAGGATTGGACTGACCTTGCTTGTCGGGCGATAAATTTATGTCAGGCGCAATCAGACCCAGACTTGCGAGCGCAATTGGTATTTCAGACATCAGGCACCACAGGGGCTGCCAAACATGTGTGTCATGCATTAGATTTTTTGGATGTTGAATTAAACCAATGGCAACAGCGATTGAAAGACCGCAAACGTATCGTAAGCTTGGTGCCTCACCATCATATATATGGTTTTTTGTTTGGTGTTGCTCTGCCATCTTATGCTGACATTCCCGTTGTTCGGATCAAGCATGCCATGCCGGGGGGGCTGGTATCTAAGCTAAAGCCAGGTGATTTGGTTATTGGACACCCCGCTTTTTGGGATTTATTTGCCCGTCAAACAACCCTTCACAATCGCCTTATCAATGACGTGGTGTTTGTTAATTCAACAGGGCCTTTGTTAGAAGAGACGCAAACAGTTCTTAAAGATTTGGTGATAAAAGATTTTATTGAAATTTATGGCTCAACCGAAACTGGGGCCATTGGTGTGCGCCATAAAGCAGATGAACTGTATCGTTTGATGCCATATTGGCAGCGTCAAGACGGGAAGTTGGTTCACGATCAAAACGGCCAGCTTTATGAGGTTCAGGATCATTTGGTATGGCAAGGTTTTGATCAGTTTTCCCTAGCGGGTCGCAAAGACGATATGGTTCAAGTGGGGGGGATTAATGTTTCGTTAAATAGCTTGGCGCGATCAATAGAGGGTTTAGAGACAAGCATTCGGTCTTGTACCGTGCGCCTAGAAAAAGCTGATTTTAAACAACAACTCATTGTTGACGTAACCACTGAAACAGGTGCCGATCAGGCCATTTTAAAACACAAGATAAGAGACTATTTTGAGCGCGCACTATCGGTGGGCATCACACCAATCATTTTGTTCCAAGAGTACAGTTAGGATTTCTTATGCTTAAACAGGTCCCCGCAAAAATAGCCATTGGTGAAAACTTAACCAGTGAAGAAATTTATCATGCTGCTACCCAGCAAAAAGCTGCTGACTTCAGTCCTTCCGTTCAAAAAACCATTGAGGATTCTGAGCAAAAATTAAACCAATGTATTGAACGGGGCCAGTTAATTTATGGTGTGAATACGGGTTTTGGCCCGTTGGCAAAATATCAAATGTCATCGGATCAAAGCAATCAATTGCAAAAAAATCTGGTGTTTCATCTATCGTCTGGCGTGGGGCAACCATACAGCGCTGAACAAGTGCGGGCGATTATGCTGGTGCGTTTAAATAATTTATCCAAGGGTTATTCAGGGGTTTCTTTTAAAACCCTTGCTTTGTTAAAAAACATGCTTGATCAGGATATTTTGCCTTTCATTCCGCAAATGGGAACGGTCGGCGCCAGTGGAGATCTTACGCCTCTCGCCCATCTCGCATTGGCCATGATGGGGCAAGGCCATGTTTTATCTCGGGACCCTAATAATGACGCCCCTGTGCCTGCTGATCAGGCGTTAATAGAGGCTGGTCTAGCCCCCCTTGTACCTGAAAAGAAAGACGCGTTGGCTTTGGTGAATGGTACGGCGGCAATGACTGCGGTGGCCGCGTTAAACGCTCATCATGCGGACAATATATATCATCTGCAAACACTGCTAAGTGTAATGGATATCGTTTCATCCAAAGCGCCGAAAGAAGCATATCACCCTATTTTTGCTGAGGTGAGACCACATAAAGGCATGATACATGCGTTTAACAATTTAGCGGCGTTGTTGGGGGTGGATGGATCGGCCTCATTAGGCCAAAAAGCAAGCAACAGCTATCAGCAGCAAGAAACGGCCCATCAGGCGGTATATTCTTTGCGCTGCGTTGGTCAGGAGTTAGGCGCTTTTTATGATTGTTTAGACCATCATCAAACGACTGTCGATGTTGAGATTAATTCCGTTTCCGATAATCCCTTGGTCGATAAAGCCTCTGGTGAGGTTTATCATGGCGGTAATTTTTATGGTCAACATATTGCCTATGCCAGCGACTTTTTGGGTATTGGTCTGATTAAAATGGGTGTCTTCATGGATCGGGTGGTGGCCAGATTGTGCGACCCCTCGAAAAACAAGATGTTCCCTGAATATTTATCGGATCAAACAATAGGCATCCACAGCGGTTTCATGGGCGCACAGGTAACCGTTTCATCTTTGGTGGCAGAGTTGCGCTCGTTGTCAACACCTGCCAGCATTCAATCGGTACCAACCAATAACGATAACCAAGATGTCGTAACCATGGGCACTATTGCGGCGCGCAAAACAGCACAAATCATTGATTTGGTTTATTATATCATCAGCATAGAGGCCTTGATGATGGCGCAGATAGTTGACCTGCAACAAAATATTGAAGACCTGCCGTTGCCTTGTCAACGTTTGTATCAACTGGTTCGCAGTGTAACGCCAAAATTACAAGAAGATCGCCCTTTAAGCTATGAGATAGAGGCGTTAACCAAGGTTTTAAAACAAGAAGCCATCGCTTCTTTTCTTGATAAATAGTGTTTTGGTCGGTTTTCGTTGATGCCCTGTTGTGCTTATGTTTTTAGCCGTTTATGATGGCTTAAATTGATCGTTAAAACAGGAAGATATTGTGCCCATAAATATAAAAACCACGCTTTGTTCACATGATACTTTATCAACAAACCACGCAGTGATTCATGCCGTTAATGTATCGCAACTAACCGGTTTTAGCGATACGCTAGAGGGGTTTGAAAAAAACCAAGTGTCGACCCAAACAGCGGATGAGCCAAAGGCTGGACAGACAGTTCATATTGTCGGGCAAGATGGATATTTATCAAAAATCATTTGGTTGGTGGATGAGACCATTTCCGCGACATTTTCGCCTTGGCCCTATGCGGCACTCAAACAGGCATTGCCAGCGGGTGATTATAGCATTTCGGTTGAAACCTTTGTACAGCATGGCCTTGACGAAAGCGCCTTGGTTTTAGGTTGGTTGTTGGCATCTTATCAGTTTGATGATTTAAAATCTGAGGTGCCAGCGGTGGGTGTGGCCCGCTTAGGCGTGGCAGTGTTAGAGCATTTCAAAGCCGTCATTGATGAGGCAGAGGCCATTGCATTGGGTCGTGATTTGATTAATTTTCCCACCAATCATATGTCACCTCAGCATCTTGAAGATGCCACCAAAAAGCTGGCCGATCAATTTGGTGCAACCGTTTCGGTGATTAGTGGTGATGATCTTCTAACGCAAAACTTCCCCGCTATTCATGCGGTTGGCCGTGCAGCTGATGTGGCACCTCGGCTTATTGATATGCGTTGGGGCAAGGCTGATGCGCCTAACTTAACGTTGGTTGGTAAAGGGGTTTGTTTTGATACTGGTGGTTTGAACCTTAAAACTGGTAATTACATGACCCTGATGAAAAAGGACATGGGTGGTGCCGCGTCGGTTCTGGCGTTTGCGCACATGATTATGGCATCGGGCGCAGATGTATGTTTGCGCGTTCTTATTCCAGCGGTGGAAAATTCGGTGGCAGGCAATGCCTTTCGCCCCGGCGATGTTATTGATACCCGTAAAGGCTTAACGGTGGAAATAGGCAATACTGATGCTGAAGGACGCTTAATTTTATGCGACGCCTTAACCTTTGCCGATGAAGAAAACCCTGACCTTATCATTGATATGGCAACCCTAACAGGCGCAGCCCGTGTGGCCTTGGGGCCTGATTTGCCGCCACTTTATTGTCGCCGCGATGAAGATGCCCGCGCGTTGATGGATTTGGGCATGCAAAATGGTGATCCGGTATGGCATATGCCGCTGTGGGCTGATTATGAGCAAAATTTAAGCAGCGATATAGCCGATACCAATAATGTGACATCTGATGGCTTTGCAGGATCAATTACTGCAGGGCTTTATCTTTCAAAATTTGTTAAGCCCGAAACAAATTGGATGCATTTGGATGTGTTTGGTTGGTCACCAAGCAGTCGCCCAGGGCGCCCAAAGGGTGGGCACATCATGGCTGTACGGACATTGTTTCATGCGCTTAACAAAATTTTAAAATGATAACGTTTCATTAACCAGTTATAAAATAGGGTGTCTTTAACAACTTTTTTCATGTATCATGAAGGGGTTGTTACAGTGAGATTTCTGTCGTTGGATTATAATTGGGGATGAGATATGGCTTGGTCTGCTGGTCATGATGTTTTGGAATTTTGGCGTGAAGCTATGGTGCGATCTGTTAGAAGTGAACACCCAGATTTGACAACGCGTCAAATGGCTATCATTTTAACGGTTTATTTAACCCCGCCACCCCACACGGTGCGTGGCTTGGCCGAAACCTTAGGCGTTGCCAAACCGGTTATCACCCGCGCCCTCGATACGCTTGGTCAAATGGGCTATTTAAAACGCAAGCGTGATGAGGCTGATAAGCGCAATGTTCTTATTCAACGCACCGTTAAAGGCGCGGTTTATTTGCGTGACTTCTCTGACGAAGTTGAAGATGTTGGCGTGGTTGAAGGCGACGACTAAGCGCAATCAGTTAATAAAGCTATTCATCATTTCAAGTTTAAAAATAGGGGATATGGCTCGCTATTTTGTCGTTGCTTGATTAGGATTTTTTGAGCTTAACCATGAAAAACCCATCGACATTGCCGTGATCGGCCAGCATATCTGGGCGGGTTCTAAGGGCGGCATTATCATAAGATAATTGATCAAGACCACAGCCAGCGAGGGCCTTTTGCAGGGCCTTATCCATAGCTTTAGGTTTGGCATCCGCGTGACGGTCTAAAAAGGCCTCAAGTTGTTTTTCGCCTTCTTCTTGCTCTAAAGAACACACGCAATATACCATCTCACCACCGGTTTTTAACAGCGACCAGCAATTATCAAGAATGCTGGCTTGCAGCTCTGCCAGTTCTTTGATGGTCTGGCTTGATTTAATCCACAAACCATCTGGATGGCGGCGTAGGGTACCCGTGGCGCTGCAAGGGGCATCAACCAAAATGGCGTCAAAAGGGTGATCAGGTTTAAAATCAAGAATGTCAGCGACAACGATGCTGGCACGATCTGATAATTTGGTGCGCTCAAGGTTTTCGGTGACTTTTTTCAGGCGATGTTCTGAAATATCAAGGGCGGTGACATGGCCGCCATAATCAGCCAGTTGCATGGTTTTACCACCTGGTGCGGCACACACGTCTAATACCTGCTTGCCGTTTAGGTCATCAAACAATTTGGCCGGCAGGCTGGCTGCTAAATCTTGCACCCACCAATGCCCCCCATCATAGCCTTTAAGGCTGGCAACATCACTGCCTGCCACTAATCTTAGGTGGTGAGGGGTGATCGATGTGGCGTTAAACTCTTTCGTCCATGCGTCACAACTTTCTTGTTGTTTGAGGGTTAAATCCAAAGCAGGACGAAAGGCAATAGACCTTGCCATGGCGCGGGTGGCTTTAAGGCCCCACTGTTTTTCCCATCGGTTAATCAACCAGCGCGGTAAAAGCTTTAAGGGATCGCGTTTGGCATCGCGCCATAATTTAGGGCGTTGTTTTAAGCTGTTGCGCAATACCCCGTTCGCCAAGCCAGATAGGTGGTTTACCTTAGGGTTTTTGTGGCGCTTAATCAGCTCAACCGAGGTGTCAATGGCGGCATGGTCAGCGGTTTCCATGCAATAAATTTGACAAAGGCCGATTAGCAATATCAGTTCGGCGTCATGGGCCTCTTTTTTAAGTGGTTGGCGTAGCAGGCGCTTTAAGAAAAATTCCAGATAGCCCTTATAGCGCAGCACATCATAAATTAGGCTGCGCACAAAGGCTTTATCACGCGCTTCCATACTGCTTTGTTTGTCAAACAAGGCGTTAAAACATTGATCCAACGTTTTTTGTTGCTGCAAAATAGCCTTTAACCCCTCAAGCGCCAGCTTGCGGGTTTTAAGACCAGTGTTCGATTTGTTTGATGATGATTTGCTTTCTGTCATGGGCTTAAGGAACATATTTTAACCAGAAGCGCAATTAAAAAGCTGTCACCACCGGCGCATGTTAATCGCGATTATGGGGGTCAAGCGACGATCGCCCTTTCCCTGCTGATGGCATACGATAACGGCTGCGCCATGTTTTAGGTTGGCGGGTTGCTTGACTGGGCGGCTTGGTGCCAGCCATTTGTTCAAGCGCTGCAATGCGATTGGCGGTGTTGGGATGGGTGGAAAACAAGCCATCCATTTTTTGCCCATTCAGAGGGTTGATAATAAATAAATGCGCTGTGGCAGGGTTGTCTTCTGCCGCTTGATTAACCACACGATGTGCCCCTGATTCGATTTTCCGCAAAGCACTGGCAAGAGCCAGCGGGTTGCCAGAAATTTCGGCACCAATTTTATCAGCGCCATATTCACGGGTGCGACTGATGGCCATTTGCACCAGCATGGCGGCAAAGGGGGCCAAAATCATCACCAATATCGCCCCTAAAACTCCTGCGCCATTGTGACGGTCGCGCCCGCCAAAGAAAAAAGCGAAATTGGCCAGCATCGAAATAGCCCCTGCAATGGTGGCGGTAATGGTCATGATCAAGGTGTCACGGTTTTTGACATGGGCCAGTTCGTGCGCCATCACCCCTTCTAATTCTTCTGTGGTTAGCATTTGCATAATGCCTCGGGTCGCGGCAACGGCGGCGTTTTCAGGGTTGCGCCCCGTGGCAAAGGCATTGGGTTGTGCGGTTTCCATCACATAAACTTTTGGCATGGGTAGGTTGGCACGTTGGCTAAGGCGTTGAACCATGTCATACAGGCGTGGTTCTTCAAGGCGGGTTACTTCGCGTGCACCATGCATGCGCAGCACCATTTTATCAGAATTCCAATATGCAAAAAGGTTCATCGCTCCGGCTAAGATCAGGGCGATCAGCAAGCCGCCCTCACCACCCAGCAGCAAACCTGCGCTTAAAAAAATTGCTGTCATCGCCGCCATCAGGAGGGCGGTTCTCATCATTCCGTTCATCTAAGTCTTGCCTTTTGTCGTAACACATTGCATACCATTGTTCATTATGTGGGGTGCCGCTTTGGCCCCGTCAAGAGGATGGAATATGTCTGACGAGATCAAAAAAGACCAAGCCAACACCGCCGATGACGATAAGGCAAGCGTGGCTGAGAAAGCCACAAAAAAGCCAAAAGAAATTGGTGGCCCTAAGGGGTTGGAGCCAACCCGTTATGGCGATTGGGAACGCAAAGGCATTTGTGTCGATTTCTAAATTGGCGCATTCCTATGGTTCATGTTAAGCTTTCCTCAAACGGTATCAATTTGGGGAGCATGTCATGGGCAATAGTTACACCACCTTCATTACGCTTTTAGCGGTTTTCATTACCTTCTATTTTTCTTTAAAAGTAGGGTCATTACGTGGGAAAATTGGCGTCAATGCGCCAAATTGTGATGGCGGGGATGACTTTAACCGTGCCTTTCGCGTGCATATGAACACGATTGAGCAGATTGTGTTATTTCTCCCCAGTCTTTGGTTAGCACTGCCTGTTTTGGGTGATCTGTATGCTGCATCAGCTGGGGCGGTGTGGGTTATTGGGCGCTTGCTTTATTCGATCCAATATATGCGTGACCCAAATAGTCGCACATTAGGCATGGTACTAACCTTTTTACCCACGGTGGTTTTATGGGGTGCGGCGATGTGGGATGTGATCCAACGTCTTTCTTAAGTGTGGTTTGGCAGCGAGGCTATTAAACCTTATTAACCGACGGTTGCGATATTAATCAGCCATGACATTAAAATGACCTGTGGTAGGGTGATCAACGGCAGGAATAGCGCAAATCGCCAAGATTTTGCCATTTCTTTCAGCACCATAATTTCGGTATAGTCGGTGGCAACGCCCGCCATCAGGAAAGCAAATCCGTTACCAGGTGCGGCGGCACGGGTCACCAAATCAGCGGCGATGGGCGTGCTGCCTTCACTGCATACTTCAATGATGGTGGCCGCTACAATAGTTAGCATTAAGCCGCCAAAGCTAGCACCAAACCAAGTTTGCAAGGTGTCGGTATCGACAAATCCTTTGATCAATGAAGCCAAAACAATACCGAACATGATCCAACGTAAAATGGGCCGCGATCCTTTAATGCCATCAATGAAAAAGCTTTTCCAATAAGCGCCATCAAACTGGGTGTTTTTGACGCCTTTTTTGGCATCGGCCCAAAAATTAAAATCTTCTGGAATATCAATGCTGTTAGGGTTTTCAGGTAAAACACGCTTTTCAACAAGGCGATCAAAAATAAGGCCAGCGATCACAGCAATCACCGCTGATAAAAGAATAAATAATAATGTTAGTTTCAGGCCGATAAGGGCAATCAAGATAAGCGTCAAAGAAAGGCTGTTCCATGGGCTTGCCACCAAAAAGGCAATGGTTTGTCCGGCACTGGCGCCGCGTTCATAAAGCTTGGCACCGACCATCAAAATACCGTGGCTGCACAGGTCTAACAACACACCAGCAAGGGTGGCCCGCAGGATGCCTGAAAAGCCTTTGTTTTTGCCTAAAATTGATATAACAAATTCGCGCGGAATTTTACCCAATAGGGCCACCATCAAAATACCAATGGCTAGCCCCCACCACATAGTGTTGATCAACTCAAACACTGAATGCATAAAATGCTGGGCGGCAGGTGTGCTTGCTATCAGATCAGTGGCGAAAAAATGAACCCCATAAGCAATAATAACTGTACTAAGCGAGCCCCACAGCAGCCAATCGGTCTTTTTCTTGGCTTCATTGCTGCTAGGGCAACAGCTTGATTGATGGATAGGGCTTTGATTGCTCATTCTTTGGTAATCCTATTTCACTCTCTTTTGTAAAGTATTTTTATGCGATGACAAATTGGCCTAACTCTTGATTTGTCGGTGCCTGTTGGGCACATTATCATAATCCCCGCCCATTATGCATCAAGAGATTACAGAGATGGTGCTTCAACCTGAAATCAGGGCTTTAGAAACCGAAAATACCTGTTAAACTTGTCTTTCTATAATGCCTACTTGGTGATGACATGGTCTTAAATCAACCCACACATCAGTGCCCGCTTTGTCAGGGACAGGATTTACACCCCATTGCAGGGCATCATCCGCGCCCCTATTGGCGATGTGGCCATTGTTGGTTGGTGCATTTAGATCCAGCAGCCTTTTTAACTCCTGAGGGTGAAAAAGCCGTTTATGATGGCCATGATAACAGTGATAACCCCCAATATCGCCAGTTTTTAGAGAAGTTGTCTAAGCCAATTTTAGAAAAAATATCTTACAATTATAAGGGGTTAGATTTTGGTTCTGGACCAAATCCGGTGTTGCAGGCGCTCTTTAAAGAAGCGGGTTTTGATATTGATGTCTATGATAAATTCTATGCGGCAGATGAAAAAGTTTGGCAATCATCGTATGATTTTATCACCGCCAGTGAGGTGGTTGAGCATCTCCATCGCCCGCGTGAAACCTTGGATCGTTTGTGGGGGGTGTTGCGTCCCAATGGTTGGTTTGGGGTTATGTCAGGGCGTTGGTTGGATGAGGCGCGCTTTAAAACATGGCGATATACCCATGATCCAACACATGTTTGTTTCTTTCATGAAAAAACCTGCCGCTGGTTGGCAGACCAATGGCAGGCAAAATTGGGCATTATTAGCCCAACGGTTTTTTTGCTACAAAAACCCGCATAACCTTATTTATTTAAACGGTTTTTGATTAAATCATCAACCACAGCGGGTTCAGCTAATGTGCTGGTGTCACCGAGGTTTTCATAATCATTAGCGGCAATTTTACGCAAAATACGACGCATGATCTTGCCAGACCTTGTTTTGGGTAAAGCAGGCGCAAATTGAATAAAGTCAGGGCTGGCGATGGGGCCAATTTCCTTTCTCACCCATTGCACCAATTCTTTGCGGGTGTCATCGCTGGGGTCATGGCTATGGTCTAGGGTGACATAGACATAAATGCCTTGCCCTTTAATGTCATGGGGGAAGCCAACAACCGCTGCTTCGGCAACCCCTTCATGGCCGACCATGGCGCTTTCGACCTCAGCCGTGCCAATGCGGTGACCTGAAACATTGATCACATCATCAACGCGGCCAGTGATCCAATAATAGCCGTCTTCATCACGCCTGCAGCCATCGCCGGTGAAATACTTGCCTTTATAGGCTGAGAAATAAGTATCAATGAAGCGTTGGTGATCGCCATAAACGCTGCGCATTTGCCCGGGCCAGCTGTCAGTGATGACTAAATTGCCTGACGTAGCGCCTTCCAATACTGTGCCTTCTGCATCAACCAGTTCTAATTTAATACCAAACAAAGGCCGTGTGGCGGATCCCGGTTTTGTGGCGGTGGCCCCTGGTAGGGGGCTAATCATAATGCCGCCAGTTTCGGTTTGCCACCATGTATCCACAATCGGGCAGCGTTCATCACCCACCGTGCGATGATACCAAAGCCAAGCCTCGGGGTTGATAGGCTCGCCCACAGTGCCAAGCAACCTTAAACTTTTACGGCTGGTTTTTTTAACAGGCTCATCACCATGGGCCATCAGGGCGCGTATGGCGGTGGGCGCGGTATAAAATATCTCAACCTTGTGTTTGTCAACTACCTGCCAAAAACGGCTAGCATTCGGATAATTCGGCACGCCTTCAAACACCAAAGATGTGGCGCCATTGGCGAGAGGGCCGTAGACGATATAACTATGTCCCGTAATCCAGCCAACATCGGCGGTACACCAATAAATTTCGCCGTCTTTATAATCAAACACATATTGATGGGTTAGCGACGCCCAAACCAAATAACCGCCAGTGGTGTGCATCACACCCTTTGGCTTTCCGGTTGATCCAGAGGTATAAAGAATGAAAAGTGGGTCTTCTGCATTCATCTCCTCAGCCGGGCAGATGTCGTCTGCGGCTTTATAGTAATCATGATACCAACAATCACGATCTTCAATCATGGCAATAGGGTTACCTGTACGTTTAACCACAATGACGCTGTGAACCTTAATGTCGCAATTGCTTTCTACCCTTTGAAGGGCGGCATCAACATTGGCTTTAAGGGGGATGGTTTTGTTGCCGCGAATACCTTCATCTGCGGTGATCACCACGTCTGATTGGCAGTCAATGATGCGCCCTGCAATGCTTTCAGGGGAAAAACCGCCAAAAATAACCGAATGTACCGCACCAATGCGGGCACAAGCCAGCATGGCATAGGTGGCTTCTAAGATCATCGGCATATAGATGGTGACACGGTCGCCCTTTTTGACGCCGCGATCTTTTAAGATATTGGCAAATTTTTGTACTTCTTTGTGTAGGTCGCTGTAGGTAACCTTTTTGCTGTCATTGGGGTCATCACCTTCCCAGATCAACGCTACATCATTGGCTTTTTCGGGTAGATGACGATCAACACAATTGTGGCATACATTGGTGGTGCCATCTTCAAACCATTTGATACTGACACCCCCATCAAAGTGGGTGTTTTTCACCTTTGTATAGGGTTTGAACCACTCTATACGCTGTCCTTCACGGCGCCAAAAACCCTCAGGGTCATCAAGACTTTCCTGATAAAGCTTTAAATAGCGGTCATTGTCGCACAAGGTATTTTTTAAGGTGTTTTCAGGTACCGGAAAAAGCATGCTTGCGGTCATTATCATTTCCCCCAATGATGATACGTGTTTTTCTTATTGCGCTTAGTTTGAAATAAGCCTTATGGTTTTTCAAGGGTAAACTATGAAAGGGTTTATGGAGATGGAAACAAAGGCGCATCCATGGGCGTTATTGTTGTTGGTGTTGGGTGCAGCGGCGATTGGGTTGGCACCCATTTTTGTGCGTCTTACCGATGTGGGGCCTACCGCCTCGGCCTTTTGGCGCACGTTTCTGGCGTTGCCGTTTTTCTTCGCTTATATGCGTTATGAGGCCCCCAAATTGCCCGATCAAATGCCCGCTTTGAGGCATGATTATCGCGATCTTATCTTTTGCGGCAGCCTTTTTGCTATAGAAGTAACGCTTTGGCACAGTTCCTTGCAATATACCACGGTGGCCAATGCCACCCTACTGTCTAATATGAACCCCATTGTGGTGGCGCTTTTGTCTGTGTGGCTTTTTAAAGAAAGTCTTAGCAAGGTATTTTTTGTTGGCTTAATAGTTGGCTTAAGTGGTGCTTTTTTCCTAGCAGGCGCCAGCTTTGAAGCGGGTGGCACACGCCTTTTTGGTGACTTTATTGGCGTTGTCACAGCCATATTTTATGGTTTCTATCTTTTGACCGTGTCGCGGTTAAGGCGACGTTTTTCGGTTGGGGTGGTGATGTTTTGGACCTGTCTGATGACAGCAATATGGTTATTGCCAACGGCTTATTTTTTTGGCGAGCAAATCATACCAAGCGATAGCCAAGATTGGCTTTATATTATCGGCCTTGCGATGATTTGTCAGGTCGCAGGTCAGGGCTTTATCACATTTGCTTTTGCGCATTTGCCAGCGGCATTTGGGGCCTTAACATTGTTGATCCAGCCAGTGGTTGCCGCAGCCATCGCGTGGGTGTTGTTTGAAGAATATTTAGGTCCCATTGATGCAGTTGGTGCAGGACTCATATTAATTGGCATTGTCTTAGCCCGCTTAGGAACCATCAAACGATAGTCTCTTACAGGTTCATCAACAAGAAGATAAAGTATAATGATATCAGTATGTTGCTGTAATTTTCTGCGCCAATAAAGTTAGTTTAAACAACTTTTTTAGGGTGTGGCGGCAACAATGATGGTGGTTTTGCTGATTTGGGCGCGATCAAATTTATAAGCTAAGTAATAAGCAATGAGAGGCACTTTGTGACTGAAGAATATATTGTCGTTATTGGTTCATTTTAGGGCGCGATCAATAAGTGGCTATGTTCATTCCCTGATCTAGCAACAGCCGTTAGGCGAGAAATGTAACTGGCTAATTTGTTGGTGACTTGGGCGATTAATCGCCTTTCAGCCATGAGCCAATGACCGCATTGAAGGGTCTAATTTCGGTGACATCCACCAAGCCATTTTGTACATAGGGGTCATGTTCTGTGAACAGTTTGGCAGCGGTTTCACTATCGGCGCGAATGATGATATGGCTGAATTTGGGTGCTTTATCGGCTTCGCTATCTTTCATTGGCCCTGCCACCATCAAACGATCACCGCAGTCTTTCAAATATTGAATATGCTGGGGTCGCACGTCCATCCGTTTTTCGCCAACGCCTTCTTTGAATGTGTGGGTAATGGTGAAATACATCAGATGGTCTCCTTCGAAAACGGACGATTGAGAATTCCGCGCAGTGCATCAATAACATCGCGGTTTTCATAACAAATTTCATACACAGCTTGGGCCAGCGGCATATCAAGGCCATTTTTGCTGGCAATTTCATGCAAAATCCCTGCGCTATGATAGCCTTCAGCCACGGTTTTTCGGTTTTTCATAATATCTTCAATGCTTTCACCCTGCCCTAAGGCAAAGCCCAATGACATATTACGGCTTGAAGTGGATGAGCAGGTTAAGATTAGATCACCCAAGCCAGCAAGGCCGGTTAAGGTTTCAAAGCGGGCGCCTTTCATTTCTCCAAAGCGGGTCATTTCATGCAGGCCACGGGTGATGGCGGCTGCACGGGCGTTTTCACCCATTTCCATGCCAGAAATAATACCACAGGCAATGGCCAGCACGTTTTTGACAGAGCCACCAATTTGTGCACCGATAACATCATCGCTCCAATAAGGGCGGAATTCAGGCCTTCCAATGGCGTGCGATAAACCTTTGGCAATTTCGATGTCTTCGGCGGCGATGGTTACGGCGCTGGGTAGGTTTTTAGCCACTTCATGGGCAAAGGTGGGGCCAGATAACACGGCAATGGGGTTTTTGGGCACAACCTCTTTCAACACTTCAGACATCAAGTATCCAGTGGTTTTCTCAATGCCCTTAGCACAGATAACCAATGGCACATTGTCATCCAAATGAGCTTTTAAATCAGTGGCGACAGAGCGCATAAATTGCGCTGGGCACACCATCAAAACAAAATCAACACTGGCTAATTCAGCAATGTCATTGGTGGCAAAAATATTATGATGAAGCGGGATATCAGCCAAAAAGGTGTGGTTCATGTGGTCAGTGTTAATGTCACGAACTACATCGTCTTCTAAGGCCCAAAGAACCGTATCCAGATCAGCATGGGCCGCAGCTTGTGCTAGGGCTGTACCCCAAGCACCACCGCCAATAACACCTACTTTTTTCACCTAACCTGTCCCTTCATACCCAATATGTTCTTGTTTGTTACATATAGTGTGACTGTTTTTTGTTTCAAATTCAAGCCTTTGCACCTTTTTTCCCATAACCGATAACGGGTTCGGCTGTGTGGTCCAAGGGCCAACGGGCGCGAGCCTTGGTGTCTAGGCCATGGTTAATGCCTTTTTTGAGGTAAGTCATGCCTGCCCATGCTATCATGGCGCCATTATCGGTGCATAAGTCAATAGGCGGGGCATGGAAGCGAAAGTTTTTCTCATCACATAGGGCCATGAGGCTGGACCTGATGGTTTTGTTGGCGGCCACGCCACCAGCCACCACAAAAGGCAAGGTTTCATCTTGCGGGATATTGACCCGATCATCTTTTTTGACCGCTAGATCAACGCCGCGCATAAAATCCATGGCGCGTTTGGTGCGATCTATGAGGCAATCACAAATAGCCTGTTGGGTGGCGGCGGAAAGATCAGCAATGTCTTGTGTGTCAGGGGCTTGCTTTTCTCTAACGATATCCTCGATGGTGCGACGCACCGCCGTTTTAAGGCCAGAAAAAGAAAAGTCTGCGCTGTGGCTGCCAATCATCGGGCGCGGTAGGGAAAAGCGCGTTGCATCGCCCTTAAGCGCCGCTTGTTCAAGCTTTGGCCCGCCCGGAACGCCTAATTGCAGCATTTTAGCGGTTTTATCAAAGGCTTCACCGACCGCATCATCAATGGTGGTGCCAATGCGGGTATAATCACCAATGCCCGATACTTTCATTAATTGGCTGTGCCCACCAGAAATAAGCAGCAATAAATAAGGAAACTGGATGTCTTCGCTTAACATTGCTGATAGGGCATGGCCTTCAAGGTGGTTAATGGCGATGAAGGGAATGTCTTTGGCCATGGCGATGGCTTTTGCAGTCATTAATCCCACCATCACACCACCTATCAGGCCTGGGCCTGCAGTGCCTGCAATGGCATCAATGTCGTTAAGGCTTACATCCGCTTCTTTTAGGGCCGCTTCAATAAGGTGGTCAACATGGTCAACATGGGCGCGCGCGGCAATTTCTGGTACCACCCCGCCGTAAGCTTTATGCTCATCAAATTGGCTAAGAATTTTATTGGATAAAATGCTGCCATCGCTAGTAACAATGGCAGCCGCAGTTTCATCGCAGCTGGTTTCAATGCCCAACACCAATTGGCGCTTCTTTTCAGGATGTTTAGCGGTAGGCTGTGACATTATTTCGCTCTGGTTTTGCTGTTAAGGCAGTTGCAGTTGGTTTAAAAACAAGGTAAGCCGTTATGACAAAAGATATTTATTTTGGCAATGGGTGATCCTTATTGCTTTTACCATGAGCTTTTTACCACAGGAAAGTGTCGGCGTGCAGACAAAAATTCGATTAGGAACCCGATCAAGCCCTCTTGCCCTTGCTCAGGCTGAGGAGGTGAAGGCGCGTTTGTTGGCAGCTCATGATCATTTGTCATCTGACGATATTGAATTGGTAGCCA
>CAKZLM010000098.1 GCA_937126915.1 uncultured Alphaproteobacteria bacterium
ACATCAGCCCTTGATAGTGGCACCGAGGAGACAATTCAAAAGGCGTTAATGTCGGTCTCAAAAGACCGTACAACCTTAATTATCGCCCATCGCTTATCAACCATTAAGCACGCCGATACCATCATTGTCATGGATCAAGGTCAAATTGCCGAGCAGGGAACACATGATAAGTTACTGGCGGCAAATGGTTTATATGCAGATCTATGGCAAAAACAACAACGGGTTGATCAGGCCCGTGAAACCCTCAAAGAACTGGGCGATGATTAAGGAAATGTGCCAACAACAACGCTCTTTGCACTTGATTATCGTTTAAGAAACATCATTTAATTAAATAGGCGGTTATTTTCTAACTTTGCAAATGGCGCTGGCACTGCTATGACATAAAAAAACGCTTAAAAAGGACATTATAGTCATGAGTTCATGGGATACTGTTAAAACCCCGTTACATCCAGAAGGTCGCCGTTTTGTGGCTATTTTTGCCATCATCACTGCAGGTTTGTTTTATTTGTTTGAGCCTTTGGGATGGGCTGGTGTTGCGTTGACACTTTGGTGTGCATATTTCTTCCGTGACCCTGAGCGGGTGTCGCCCACCGAAAAAGGCCTTCTTGTATCCCCTGCGGATGGTGTTGTTTTGCCCATCATAAAAGACAAGCCGCCGCTTGAATTAGACATGGGTGATGAGCCTTTAACCCGTATTTCTATTTTCATGAATGTTTTTAATGTTCACGTAAATCGCGTGCCAGCTAAAGGTGAAATTAAAAAATTACGCTATGTGCCTGGTAAGTTCCTTGATGCTGCCTTGGATAAAGCAAGCGAAAAAAATGAGCGCCAGTTGGTGTTGATGAAAACCGAATCAGGTCATGAAGTTGCATTTGTTCAAATTGCTGGCTTGGTCGCGCGTCGCATTCTTTGCACCCTTGAAGAAGGGCAAGATGTTGAAGTTGGTGATAGAATGGGGCTTATCCGTTTTGGAAGTCGTGTTGATGTTTATCTGCCAAAAGGTGTTGAGCCATTGGTTGTTGAAGGGCAAATTATGATTGCCGGTGAAACCGTGTTGGCAGATTGCTCAAATCAATCAACTGCCCGTGAAGGCCGCAAACAATAATTCAGTGAACTTTTTAGAGATCGATACATCCCGGGGAGTGGCTTATGCCAGCGTCAGAACGTCGTAAAAGATTAAGTTTTCGTGCTATTTTACCAAGCATTGTAACCATTTTATCTCTTTCTGCTGGCCTCACAGCGATTAAATTATCCCTAGATGGTCGTTTTGAACATGCCGTGGTTGCCATTATTCTTGCGGCTGTTTTTGACGGCATTGACGGCTCATTAGCACGGTTGTTAAAAACGGCATCACGATTTGGCGCAGAATTAGATTCGCTTTCAGATGTTATCGCCTTTGGCGTGGCGCCTGCGATGATTTTATATGTTTGGGGCTTAAATCAATTGGGCGGCATTGGTTGGATCGTTACACTGCTTTATGCGGTTTGCATGGCTCTGCGTTTAGCCCGCTTTAACAGCATGTTGGATGATGATGAAGAACCGCGCAAGCGTTATGGTTTTTTAACGGGCTTTCCGGCGCCAATGGCCGCTTATGTTGCCTTAACACCCATGATGATTGATTTTGAGTTTACAGGTGTTTTCTCTGAAAACTTATGGTTAGTGGCTTTAACAACCGCCTTTGCTGCGATGGGCATGGTTTCTAAAATGCCGACTTATTCCTTAAAGCAATTATTCATTCGCAAAGATCATATGATGTATTTGCTGATCAGTGTTGGCATGTTGGTGGCTATGATCACCACATATCAATGGAAACCTGTAATCGTGTTTATCGCAGGCTATATGTTTTTCTTACCTTTTAGCATTCGCCGTTTTTATCTTCTGTCAAAGAAAGATAAGGAAAAAACACCAGCAGCTTAATTGTTTGTCTTAGGGCGATAATCTGACAGGATTTTCTTGACCTATACTGTGAATCGGCACAAACTATCCAACGCAATAAAAGACGGGGGAGGCTGTATGCCAACGCGAATAAACCTAATCAAATTATCACTAGCTACAGTACTGTTAAGCGGTTGTGAAAGCATGGACTTTTTCTCAGGCGGTAGTGATACTGAACAGTTAAAAAACGAAGTAGAAGAATTATACAAAGGTGTTGATGAACTGGAAAATGGCATCGTTCAATTGCGTGGCCGATATGCGCGCTTGAAGGTTGAGCGTGATGATCTAGCTAATCGCCTGTCAAAGTACGAAACCGTTGAAATTCAGGTAAAAGATGAACCTGAGGCACCCGCTATGAATAATGATATGGCGGATGATAGTGGCACAGCAGATAGCAACAATACAGCCGTAACATCATCAGCTAACACCACAACCAATTCAACATCGCGGCCTGTGGCACGGGATATTTCTGGCACACTGTCTTACATGATGGGTGGGCGTTTTGGCGTGCATATTGCCTCATATAAAACCCCGCAATCAGCATCATCAGGGTGGGCGGACCTAAAAGCCAAGCACCCCAATGCGTTTCGTGGCGCACAGGCTCGTTTAGCCATGCTTAACTTACCAAATTTAGGTGGGACATATTATCGCTTAAAGGTAGGGCCTTTTGAAAATGGTAATACCGCAAAAGATGCCTGTACTCAGCTAGAAGGCATTGGCTTATATTGTAAAGTAACGCCGTTTGATGGTGATCGCATCGAATAGATTCAAACTAAAAGTTTTCTGAGAGAAAGCCTTTGATTGTGATCAAGGGCTTTTTTTATTGGTTACATCAACATTATTCAGCAGCAACGTATGATGCATTGTAGTTGGATGTAGTGTTTAAGGAGATTTCCTTGGCAATAACAGTTGATGGCTGTTGTTTGTGATAGTGTCGGTTTAATACTAGAAACATATCCTTAAAACCATAATAGGCTAGGGTCATAGCAGCTGCTAAAATGATAAGTGGGAGCAAAGACATGATGTGTTCCTTTCTGATGTTCTTGTTATGTTCTACATGTGGGCAGCCTTATAGTCAAGAACAAAATGTGAACAAAATTATAAAATGAAGTATGTAATATTTTTTTATCTATTCAAAACAGCGATTTAATGATAAAGAATGACCCATAAAAAATAAGAATGAATGATCATGCATTGATCACATAACCGATGACGGATGATAGGAATTATGTATGCCAGATGATCGCAGGAATCATCGCTCTCGTTTTAAAAGACGAAACAGCACCCCTTATAAGAAAAAACAGCCCGTGTTTGCAGCCCTTGATTTGGGCACAAACAACTGTCGTTTATTAGTTGCTACACCCACCAGAGAAGGCTTTCGCGTTATTGATGCTTTCTCCAGAATTGTGCGCTTGGGAGAGGGAATATCCCATTCGGGTCAATTGTCAGATGCTGCCATGGAACGCGCCATTGAGGCCCTAACCATATGCGCCTCAAAAATTAATAAACGCCAAGTTACCATGATGCGCTCTGTGGCAACGGAAGCTTGCCGTTTGGCAGATAATTGCGGCGCATTTGTAGACGAAGTTTTTGAACAAACTGGTATTGCCCTTGATGTCATCTCGTCACAAGAAGAGGCGCGCTTGGCTGTTATGGGGTGCCAAAGTCTTTTTAAGCCATCATATGATCGTGCCATAGTGTTTGACATTGGAGGTGGCAGCACGGAGATAATATGGATCGACACCACAGATACCCTTAATCCTGAAATAATTGATTGGATATCAATGCCTTACGGCGTGGTTCGATTGGCAGACCGTTATGATTTTCGAAATCTTACCGTCGCTGAATATGAAGAGATTATTGCCAGCGTAACAGAGCAATTAATCCCCTTCAGCGAGCGCAATAATATGAACGACTTTATCGTCGAGGGTAGGGTGCAATTGTTGGGGTCGTCGGGAACAGTGACCACATTGGCAAGCCTTGGCTTAGGGTTGAATGCTTATGATCGCTCTATTGTTGATGGCGCTAAACTAGATTTGGCAAAAATAAAGCACATTACCAATGATGTTGGTACCATGAGCTTTGCTGACCGAGCCAGTTTATCGTGTGTTGGGGAAGAGCGCGCTGACCTTTTGGTGCCAGGGTGTGCTATATTTGAGAGTCTTCTGCGGTCATGGCCTGCTGAATATATCTATGTTGCGGACCGCGGCATTAGAGAAGGGGTGTTACGTAGCCTTTTGAATAGGTCAGGTTTCGTTGCTAGCCGCCAAGGGGATCAGGAGATGCAATTATGAGCCAAGACCGCAAGCCCCCAACCAGCAGAACAAAAAAGCCGATCAAGGCAAAACCTCGTGCAACAAAGCCTGCACAAAAAAAATCTGAGGTAAGAGCCAGTCGTCAAATTACAGAAATGGTCGACCCGCGAGGGCGTTCAAGGGGTAAACGCGTGCGTGTTAAGTCAGCAAAGGGCCGTAAAACATCATCCACCCGTTGGTTAGAGCGGCAATTAAATGACCCCTATGTGGCAGAGGCGAACCGCCTTGGTTATCGCTCACGCGCGGCTTTTAAGATATTAGAACTTGATAAAAAATATACCCTTTTTAAACATGCTAGACGTATCGTTGATTTAGGTGCTGCCCCTGGTGGTTGGTCACAAATGGCATCAAAATTAAAGAAAAGCGACGGCTATATTGTTGGCATCGACTTGCTTGAAATTGAACCAATGGAGGGCGTTACCTTCATTGAGATGGACTTTATGTTGCCCGAAGCGGAAACCGAATTATTATGTTTGATGGGCGGTCCTGCTGATTTGGTGATGAGTGACATGGCCGCCAATGCCACTGGCCATAAGCAAACCGATCACATTCGTACACTTGCCCTATGTGAAACAGCAGCTGATTTCGCCATGAAAACACTGGTAAAAGGCGGAAATTTTGTTGCTAAGGTTTTCCGGGGCGGAACAGAGGCTTCTTTGCTGGATAAGTTAAAGCATAATTTTGAGACCGTTAAGCATTTCAAGCCCGAATCAAGCAGAGCAGAATCCGTCGAATTGTTTGTTGTTGCCCTTAATTATAAAGGCCGCACATCAGGCAATGAAACTTAATACCGCAAATGGTCTAGAAGACGTTTTTGCTGAGTTGCTTTTTGATTAGGTAGAAATAGTTTATAACGCACATAGTATGGATGATTTTTCATTTGACTTTTGGGCCATCTATGAATAGACCCCCTAAGTCATAGTTCAATGCTTTTTAGCATCGCCATACGCCACGAAGGGACAAGAGTTATGACAATCCGCGAAGGTTTAACATTTGATGATGTTTTGATGGTTCCAGCCGCATCTGAGGTGATGCCTTCCAGCGTTGATGTTAAAACCCGTTTGACTCGCAAAATTTCCCTTAATATACCGCTTATTTCTGCCGCGATGGATACAGTTACCGAGGCTGAAATGGCCATTGCCATGGCGCAAGAGGGCGGTATTGGTGTTCTTCACCGCAATATGGATATTGAAGAACAAGTGGAAATGGTAAAGCAAGTAAAGCGCTTTGAAGCGGGTATGGTTGTTAACCCACTAACCATGTTCCCTGATGAAAAGTTAGCTGATGCGCGCAAAAATATGGAGCGCCACAAAATTTCATCTATCCCTATTGTTGAGCGCGTTTCTGGCGATCAAAAAGGTAAAGTGGTTGGCATTTTAACCAATCGTGACATTCGCTTTGCTGATAATATGGGGGAACCTATTTCAAGCTACATGACCCATGAAAACTTGGTCACAGTTGCCCCGGGCATTAGCTCTGACGACGCCACAAGGCTTTTCCATCAGCATAAAATTGAAAAATTAATTGTTGTTGATGAAAACAATCATTGTATTGGCCTTGTTACCGTTAAAGACATGGAAAAAGCCACCACCCACCCTAATGCGGCAAAAGACCGAAGTGGTCGTTTGTTGGTGGCGGCGGCCTCAACGGTTGGACAAAATGGCTATGACCGCGCCAAGGCGTTGATTGAGGCAGAGTGTGATGTGATTATGATCGACACCGCCCACGGTCATTCAAAATATGTGATTGATTCCGTTAAGCGCATGCGGGCTGATTTCCCGGATGCCCAATTGGTGGCGGGTAATGTTGCCACCGCAGCGGCAGCAAAAGCACTAGTCGAAGCAGGTGCTGATGGCATTAAAGTTGGTATTGGCCCTGGGTCTATTTGTACCACGCGCATTATTGCAGGCGTTGGCGTGCCACAATTAACCGCTGTTATGGATGTTTTCAATTATTGTAAATCTGTTGATATTCCTTTCATTGCCGATGGTGGATTAAAAACCTCTGGTGACATCGCCAAAGCCATTGCTGCGGGTGCTGACTGTGTGATGGTTGGCTCGTTATTAGCAGGCACTTCTGAAGCACCGGGTGAGGTGTTCCTTTATCAAGGGCGTTCTTATAAATCATATCGCGGTATGGGTTCGGTTGGCGCAATGGCACGTGGATCAGCTGATCGTTATTTCCAACAAGACATTAAAGATGCCCTTAAATTGGTGCCTGAAGGTATTGAAGGCCAAGTGCCTTATAAAGGGCCTAGCAATGCCGTTGTCCATCAATTGGTTGGTGGCTTGAAAGCGGCTATGGGTTACACTGGATCTGCCACTATAGCTGATATGCGTGGCGGTGTTGAATTTGTGCGCATTACCAACGCGGGCCTACGTGAAAGCCATGTGCATGATGTAACCATTACCCGTGAAGCACCCAATTATTCTATAAAATAGTTTGGGATTTGCCCTTGAAAGACGATGCTGAATGATACCTGGGGGACGAATACAATCTGCTATTGAATTGGTTGACGAGTTTGAGAAATCAGCCCGTCAGGGTGGATTACCCGCGGACAAAATTGTGCAAAATTATTTCAGGGCCCGTCGATACGCTGGCTCGGGTGATCGCAAAACCATCAGCGGCCTATTTTACAGTATTCTAAGAAACCGTTTGCAGTTATTGCAATGGGCATTAGAGAGCCAAGACCCCATCAATGGTCGTATTTTAGTCATCACCTATTTAGCTAAAAATGCCAGAGAATTGCTAAATCATTTCACTGGTGATCAATACTGTCCTAAGCCACTGACAGATCAAGAAAAAGCCTATCTTTTAATGATACTGAAAGAACCAAAATCTGAGAAAAGCTTTATCCAGCTAAACTGCCCAGAATGGCTGATGAACAAATTCATAGAACAATTTGGCGAGCAAGAAGCCATTGCACTTGTTCAAACGCTTAATGATCGTGCCCCTTTAGATGTGCGCATCAATCAAGCCCGCACCGAACGTGAAACCATGATTTCGGTCTTAGATGAGCAGCATATCAAAACCACTGCCATGACGCACACGCCTTATGGGCTTCGTTTTGAAAAGCAAACATCGCTGGCCAATAACAAACAATATAATAATGGCTTGATTGAAATTCAGGATCAGGCTGCACAAATTGCGTCTTTATTGGTGAAAGCAGAACCGGGGATGGAAGTGATGGATTTGTGCGCTGGTGGCGGCGGCAAAACATTAGCCATCGCAGCTGATATGCGCAACAAAGGTTTTATCCATGCGTTTGATATTTCTGGGGCAAAGTTAAAAGATATTACCAAGCGCGCCCTGCGTGGTAAGGTTAAAAATATCACCATTCAGGACCAAATGAACTTCATCGTGTTCAAACTTACCTTTAGAATAGTAGTCTAAAAACTCAGCAAACTTGGAGTCCTCAAAGAAATCTTCTAGGATATTAAGTTGTCCACTTTTGAGAAACTTACCTTTTCCTAAATGCAGGTCAGAG
>CAKZLM010000099.1 GCA_937126915.1 uncultured Alphaproteobacteria bacterium
TCCCCTAGTGGGGCAATTGGTTGCACGTGAGATAGCAAACGATGTCGCCCTACCAAACCTTGCCGCCTATCGTCCAGACCGCAACTTTAAAAACATCAAACGCTATTAAAAACAAAACAGCCCCCGCCAAACAAGGGGCTGTTAAATAAAGTTTTGAGACTTACCTAAAATGGGTGTTTCTTTAAAAAGTCGATCAGGTCTTTTTTATAAAATCGTGCCGCCGTATGGGTGCCGTGCCCGCGGGTTTCTTCGCTGGCAGGGATCAACACAAAACGCCCTTGTGGCATCCGCTTGGCTAGGCCTTCAGGGTCGCCCAAACCGGGTGGATTGATAAAATCATCAGCCGAGTTAATCCACAAAACGGGCACCTTGATTTTGTCAAGATGCGGTGCGGGGTTGTAGGTGCGTGAGGCATCAAATTGATAGATGGTATCAATGGGATCAACACCACGCGCGCCAAAGCGATCAACCACCGCATGAAGCGATTGAATAGCGGCCTCGCGGGTGGGGGCAGACGCCTGCATCGCATAAGGATTGCCACCTGCCATTGCCAAGGCATAGGCATAAATGCGCTGGCCCATTTTTAAATCAGACGGGTTTTCATAGTTGCCATCGTTCCATGCCGGGTCATCTTGAAAGCCATCAATCACCATTTGACGGAACATACGGTTACGCCCTGCAATTTCGATAGCATTACAGGCCAATGGCACCATTCGCTTTACAAAACCTGGATAAGTTGGCCCCCATACAAAACTGTGCATACAGCCCATTGAGGTGCCAATGATCATTTCAAGGCCCTCAACGCCTAACCCTTCGGTTAACATGCGATATTGGGCACGGACCATGTCATCATAATCATATTTCGGAAAGCTGGTCCCCATGCCATCGCTGGGTTTTGAGCTATCCCCATGACCCAAATTATCGGGCGAGATCAAATACATTTTTGAGATATCAAGTGGTTGCCCAGGGCCAAACAATTCATCACCAAACAACGGGTTCATCAACGACATACCACTACCACCCGTGCCATGAAGCAACATAACGGCGTTATTAATCTTGCCATCATCATCGCGACGCGGCTCACCTAGGGTATAAACCGACATGGTGATAGATGGTAATGTTTCACCTGTATCAAAGCTAAAATCAGCCAGCTCAATGGTATGCTTTTTGGTGCGCGCGGCCCAATCCTCCGCCACAGCAAAACCCGCCTGCATAAAAGCCACCACCACAGAAACTAACAATAATAATCGCATTCTTCCCTCCTATAAAAATCTATCAATTCATTATTCTTCGACACCAAAGGGGAAGCGTTTAAAGGCGAGCTTGCCGTTGCTCATTACCATCAACACGTCTTCTAGGGCGCGAAGGTTTTCTAGTGGGTTATCTGCCAAAACGATCAAATCTGCCTCATAGCCTTCTGTAATTTGGCCTGTTTTATCGCCAAGGCGCAACAGATCTGCCGAGCTAACCGTGCCTGCTTGTAGTGCTTCAAAATTGCTCATCCCGATGGTTGCAAAGGCTTGAATTTCCATGGCGATACGGTTGATCGACGTGGCTTGATAATAATTATCAGCCCCTGTGGCAAACTTAAGACCGCGTTTGTAGGCAAGGCGCATGGCACGCTCTAACTGTGGCACCATATGACGGCCCCGCAAGCGCAAGATATAATGATAATGCTCCTCGTCCAACTCTTTCATGGTTACATGGGTTGGTACAAACCACGTGCCGCGCTCTGCCATCAGATTGATGGTTTCCTCACTTAAATAGGTGCCATGTTCAATGCTGCGTGCCCCTGCTAAAACTGCCGCACGCGCCCCTTCATCACCATGCGCATGAACCATTACGGGTACGTTATATTTTTCCGCTTCGTCAACAATGACCTTTAACTGGCGCTGGCTGTATGATTGTTGGCGAGGGTCAGTGTCTGGCAGGCCAGCACGTTCAGTGCCGCGAGCCTTAATGACATCGACACCGCGATCAATATTAATTTTCACCAATTGGCGCAGCTCTTCATCGCTGTTAACACCGTCATATAAATCAGCAAGGCGTGGATCTGCCAGAATACTGCCACCCAAATTAGGGGTCACATAAACCCCTGCTGCCTGCACATCGGGGCCAATTACCTTGCCACTTTTGACCAGTTCACGAAGCGAAATATCTTCAAAAGCATTCACGCTAGCACTGCGGATGGTGGTCACACCCGAATGCAAGGCGCGTTCGGCCCCTTCTAGGGTGTTGATATGGGTGTGCACATCAAACATACCCGGCATCAGGAAATTGCCCTCAATATCAACCACTTCATAACCATTGGGAGCGTCTGCACGGCCTGCCTCAATGCGTTCAATCTTACCATCTTTAATAAAGATGCTAGCGTTTTCGGTGATTTGGTTGCGCACCCCATCAAACACATTGGCATTGATTAAAAGATAAGCACCATCAGCTGCCATGGCTTGAAAAGACATCGTCACACCAACCAAAGCCAGCAACATTTTTTTGATCATTTTATATCCCCCAATTAAAACCCCATTGATCAACAGCCTAGCAAATATTCAACATTTTGCTATAGGCATTTTTTAGGGCTTATGTTAGATTCTTGAGAGACAGCCCTTGTAACCCTGATGATTAGAGCAAAAATGCACAAAAAACTGTTATCCCTGATCACCTTATTAGCGCTCTCTGCGTGCTCTACCACCCCACCCAAAAACATTGCTGACAGCTGTGAAATGCTGGAAGAAAAAGACGGCTGGTACGATGCTGCCAAAGATGCGCGTGAAAAATATGGCACGCCCATTCATGTTCAACTGGCCATTATGCGCCAAGAATCATCCTTTAAACATGATGCCAAAACCGAGCGTGAGTATATTTTATGGGTTATTCCATGGGGGCGCAAATCATCGGCCTATGGCTATGCCCAAGTGAAAGATGAAACATGGGATTGGTACAAGGAACGCAGCGGTGAAAGCGGGGCTGACCGTGATGATTTTGACGATGCGGTGATGTTTATTGGTTGGTATACCAATGAAAGTGCTCGCACCCTGGGCATTTCAAAGTGGGATGCTTACAATCAATATCTGGCGTATCACGAGGGCCATGGTGGCTTTAAAAGAAAAACCTATTTGAAAAAACGCTGGCTGTTGGATGTGGCGAAAAAGGTTGAGCGTTACTCTCAAACCTATGCGGCTCAATTGGCCCGCTGTGAAGATGATCTAGACGGCCCATGGTGGTGGCCTTTTTAGAATAATTTTCTAATTTAAATTTAACAAGCCCTTTAAATTGGAATAATTTACCTATATATAGAAAAATATTCTCAACTCATGTCCTAAAGGGGTCATCATGCTTGTTTATCCAGATAGTTTATCCGCCATTGGCAAAACGCCTCTTATCAAACTTAAAAAAGCCAGTGCGCTAACGGGCTGTGATATTTACGGCAAGGCAGAATTTATGAACCCCGGTGGGTCGGTAAAAGACCGTGCAGCGCTTTTCATTGTACAAGACGCCATTAAATCAGGTCGCTTAAAACCCGGCGGCACTATTGTTGAAGGCACCGCTGGCAACACAGGCATTGGCCTTGCTGTGGTGGCTAATGCCATGGGCTTTAAATGTGTGATTGTGATCCCCGAGACCCAAACACCTGAAAAGAAAAACACCCTCAGAATGATGGGTGCCACACTGGTTGAGGTTCCCGCGGCCCCTTTTAGCAGCCCTAATAATTACCAACATATTGCCAGACGACTGGCCAACCAATTAAACCAAAGCGAGCCAAACGGCGCCGTTTTTGCGGAACAATTTGATAATGTTGCTAACCGCCAAGCCCATATTGAAACCACCGCACCAGAATTATGGCAGCAAACCGATGGCAAGATTGATGCCTTTGTGTCTGCCGTTGGCACAGGTGGCACGTTGGCGGGTACCGGCATTGGCCTTAAAGATTTTAACAAAGACATTCAAATAGTGCTGGCTGACCCACCGGGGGCATCGTTATATAACTATTATGCCCATGGTGAACTAAAAGCCGAGGGCGGATCCATCACCGAAGGCATTGGCCAAAGTCGCATCACCGCCAACCTAGAAGGGGCACCAGTGGATGATCAGTTTTTAATCCCCGATCAAGAATCAGTGCCGATTGTTTTCGACTTATTAAAAGACGAAGGCCTCTGCATGGGCACCTCTGTAGGGGTGAATGTTGCTGCTACTATTAAATGGGCGCAAAAAGCAGGCCCTGGCAAAACCATTTGCACCATGTTGTGTGATGGTGGGCAACGCTATGCCAGTAAGCTGTTTAATCCTGATTTTTTAAAGTCAAAAGATCTGCCTGTGCCAAGCTGGCTGCTAAACAATAGCAACCAAAACCTGCCGTTTGATATTCCTTTTGAAGAAACCTCATAAAAGGCACTATTAACTCTGATAAATCAGAGAATATTGATAAAGGGCCAGTGATTAGCTGGCCTTAGGTGTTTTGCTTTTAACTTGGTCTTTGTTTGCCTGCCCTTCTTCAAGGGCCGCCAGACGCTTTTTGGTCTCAGCCAACTCTTGGTTCAGGCAATTGAGCAGCTTAATAGGATCATCGGTAACACCATCACAGGGCGTTCCGTAGGACACAAATTCTCCCCGGTTAAGGGCCGTTACGTTGGCTTCATGTGCAGGTACACCAATAACGGTTTTATGGGACAGAACAGATCGGGTCACCACAGCATTGCTGCCAATGCGGGCGTTTGTGCCAATGGTGATATCACCTAAGACCTTGGCCCCTGCCCCAATGATAACGCCATCTTCAATGGTAGGGTGGCGTTTTGCTTTATGATTGGGGTCATTGGTTACCCCACCAAGGGTAACGCCATGATACATCATGACATTATCACCTATAATGGCGGTTTCACCGATTACCACACCCATGCCATGATCGATGAACAAATGTTTGCCAATGATGGCACCGGGGTGAATTTCAATGCCTGTTAAGAAACGTGCCATTTGTGAAATAAAGCGCGCCAAAAACCTTAACCGCGCCTTATAAACACGGTGTGCCACACGATGAAAAAACAAGGCATGAACGCTGGGGTAAGTGACTAAGATCTCAAGCCATGAGGGGGCAGCTGGATCACGTTCTTTAATGGCGGCAATGTGGGTTTTAATTCTTTGAAGCATGGGTCGTTTGCTTTCTTAAGGCATTATATTTTTTCTAAACAAGAACAACAAACTGAAACCAACAGGTAATCACAATCGTACATATGTCAAGCGATCATGATGATATTATGACCATTATGTGATATACTTTACATCTACGGCACAATCACTATCTATTGTGTGTACGATAGGAACCTTCAACAGGTTTTGGGAAACATTTTAGGGGAAGACCATGAAACTTTTTGCCCGTGTTGCAATTGCGTTAATTCTTATAGTGGTGGCCGCTGGCACCGTGTTGGTGGTCAAAGGCGAAGACTGGATTATTGAAGCGGTTGAAACCAATGGTTCCAGCGTTTTAAAAACCAATGTAGCACTGGGCGGTGTTGATCTGCAACCCTTTGCAGGGGCCGCAGGCATATCGGGATTTAGCATTGGTCAACCCGAAGGATATGGCGATGGCAATCTATTTGCCGTTAATGATTTTTCGGTTGGGTTGGATGTAAAAAGCCTGATGGATGATCATATCAAAATTAACAATATCACCATTGCCAACCCCGAAATTAACGCCGTTGTGATGGGTACAAAAACCAACTTCCAAGCCTTAATGGATGCCATGGGTCCCAGCGATGACAGCGAAATGGCTTTTGACAAACGCATCAGCATTGAAGAATTAGCCCTAACCGACATGACCCTTTCGTTTCAAATGAATGATGGCAAAAAACGTGATGTCAAATTAGCCGACATTATTTTAAACGACATTGGCGTTGACCAAAATGGAATACCCGCTAATGAGGCCTTTCGCTTAGTGATGGATGCATTGGAACCACAAGTGGCAAAAGCGGCTGTTTCATTGGGCTTAAAGTCAGCGGTTGATCAGGCCAAAGACCAAGCCAAGGATAAAGCAAACGAATTACTTAAAAAGAATATCCCAGAAGAACTGAAAGGCATCACCGATGCGGTGGGCAGCTTATTAAAAAAGAAGAAAAAGAAAAACGAAGAAGGTGGCAACTAGACCAATCAAACAATTAATTACATTAGGTCTTGCTAATATTTATCTTGGCAAGGCCTTTTCTTTAAGTTAAACAGCGGCCATGTTAATAACTGCTGCCAGACATAAACAAAAACATAACACTTACTATTTTAGCAAAGGTCTTTTCACCATGCTGATGGTGATGTTGGTACAATTCACTGTACACGCAACATGCCTAGTGCAATGTGACAACGAGATGCAAAAGTTATTTAAAAGTCACAGTAAAACCACATCTATGAACCATGATCACAGCATGATGGATCATAAGCCCCCTAGCCACCATCATCACAGCAACAGTTATCAATCAGACCTTGGTGATTATAGCCGATGCAGCTGTTGTTTTACCTGCGGCAGTCTTGATATTTTAACATACGAAAATCATACGCGCCTGAATGTTGCTGATGGTTTCGACACTATAAATTTCTTTGCTGACCATCAAACCATTCGCGCCCTTTTAGCAGCTACCCTTCCCCCCACACGCGGACCACCAGCCAACTTCGTTTAACCACAAAAACCAATCAAATATATTAAACGGAGATTTATAAAATGACGCAAAAACGTTTTGCTTTAAGCATGGCGGCAATGGTTGTTGCCGCGACCACTTCCACTTCTACCCTTGTTCACGCTGATGGCTACAATGCCCGAGTTGATGATCACGCCCCAATCGGCGTGATGGCTGATCACTATCATAAAGCAGGGGAATTTATGGCATCAGCCCGCTATATGCATATGGATATGGGTGAACCTTTAAGTGCCATGGGCCCTCAAAAAATGACCAATCAAATGGCGATGGTGGGCATGATGTATGCACCCACAGATTGGGTCACATTTGCAGCTGGAACTGGTTACAGCTTTAAAAACATGAAAGCTACCATGAATGGCAATAGCATGACACGAAAAGCAGATGGCATGACAGACCTAAAGATAAATGCAATCTTCCCTGTTTACACTCATGCCAAAGGTCGCCTCTTGATTAAACTTGGCACCTCACTTCCAACCGGAAAAAGCAGTGCCGTAGACATGAATGGCAATCGCTTACCTCTTATGGTTCAGTCTGGCAAAGGATCATATGCTCTTACACCCGCAATCACTTACTCACATTTTGAGGATGGCTGGTCCTATGGCTTACAGGGGTCTGCTTTGATCGTTCTAGACAAAAACAACTTTGATGAAAAAGCAGGCGATCAATATAACGCTACCGCTTGGGGCTCGTACAGTTTGACCGATCAGATAAGTGCTTCATTGCGAATGAATTATAGTGAAAAGCAGGTGGCAGAAACTGCGATGATAATGGGGGGTGCAAACAGTGAATCATTGATGACATTGGCAGGGGTTAATTATGTGGCTCGCCATGGCGCACTTAGTGGTCATCGTTTTGCCCTTGAATTTGGCATGCCGCTATCGTCTAATCGAGGCGGTCATGCTCTTAAGTCAAAATCCATGCTGGTCATCGGTTGGCAAAAGGCTTTTTAAGGCACTCGCCAACATTAAACAATAAACCAATGTATATGGGGCATCGTGATGGTGCCCCTTTTCATTTATGGAAAAGTCCTTATGCTTAGAATGAACAAAGACGTAATAAGGGGGATAAACCATGCCAACAGTTTTAATCACAGGGGCCAATCGCGGCTTGGGATTGGGCTTTACCAAACATTACTTAAGCCATCACTGGCGTGTGATTGCCACCTGTCGTGATCAAAATGCTGCGTCAGACTTAATGGCCCTTAAAAATCAATATACAGAGAATTTAACTGTGCTGTCGTTGGATGTTAGCGAGGATGAGAGTATTGCCGCTTTTAAAGATCAGTTAGGCAACACGCCCCTTGATTTATTTATCAATAATGCTGGTATTTATGGCCCCAAAGATGGCGTTTCTGCGGTTCTTGGTAGCACCAATTATGAGGCATGGCGCGCGGTGATGGAGGTAAATGTTTATGGCACCCAAAAAATGGTTGAGGCAACCTTAGACAATGTGCGAGGTGGCGGTCAGAAAAAAATTGTCATCATTTCATCCAAAATGGGATCAATGACCGATAACACATCGGGCGGGCAATATATTTACCGTTCATCAAAGGCCGCCGTTAACGCCATCATGCGATCAATGGCGGCAGACTTGGCAGGCGATGGCATCAGTGTTGCCAGTTTTCATCCCGGCTGGGTGCGCACCGACATGGGTGGCCCCAATGGCCTTATTAATGTGGATGAAAGCATCGCTGGCATGACCAAGGTTATTGAGGACCTAACCCCAAATAACAGCGGGCAGTTTTGGAATTATGATGGGGAAAATATCGGCTGGTAGCCATCAACCATCGCCAATCGATTGATCATTTGCAGTGGGTCTTTGGCGGTTAAATTGGGCACATTATAAATATTTAGGCGGTCTTCTGCGCGGGTTAGGGCAAAGCGTAAGGCCGCCTTTTTCATCAGGTGTTTTAGGGCACTTTTTTCATCATCAGTTAAGGGACATTTGCTTTGATAGCCCGCCAATAAGCCATTCGCAATAGCGGGTAAAAGCCGATTCTCTCTATCAAAGGCCCAAGACATGATTGCCACCGCAAGATCAAACAATTTGTCATCATGGCTTGCAAAATAAAAATCAAAAACGCCCGATAAATGGCCCCCCTCAAAAAACACATTATCGGGAAACAGGTCACCATGAATAATGCTTTTAGGCAGCGACATATCCCTTAAGGCGCTATCAATTTGGGCTAATGTTTTTTGGGCGATAGCCCTAAAGTTAGGGGAGATGGTGTTAAGGGCCTCGCTTAAGTCACTAACCGTTTTTTGCATTTTAGCCAGCGAAAAATCTGAGGGTCGCTTGTCGATGCCAAGCCAATTTAATTGATGTAATGATGCCAAAAACTGCCCTGCTTGATGAGCATGGTCTATGGTTAGCGCATCAGGCGTGCTGCCCTTTAAAAAAGATTGAAGCATGGCAGGCTTGCCCGCCACCGTTTGCAGGGCCTGATTGGTATCGGTTACCATCACTTTGGGGGTTGTAAGCCCCGCATTCGCCATATGATCCAGCAAGGACACAAACCATGTTAAGTCTTTGTGGGCGGTGCGATGTTCAAACACGGTTAAGACATAATCCTCACACCCTAACACCAGCTTATAATTGCTGTTTTCATTGCCGCTTAAGATAGGCGCAACCGATTGCAATGGCGGCAATGTATAACCAGCTAAAAACGTCACAATCTGTTGTTCTGTCAGGTGCGTAAAAACAGCCATGGTGCTAAAGGCCTTGCTTGCAGGGTTCAAGAAAAAATGTCACTGTCATGGTCAGATGTAATCTGTTGAAAGTAAAGATCAATGTTGAAATTACCGCAAAAATGGCAAAGCCCAGAAATTTTTCTGATCCTACTGGCAACAGCCATGCCGGTGGCCTTTGCCACATGGAACAGTTTATTGAACAATTTCAGCATTGAAATGGCAAGCTTCACAGGCAAGGAAATTGGCACCCTGCACAGCCTACGTGAAATTCCAGGATTTCTGGCCTTCACCGCCATTTATGTGGCCTTGGTGATACGCGAGCAACGTTTTGCCCTATTGGCGCTATTAATGGCGGGATTGGGCGTTGTGTTAACGGGGCAATTTCCCACGGTTGTGGGCCTTTATATAACCACGGTGATAATGTCCATTGGCTTTCATTATTATGAAACATTGCAAATGTCGCTAACCTT
>CAKZLM010000100.1 GCA_937126915.1 uncultured Alphaproteobacteria bacterium
TTGACGGTCGCCACGGGCGCAATCCATGTGAATTGACCTTCTCGTGATGGGTTGCGATCCAAGGGGTATATTAGGGTGTTTTCATTGGCAATGGTGCGGTTATAGGCAATGGTCCAGTCTACGGGGTTTAGCGTGTATGCAAGTCCCGCTTCTTCGATGATCTCTCGGACAACAGTCGTTGCTAAGCCCGATAATTGCCCTGATTCATCATTGTGGACATAGGGCTGTAGGCCTGTGGTAAAGACATGAATGGATTGCTCGCCAGTATCTTGTGCGAGTGCCATGGAAGCGCTTATAAAAAAAGCTGTTATGATGGTAACGATTTTTTTGACTAATAACATTGCGACAAGCTTTTTTCATAAATAATGGGGATACTGTCATTAAAATAAATCAACAAGCTAAAATATCAATAAAAACAGTTTATTAAATTAGGCAAAAGAAGAGAGGCTTAAAGAGACAAAAGTTGTAGTCTATTTAGCGCGCCAATAGCCTCAAGCAATTTAAATTTGGTGCGTAAAATGGTGCTGGAAAGGCTGATTTCTTGCTTGATGTTGTCAATGGCCCGTTCTTTGGATTCAAGATAGTCTGAGATCGGTTTTACGCCCTCTTCAACTTGTATGAATAATCCTTCTAGCGCCTTGTTTTCCGCATCTATGGCCTCATGCCAAGCCGTTATTGATATTTCTAGCCCCTCTAACTGGTTATGATAGGACCGAGTGGTTTGTTCAGCCATTTCCTCGGCAAAAGCCATTTGTTCACGTGCTTCTTCTAGGTCATGACGACGGGAAGTGATTTTTGAATGGCTGGCACCACCGTCAAACAATTCAACTCTAAAACGAATACCAACTTCTTCGGTGTTGACATCCCGTTGGCCAATTCGCCCACGGGACATGCGACCAACTAAGCTGAAGTCAGGCCAGCGTTCAGAGCGTTCCAGCAAGAGGTTGGCGTCGGCTAATTTATATTGGGCTTCGGCGATCTTTAGTGATGGCGCGTTGCCAAGACTAAAAGCCAATAGGCGGTCTAGGGTGCTTGGTATTCTTGTTAAAAGGTCAATCACTGATGTGTCATAAAGTGTATCAACGGCGATGCCTGTTAGGCGTTCAAATGAATTTCGGGCATTGCTTAAATTTGCTTTTGCTACCGATAGATCTGCTTCTGCCTGGGCTAAACGGGCTTTGACCAAATAAAAATCAATTTCTGTGACCAATTCTTCTTTATATTTTTCTTCTGTGGCATGGGCCAAATCTGCCAAGGTTTTGGAATGTTCGGATAGGGCAGCCACCAGTTTTTGTTCTTGCAACAAGTCAATATAAGCGTTGGCAACATCTAATAATACTTCTTGTTCAGTTTTTAATAACTTGTTCTGGCTAATGCTCACTTCTGTAATGGCTTTTTTATAGCGCGCATCATTGCGACCAAAGCTGTAAAGGTTTTGATCAACCTCAATGCCATATGTTGCCCGAAAACCATCGCTTTGAGGGTTCCCTAATTCATTGACAGAACCAACGTCGCTTAACCCCAAAGAACCAGTGGAATTGATTTTTGGCCAGCGATGGGAACCTGATAAGGTTACCCCTTGCTGTGCACTTCTAAGGGCTGATTGCGCGGCTTTGATGCGTGCATCCCTTTCAAAAGCATTGAAAAAGGCATCCATAATAGTGATGGATGTTTCTTCAAAGGCGTCCACAATTTGTGGTAGAAGAAGAAAGTATGAAGCTACAGTAATTTTAAAATATTTTTTTAAAAACAACATCATAACAAATGAAAAGCCGTTAAATTAATCATCAATAGAAAAATCAGTCATATAAATATGGCAAAGCATTACAACCTTATGTTGACATCATCAAGAAAAATAGACTATTGATCGAAAATATTTTTGATATTTTTTCAGTTTATAGAAGTTAGTAATTTGCAAAACCAAAACGAGAATATTTTAAAAAATAGCTTGAGACATTTTAAATCTGCCTTTGTTGCTATTGGTGTTTTTAGCGTCTTTGTTAATCTTTTAATGCTTGTAGCTCCGCTTTATATGTTGCAGCTGTATGATCGTGTTTTGACCAGCGGCAGCACCGACACATTAACGATGCTAACAGTAATCGCAGTTTTTTTGCTGGGCATTCTGGCGTTACTTGAGATTATTCGCTCTCGCATCATGGTGCGCATTGGTATCGGTCTTGATAATATGCTGAATGATCGTGTTTTTAATAGCACCTTTAAAAGTAATTTAATGGCCGCTAATCAAGGGTCTAATAGCCTGCGAGATATGGACGCACTTAGAAGCTTCTTTTCAGGTAACACACTGTTTGCATTTTTTGATGCTCCCTGGACGCCATTTTTCATCATTCTTATTTTCATTATGCATCCGTTGTTGGGCGCAATTGCCCTTGTTGGGGCCATTGCCATTTTTGCCTTAGCGGTTGCGACAGAGGTGATTAGCCGCGAAACTTATAAACAAGCCTTTGGTTATTCTTTAAAAGCAAATAACTTCGCTGAAAGTTCACTGAGAAACACTGACGTGCTTGAGGCCATGGGTATGCTCAATGCCGTGAAATCCAAATGGCATGAAATCCATCAGCCGTCAGTACAGTTAAATGGCACGGCTACGGATCGAATTAGCTTTATTACAGGTTCGACCAAGGCGGTGCGCTTTATGTTGCAAATTGCTATTTTGGGAGCAGGTGGCTGGTTAGCTCTTCAAGGCGAGATTAGTCCCGGTTCAATGATTGCAGCCTCTATCATTATGGGGCGGGCCTTGGCCCCAGTTGAGCAAGCCATTGGTGCATGGCGGGGATTTGTTAACACCCGCGGTGCATGGGGACGCCTAAACACACTTTTATCAACAATGGACACTGCGTCATCGTCGATGCCCCTGCCACGACCAGAAGGAAAGTTGGAGGTTGATAAAGCCATTGTAGCGGCCCCGCAAAGCAATCAGGCCATCATAAAATCAGCCAGTTTCAACCTTTCGGCGGGTGAGGTACTGGGGCTTATAGGCCCTAGTGCAGCTGGTAAAACCACCTTGGGCAAGGCTATGGTGGGTGTATGGCCTGCTTTGTCAGGCAGCTTGCGTTTAGGTGGTATTAATTTATCAACTTGGGCTGCTGATGATCGTGGACAATATATTGGTTACTTACCGCAAGATGTTGAGCTGTTTAGTGGTACAGTGGCAGAAAATATTGCGCGGTTTCAAGAAATTGATCAGCAAGCAGTGATGGCCGCCACCAACTTGGCTGAGTGTCATGAGATGATTTTAAAACTGCCAAATGGCTATGAAACTGAAATTGGACAAGATGGTAGCAATTTATCGGCGGGGCAACGCCAACGTATTGGCTTGGCGAGAGCGCTATATGGTGAACCTGCTTTGGTGGTGTTGGATGAGCCAAATTCTAACCTTGATACTGCAGGTGAAACAGCCCTTATTGCAGCGATCAAAAAATTAAAACAACAAAACGCCACCGTTGTTTTAATTACCCATAATATTCGATTGTTAAATGTGGTTGATAAAGTACTGGTGCTGAATGAGGGAAAGGTCAAAGACTTTGGCCAGTCGGACGCTGTTCTTAAAAAATATATGGCCCCTGCGCCCGTTTCCGTTAGTCACACTCAAAACAAAAAAACATCCTAGGGTTCTATCATGATGCATAATCAACAGTCTTTAAGAACAAGCGCATCTATTGATGGGGCAAACCTATCAACCGACTGGTCGACGGACAAAATTATTCGATCAGGCATGATTACCATTCTTGTCAGTATCATGGTGTTTTTCTTGTGGGCTTTTACCGCTGAATTATCGCGTGGCGTGATCGCTACAGGTTCATTTGTGGTCAATGGTGACCGCAAAATAGTGCAACATTTGGAAGGCGGCATTGTTAAAGACTTATTGGTCGAAGAAGGCAGTGTTGTTAAAGCTGGCGATCCTTTGATTGAACTGGACCCGACCCAATCGGTCAGCCAGAATGATATTTTAAGAACCCGCTATTATACCAATTTGGCCATTACTGACCGCTTGAAGGCCGAGCTTGGCAATGCTGGTGAGATTGCCTATTCGCCTGAAATAGCCGCAAATGCTGACCAAGAAATGATCAAGCCGATCATAGCCAACCAAAGCCAGATATTTGCTGCCAGAAAAGAACAATTGCTGGGCGAGTTGGATATTTTACGCCAACGACAATCACAGCTTGAACAGCAAATCATCGGTTTAAGAACGCAAAAACAAGCAGCCGAAAATGAATTTGGCATTATCGAGCAAGAGCATCAAAAAGCTTTGTCTCTTAAAGAAAAGGGTTTACTAGCCATCACGGCTGTTTGGGATTTGGAAAAAGAGCTTAATCGTTTGCGTGGCGGTATAGGTAAGATAACCTCCGAAATTGCCACAACGGACGTGGCAATTGGTGAGGCAAAACTGCAAGAATTACAAGTTCTCAAAACGATGCGTGAAAAAGTGTCTGAAGAATTGCAAGAGGTTCAAAAAGAGCTGTACACTCAAAAAGAACAATTGATCGCTATTGGAGATATTGTAGAGCGCACCATTATTCGGGCCCCGCAAAATGGTGTGGTGTTGGGATTGAATTATGTCACCATTGGTGGTGTGGTTGAGCCTGCCAAGCCGATTATGGAAATCGTACCCACCGATGATCAATTGATGGTTGAGGTAAAGGTAAGAGCGGTGGATGTTGATGCTATAAGCATTAATATGCCGGCCCGCGTGAAATTGTCAGGATTTAACCAACGCGTAACACCTGAACTGGATGGTGTTATCACCAGAATAGCTGCAGATGCCATTGTTGATGAGCAAACAGGGGAGAGTTTTTATACAGTGCGCCTATCATTAAGTGAGGGCAATATTGATCAAATTACGACATTGAAAATTGTTCCCGGCATGCCTGTTGAAGTGTTGATCAATGCAGGATCTAGAACCCCCATTGAATATTTCATGGAACCCATATCGCAAGTGCTAAGGCGTTCCATGACAGAGGGTTAAGTCACAAAAAAAGATGTAGATTAAAAGTATAATTATACACTAGACATTAATACTAAAAATAGTATCACCATAAAAAATAATAGATTGATAAAAAAGACAATCACTAAAATTTAAGGTGCACGCCCTCATCAAAAATGAGTTTTGATGAGTTGAGTTTATTGTTGTTAAGGCGCCGTTATGACTAAAAAATCAAACCATGAATCCTCTACTGACTTTTTGTTTAAAAATATCCGTAAATTGAAATTGAAAAAAAGCCATGGACGGGCCGGTGTTATCACCTTGGCTGCCTTAACGCTAGAAGCATGTGGTGGCGGCGGACCAACCGCACAGCGTCCAATTGCACCACCTCCACCGCCTCCTCCGCCACCTGTTGAGCCGGGCTTTGATCAAAATGGCAATACCTATACAGCCCGCAACAATGAGGCCAGTACCCTTGAGAAATCCTCTGAAACCAATGATCTTACCGTGAATGGTAAGGCGGGTGCAGAAACCATCAACACAGGCGCTGGTAATGATACCATTGATGCCGGTGGGGGTAATGACATCATTAATCGGACTTTACAAAGTCGTTTTAATAGAGTTACATAAATAAGGCTGCGTTTTGGGGATGCGTCTTCTGAGATTTAAGATGCTGCAGTCTATCATAAGTAAGGTGCCAATTTAGTTGGTATATTGGGGGGTAACTATGAGATTTAATATTCTAATTGCATGTGCATTATTTATGGCTAGTGGTTTTGCCCACGCCCATCACAGCAAGTCTGGTGGGTTGATTGAGCTTTGGAAGGAGGGCAAGCCAGCTTTTGGTGAATATGCCACGCCACGCCATGAAAAGGGCCGTGAAAATTCAAAAGAGCCGCCGATCTTTACCGTCAAAAATGGTCGTGTTCTTGCCGCAAATCCACTGTTGGACTTTGTGTTTTTAAACCTTGAACATTATTATCATGCGCAGTCGGTTCGCGGGGCTGTTAAGGGCCTTCAACATGAAGGTACGGATGATTCGAAAACGCTTTTGGTGCGTATTCCACCGATCCATGAAGATGGTTTAGAAATATCAAAAGCCCGCGCTATGGAAGCGCTGGAGCTTGGTGCTAATGGCATTGTGTTGCCGCATATTAGAAGTGCAGCAGAAGCCCGTGCGGCGGTTTCCTTCTTTGAAGGCTATAATGTGTGGTCGCCCGCTAATCCTGATGGCGATATTGTTGTAATGCTGTTAGTTGAAGACCCGAAGGTGATGGAAGAGTTGGATGAGATTGCCAGCATTCCAGGCTACAGTTCTTTGGCATGTGGCATTGGTAGTTTAACCGCAGCGCTTGGCGGTGACCGCGAGGCCGCTGAAAAATATAACCAGCAGGTTTTGGCGGCAAGCAAGCGTGCGGGTATGGTTGATCTTATCACGGCAACCGAAGAAACCATGGCAATGCGTGTTAAGCAAGGCTTCTTGGGGTTGTTACCCATTGGTGATAATCAGGACAACGCCATTCGTTTGGGCCGTGCCGCGGCTAATCCATAAACCATTATGACCTTGGGAAGGACTTTGTTCTTCCCCTTTTTGTTTGTTTCAGAAAAATTTCGTCAGATAATGACAGTCAGGACTAATCATGAAAAAAATGACGTCACGCCGTGACTTTCTTAAAAAATGTGTTCAAGTGCCCCTAGGCGGGGCGGCAGTGCTTGCTTTATCGGCCTGTGGTAAAGAGGAAAAGGCCGCGCTGGT
>CAKZLM010000101.1 GCA_937126915.1 uncultured Alphaproteobacteria bacterium
TGGCTGCCAAACGCCATGGTGCGATCTTGCACGAACTGAATTTGGATGAGGCCGTTAAGGGCGGGCATGCTGGCGTTTTAGCCGCCTTTGAAGCCGCCATCACACCGCGCACCAAGGTGATTATGTTCAGTCATATTACCTCAGGCTATGGCACCATGTTACCGGCAACAGAATTATGCGCACTGGCCACAAGCAAGGGCATATTTTGTATTGTCGATGGCGCACAGGTTTTAGGCACCATGCCTGTAGATGTTAAGGCGCTTGGCTGTGATGCCTATGTTGCCAGCCCGCACAAATGGTTAATGGCCCCCAAAGGCACGGGCATTTTATACATCAAACGCGACCAGCAAAACCAAATTTGGACCAGCCTTGCCAGCTCTGCTTGGGATACTTATGAAGATGGTGCCTTTCGCTTTATGCAATATGGCACAGGCAGTCCCGCCCTTATTTATGGTTTAAAAGCGACCTTAGATTTTAACAAAAAAATTGGTGATGACCGCATTTGGCGCTGGAATACCAGCATGACCAAACGCCTGCATGAGGGTCTCGCCAGCATTGAAAACGCCAGAATTTATTCCTCCCCCGATCCTGACTTTTGGGCCAGCATCACCACCTTTGGCCTCGACAATGTCTCAGGCGCCCAATTACAAGATGCCCTTTGGGACGCAAAAATCAGGGTCCGTGCACAAGGCGATAACCCAAGGGTTCGCCTCAGCGCCCATGTCTATGTCAGCCCCGAAGACATAGACCGCACCCTAGAAATAACCCACTCACTGAGTAAGGTTTAATTTGATGTGAGGAAAGCTCCTGAAAAGAGAGGGCGATTCAAAACCATTGACAACAATGGTTTTATTATGAATTTTCGATTGAGGCTACAAATCAATATCACTCTGGGCCATCAAAGGACGCGATGGCCTCAAGAAATATTTCGCCATACTGCTCAAATTTTGTTTCACCCACCCCATTAATCGTTAAAAACTCTCGCTTGTTTTTAGGTTTAGATCGAGCAATTTCCTGTAAGGCTTTGTCATGAAATATGACAAACGCAGGACGGCCTATTTCTTGTGCAATTTCTAATCGAATTTTCTTCAATAAATTATACAATGAGATATCTTGATCACCCATATTGAGAGGCTGTTTAGCAGCTGTGGCCTTAGCGCCTGTTTTCCGCGTAGCTTTAACAAATTGAACCTTTTCACTACCCTCTAAGACCGCCTGCCCTTTGGGTGTCATTTTCAGGCTGTTATGTTCTATCGTGGCTCTGATAATATCAGCCGCCATCATCTGCCTAATAATTGTTTTCCATTCTGATTTAGATATGTCGCCACCTTGACCATGAACGGACAAATTATCATGCCCCTTTTTAGTGATTTTTTCTGCTTTAGAACCCACCAATATTTCAACGATATGGCTTTGACCATAAAACTCATTTGTTGCCTTTATGGTCTCTAAAGCCAATTTTGAATGCGCCGTACCGTCATAAACATTTGGCGGGGTAATGCAAACATCACAATTATTGCAATCCTCATTTTTAATCTCAGAAAAATAAGACAATAGATATTTTCTTCGGCACGTTGCCGCCTCGCAAAAAGTTAGCAGGGCATTCAGCTTTTGATAATCAGATGCCTTTTTTTCATCACTGGTCGGCGAGTTTGCAATCATAAACCGCCTGTTTATGAGACTGTCGATGCCATATAACAACACCGCTTTTGCTGGTTCGCCATCCCGGCCCGCACGACCAATTTCTTGATAATAAGCCTCTAGACTATTGGGTAAATCCATATGAAAAACAAACCGCACATCGGGTTTATCAATCCCCATGCCAAAGGCAATGGTTGCCACCATGATGGCATCTGGTTCTGTCAAAAAGCGTTCTTGATTATGATATTTTACCGCATCACCCATACCAGCATGAAAGGGCAGTGCATTATAACCCTCTTTAACCAACAAAGCAGATGTCTGATCAACCGACTTTCGACTTAGACAATAAATTATGCCTTGCTGGCCTGTATGATCATGTAAAAAGTCTAATAACTGTTTTCTTCCATTATCTTTCGCACGCACGTCAATATTAATGTTGGGCCGATCAAACCCTTGAATGAATGTTTTTGCCTTTCCATCAGCTAAATGGTGGTTAATCTCACGTCTGGTGCGTTCATCAGCGGTTGCAGTAAAAGCAGCAATGGGTAAGGTAGGAAAATTTTCTTTCAAAATGTTTAAGCGGCGATAATCAGGCCGAAAATCGTGCCCCCATTGCGCCACACAATGCGCTTCATCGACAACAAAAAGTGAGGGATTAAAGTCACCAATCACGTCGAGAAAGCCGCCTGACAACAATTTCTCAGGCGAGATATAAAGCAACTTCATCTCACCTTGATTAAGCTTATGCCAAATATCTCTTTTTTTATCTTGGGTAATGGAGCTGTTGATAGCCTCTGCCGCTACACCGTTCATTTGCAAGGCATCAACTTGGTCTTTCATCAAAGCGATCAAAGGGGTTACCACAACCGTTAATCCTGACCTCATAAGGCCAGCAATTTGGTAACACATACTTTTACCCGCACCTGTGGGCATAATGGCCAAAACATCACTGTCGTTATCTATTGCAGTAATAATATCCTGCTGGCCTTCCCGAAAATCCGAATATCCAAAAACGTCTTTTAAAATTTGCTTACTTCTACACACAATAATATACCTTACCTTAAATAATTAGTATCCATTCAGTTATTGCAATCAGATTATAAATTAATTCTTCTCAGGCTAACTTAATGTTCGCCTAAAATTATTATAACAATGTTTATATGCAACTATTATAAGCGATAATATAATAAAAAATCTAAATAAGACGTTAAGACTCGATGGGTAAAGCTGAAAAGGTAATGTGTCCACTGCTTGAAAAAATTAACTCAATAAGGCGCTAGTTTCGTTGGGCAGACAAGATTATCAAATAACAAGTAAACTGGATGGGCACTTTGGAGGCCTAAATAGGCTACTGGCACACAAATTGGCACACATTTACTTGTTAAAAAGGCATATTAGTGTAACAATAACCTTTGATTTTAGCGGCTTTTAAGCTCTAGTGCGATATCTTGGGTGCGCCAACTTATGGCCTTCCTACATAGCCTAAACAGGCCTTTGAAGGCTGAAAAGGCTAGTTATCTCAATCTCTGACCATCTCTCTGCGGACATAAACGTAATCGCTTGATTTATATCATCAAATTTCTAAGGTTTTCTGGTATTTTTAATCTTAAGATACAATACAACCTTTATGTCAGAGATATCTTGCTGTATGTGGACCGCACTTTTTCATAAGATTAATCATTATGATCTAGGTCTTAAATGAGAAAATGACAAGTTTTTTAGTCTTGCCATTTCCCATTTAAAATTAATAATGCTCAATATTCGATTAAGCTACATTTTGCAATTCTTCAAGTTTGTTATCTTCAAGCGATTGTACGCCATTAATAAAGTTATCAATCGTACTTCTAAGAAGGTTAACTTGTTCTGCAATGTTTTGAGACGTAGACATCACCTGAACGGAAGCAGTAGATGTTTCAGAAGCACCACTTGCCACGCCGCTAATATTAGCACTCACTTCTTCTGTTCCTTTAGATGCTTCTTGTACACTCCGTGAAATTTCACTGTTAGTGACCATTTGCTCTTCAATAGCAGCAGCAACAGCATTTGCCATTTCAGCTGTTAACTGAATAGCACCGTTAATTTCTTCCATAGAGGCGTTAGCTTCATTTACTCGACTTTGAATAGCCACCACTTGATTGGAAATTCTATCTGTTGCCTCGGTTGTCTGCCCAGCAAGTGACTTAACCTCTGTTGCAACTACAGCAAAACCTCTTCCTGCTTCTCCAGCACGCGCAGCCTCAATAGTAGCGTTTAAGGCCAATAGATTCGTTTGCTCAGCAATGTCACTAATAAGTCCAACAATGTCAGAAATCGACGTTGAGGCTTCTGCCAGTGCCGCCATAATTTCTGAGGTCGTTTTAGCCTTTAACGAAACTTCCTGTGTGGCCTCATTAGATTTACTCATTTGTCCACTAATTTCAGAAACACTGGTTCCCATTTCTTCAGTTGCGCTAGCAACAGTTTGAACATTTGTTGAGGCTTGCTCTGCAGCTGAAGCTGCGGTTGACGCTTGTACACCAGTCTCTTCAGCTATAGAGCTCATTGATTGTGCCGTAGCTTCTAATTCAGTTGTACCAGAAGCAACCGACCTCATAACTTCAGCAACTGTCACATTGAATTCTTCTACCAATGATGCCATTGCTGCTGCCTTTGCTTCACGTGCTTCAACCTCACGGCGTTCTATTTCGAGCTGTTCAGCTTCACGAGCTTGCTCAGCTTCAAGGGCCAACCTTTCTTGCTCAGCTTGTGCTTTTTCCGCTTCTTCTGCTTCAACTCTTAATCGTTCACGCTCGACCAAGCTATCTTTAAAGAATTGAACCGATTTAGCCATTAAGCCAATCTCATCTTTTTGATCTTGAGCGGGAATATCAATATCATAATCTCCCGAAGAAAGAGTTTCCATCGAGTCTGTCATCTGGCGTATTGGTTTAGCTATGGCATTACCAATTGTATATGCTGCAAAAGCACCAATCATTAGAGAGGTCAATGCAACCGCAATATTGATGGTAACTGCAGAGGACAATTCATTGGTTAATTGTGGACCTAGTCGGTCTTGCTCTGCTTTGACAGAAAGCTTCATCTCTTCAATTTGCTCAGCAACCAATGGACCGATTGTATCTAATTTATCTTCAATCAATCCATTACGACGAAAAATTATTTCAGCTACAGAATTGAAGGCTGCTGTATATTGAGGCAGCATTACGGATAATTTGTCGACCAATTCCTGACGTATAGGATTTTCAATAGAATTGTCCAAGATAACTAGATTATCTGCCATAGCACTAAATTCAGTTTCAACTCTTTGCTGGCTAGCAGTGTCATTATTTTGTAAGAAACGATAAGCGTATAGACGGCCCAACAATAAATTTCTCATTACATTGCCAGCATTATAAGCAGCTGCAGTATCATTATCATTGTATGCGCTAACCATAATTTCAGTTAGGCTTCGCTCCATTTCAGGTCCCAACCTATCCATTTCATTAGAAACAAGTGCAGATCGTTCAGATTGCAATTCTGTGATCACGTTGAATGTCTCAAGATACTCTTGCATCTCTCTATGAATTTCAGCTGATACTGCCTTATCGGCATCTG
>CAKZLM010000102.1 GCA_937126915.1 uncultured Alphaproteobacteria bacterium
GTTGCATCTTCAACCGCAACCCCTTGTTGCTCATAGTTAATGCGGGCGCGATCAAACAAACCTTTAAGCGACAAACGTAAACCGTTTTCGACGATTAATCGGATCACTCCAAGGGCAGCACGGCGCAGTGCAAACGGGTCTTTTGATCCGGTTGGTTTTTCATCAATGGAGAAGAAGCCAACCAGCGTATCAATTTTTTCTGCCAAGGCCACCGCCACAGAAATTGGCGCTGTTGGCACGCTATCACCCTGCCCTTTTGGCAAATAATGATCAGCAATGGCATTGGCAACCGCCTCATCCTCGCCTTGGGCTTTGGCATAATATTGCCCCATCACCCCTTGCAGGTCTGGAAACTCACCAACCATACCTGAGACCAAATCAGCCTTGGCTAATTGCGCGGCGCGATCAACAAGGCGGACATCACAATCAGCAATCATTGGCGCTAATACACGAACAAGGCCGCGCATACGCTCAATCCGATCAGCTACAGTGCCCAGCTTAATGTGGAACACAATTTGTGACATTTTAGCGAGATTGTTTTCCAACGGCTGCTTAAGGTCTTGATCCCAGAAAAACTTGGCATCATACAGGCGTGCTGATAATACACGCTCATTTCCGCGGCGGATCAGTTCACCGCCGTCTTTGGCAATCATGTTGGATGTACACACAAAATAAGGCAACAACTCACCTGTTTTGGCATTTTTAACGGCAAAATATTTTTGGTGCTCGCGCATTTCAGACACCATTACCTCGCCCGGCAATGCCATGAAGCTGTCATCAATCTTACCCAAAATTGGGGTTGGCCATTCAACCAATCCAGCCACCTCTGCCAACAAGGCTTGGTCATCGACTAGCTCCAGCCCCTGATCAGCGCATAATTGCTGCGCGGCCTTTTCAATTGATTGGCGGCGCTCAGCAGGGTCAAGCATCACGAAGGCATCACGTAACTTTTGTTGATAATCAGCAAAATCAACCACATCAATTAAATTAGACGCCATAAAGCGATGACCGCGGGTGCTGCCACCCAAATAAACGCCATCAATCTCACCTTCAACGGTTTCACCGTCAAAACGACACAAAATGCTGTGAAGCGGGCGCACCCAACGCAAAGACCCACTGCCCCAGCGTTGTGATTTTGGCCATGGGAAGTTTTTCACAATACCGCTGATCATATCCAGCAACAAGCCATTCACAGGCAAACCCGTTTTTTCGATCACCGCGTAATAGAAGGTGCCTTTTTTCTCTTCACGTTGCTCTAATTGATCAACACTGGTTAGGTCACAACCGCGTAAGAAACCCTCAACAGCCTTTTCAGGGGCATCCACACGGGGACCGCGACGCTCGTCTTTCAAATCAGGCTGCGCAGTTGGCAGGCCATCCACCACCAAGGTTAAGCGGCGCGGGGTCGAAAAGGTTTTAACCTCACCATACTCAAGACGTGCTTCATCCAATTCTTTTAGAAACAAGCGTTTCAAATCAGCCTCAGCATTGGCTTGCATGCGGGCAGGAATTTCTTCTGAGAAAAACTCTAACAATAACTCAGCCATGATTATACCTCCCAGCCATTATGGGCCATCCAAGCGGCACAGCAGCCCTTTGCCATGTCACGAACACGACCAATATAGGCTTGGCGCTCGGTCACGGAAATAACACCGCGTGCATCCAGCAGGTTAAAGCTGTGGCTGGCACGAATACATTGCTCATAAGCAGGGATTGGCAAACCAGCCTCCAGAAGCTTTTCACACTCACTTTGGGCATTTTTAAAATCAGAGAATAATTTATCCGTGCTGGCATGTTCAAAATTATAGGCCGATTGCTGCTTTTCATTTTCCAAATAAACATCGCCGTAAGAAACGCCTTGGCCGTTAAAATCAAGGTCATAGACATTTTCAACGCCTTGGATATACATCGCCAAGCGTTCCAACCCATAGGTTAATTCACCGGCAACGGGGCTGCAATCAAAGCCACCAACCTGTTGGAAATAGGTAAACTGGCTCACTTCCATGCCATCGCACCACACTTCCCAACCAAGCCCCCAAGCACCCAATGTTGGGCTTTCCCAATCATCTTCCACAAAGCGGATATCATGCTCGTCAGATTTAATGCCAAGGGCCGCAAGACTGCCTAAATAAAGATCCTGAATGTTTTCAGGGCTTGGTTTTAAAATCGCTTGAAACTGGTAATAATGCTGCAAACGGTTTGGATTTTCGCCATAACGACCATCAGTTGGGCGGCGACTGGGCTGCACATAAGCGGCTTTCCAAGGGTCTGGCCCCAAGGCGCGTAAGGTGGTTGCAGGATGGAATGTGCCGGCACCCATTTCCATGTCATAAGGTTGAAGAATAACACAGCCTTGATCTGCCCAATAACGCTGCAGAGTCATGATAAGGTCTTGAAAGCTTCGCGCTTTTTTCTGATCGCTTGACATGCATTTTACCTTTAAAAATTCTTACGCACCCATGGCGCATTTGTTCGGGCGGAAACTAGCGGTTTAGGCTTTGAAAATCAAGCAGGAAGCTTGCATAAAAGCATTTTATCCCCAAATTGGTAAGATAAGCATGTTTGACAGCAAAAGGATTGACCCAAATGACACACAAAAAAGATAGTTTTATAGAAAAAATCAAAGATCAATTAAAAGAATTTGAAGAAGAGATTGACCTTTGGGAAAAAAAGTCACAAAAGTACGACGATTTGATCAAGGCTGAGTTCAAAAAACAAAGCGATGAGTTTCGGTCTCTTATTGATGAGGGACAACTAAGTCTTGATAAATTAAAAGAAAAAGGCGAAAAAGATTTGCATCGTGTTAAAGATACACTATCTTTCACGGTTAAGACGCTGAAAAAAAGTATTGATGTGTTTGTAGATCATTGGAAAAAACGAGGCGATTAATGACTGATAAGGTCGAGCTTACCCCATTGAGAATAGATAATGTCAGTGACATAGACAAAATTGTCAGACGTGGCTATACCGACCATGTTAAGTCACTTTTAAAGGATTTTATTGATTATCATTATCGCCACAAATTACCTTTGAAAATTTATATTTGGCGTACTGAAAAGCCTTGGGGATCTCGCACCCGTACCATCTATGAGATTAAGCTTCTCGATAAATTTAACAATGAAGTTTATGTCGGAGAATTAGAATAGGGTTTAGGGTCCGCTAGCCTACAGTCCCCATTTTTGCCACCAAAGGCGTGTCTCAACACTGTCGATGGCATCATCAACCAAACCCTTAGAGCCTGCATTCAGCAAGTCCGCTGATTTGGCGCCGGGATCAGATTTATCACCACCGCTTAAAACGCCCAGCAAGCCAGCAAGCTTAGGCTTATCAGGGGCTAGTACACGAATGCGCACATTTTGACCAAAGCGTTCTTTTAATTTTGGACGCAAGGTATCAACGCCATCCACAAGGCCCAGCTTTTGCGCTTCAGCCCCCAAGAAGACATCCCCTGAAAAGATTTTGATGCGTGGGCTACCCAAGCGCTTACCTCGGCGTTTGCGAACCATGTCTTTGAAATATTCATGAATCTTGTTTTGTAGATCTTTGATGCGCTCAACATCTTCTTCTTTGGTTGGCTCAAACGGGTCAAGCATCGACTTGCTTTCTCCTGCGGTGAAGATGCGGCGCTCCACACCCATTTTTTTCATTGCTTCTGGAAAGCCAAAGCCTGCATAAACCACACCGATAGAACCAACAATGCTGGCTGGGTGGGCATAAATTTCATCTGCTGCAAGGGCGATCATATAGCCGCCTGAAGCGGCCACATCCTCGGTAAAGGCAATGACAGGAATATCATTATCATCCGCCATTTCACGGATACGATCCATCACCAAGGCTGACTGTACTGGCGAGCCACCTGGAGAATTAATCACCAAAGCCACCGCATCAACCCCCGGCATGGTAAAGGCGCGTTCAATTAATTTGGCATAGGCGTCCAAATTAATCGCCTTACCCATGCGGGCATTGGCAGCGATCACACCTTCTAACCTAAGGACAGCAACAGTTTTGCGGGGTTCCTTGCGGAACTTATCAAAAAAGACCCTGATATGGCCAAACATGTGGTTATTCTCCCTATATCTTTCAGATGTTATATGAGCAAAAAGCCTACAAACGTCAAGCGTTAACGGGTTTTAGTCGCGCGCAAGTGACCTTAATAATCATTGTTTGACGGCGGCACCAGCAACCCCTGCTCGTGGCGACGGGCGCGGCCAAGGTCAATGCCATAACCTTCGCGCAAAACCAATTCTGCCTCTTTGGTATAACGATCCACTTCACCATGCAAGGCAAGCCCTGCAGAAATGGCAAACACACCGTGTACCTCTTTTCTAGCTTGGATTAAAATACGCTTGGCGGGCGTTCCATCACGGGGCCATAGCGGGCATAGGGTTATATCGCCCACTTGTTTACCCATCGCGCGAATAATGGAATCAACGCGGTCTGCTCTAAAAACAAAACTAACCGTGCCTTTTTGCTTAACCTTTTTAAGGCAAAAAGTTACCCAATCTCGCAAAGTGGCGGTGGTATCCATATGAGCAATACCCTTTGACAAGGCAGGCGCGCGCAGACCACAGCCCTTTTCAATGTAAGGCGGGTTGGCAAAAACATGATCAAAGCTTTGATTAGGTAAAGTTTCACAAGGGTTTGTAATATCCCCTTCTACAATGGATATGCGATCTTCCATGCCATTTAGCAAAACATTTTCACGCGCCAAAGCAACCATGGACGATTGCAACTCAACCCCCGTTACAGAAACATCAGGACAGCGCCAAGCAACACACAGCGATGCGCAGCCAGATCCTGTTCCAGCTTCTAAAACTTTATCACCCGGTTTGGCGTTGATGGTAGCGGCTAATAAAACTGTGTCCATGCTGATGCGATAACCTGTTTTAGGCTGCAACAATTTTAGACGGCCACCAATGACATCGTCTTTGGTCAGGGGGGATAGGTCAGCAAGCTGGTCATGATAGATCAGATCGGCACTCGTCACACATATCCCCTTTGTTTAAAGATCATCATCTTGAATTAATTCATGCGCAAGGTCAGCGTCAGTAATAACGCGTTTAGCCCGCCAGCGGTCGTCATCTGCCACCATAATACGGCGGGGAATAATACCGATACTGCCTTCTAATATGCTAACATGTTCATCCAATACCAACGCCTTTATGCCCGCATCATTTAACAAGGCACATGCAAAAGAAATAACCGTTGGGTCATTGGTTCGCATCAATGCTTTCATAAAGAAATATCATCCCCACTAACTGCCGCAATATAACAGCTTTTTGATTAGACTTGAATAGTTAGATCAGCTTATATATGTTGCAAGCATTATATGGGTAAGGAACATAAAAAACTATGTCAAATGTGATCAAATTATCTGACCAAAACAAATCATCGCCTAACAATAAACCAGACGGTGATGATAAGGCTGCTTTGGTGCGCCTGCAGAACCTTGTCAGTGATGACATGGCTGAAGTTAATCAGGTTATTCTTGATCGCATGCAAAGCCCTGTTGCCCTTATCCCTCAATTGGCAGGCCACTTAATTGCCTCGGGCGGCAAGCGTTTGCGCCCAATGTTGACCATCGCCGCTGCCAAGCTTATCGGCTATGAAGGCAAGCGCCATAATAAATTGGCAGCCTGTGTTGAATTTATTCACACGGCCACATTGCTGCATGATGATGTGGTTGACGAAAGCAATTTACGCCGTGGCAAACGCACCGCCAACATGATTTATGGCAACCAAGCCAGCGTTCTGGTCGGTGATTTCCTCTTCTCTCGCTCTTTCGAGTTGATGATTGAAGATGGCTCTTTACAAGTTTTGAAAATTCTATCTTCGGCCTCAAGCGTGATTGCTGAGGGTGAGGTTTTACAATTAATGACCGCTAATGACACCAGCACATCAGAAGAAAAATATTTAGAAGTTATTAGCTCAAAAACCGCTGTTCTTTTTGCTGCTGCCTGTGAAATTGCCGGTGTTGTTGCCAATGAAGACAAACGCACATTAGCAGCCCTTCGTGATTATGGTATGAATCTAGGCATCGCTTTCCAGTTGGTTGATGATGCGCTTGATTATTCTGCCAAGCAAGCAACCCTTGGTAAAACCGTGGGCGATGACTTCCGCGAGGGTAAAATCACCTTGCCGATTATTTTGGCCTTTCGACGCGGAAATGATGAAGAGCGCGAATTTTGGACCCGCACCATGGTGGGCTTAAAACAAAATGATGATGACCTAGACCATGCCCTTGGCCTGTTGAATAGTCATGACGCCTTATACGATACACTAGAGCGCGCAAAACATTATGGCTCTAAAGCAAAAGATGCCCTTGGCCTGTTCCCTGATAACGAAGCCAAACAAGCCCTCAAAGGCATCGTTGATTTTTGCATCAGTCGCGCTTACTAAAACCCAAACCTTTTCAATTTTAACTAAATTTTAACGAATAAGAGGTTAGGTTTATTCTAGGCCAATATGCTTGGGACAAACTTATGCATTCGTTTAGTAAGGAAAACTTAATCGAGTTACTGGATACGTCAATCACAGGCATTATCGTTTTCACCGATCAGGCCTTGGTTTACGCCAACAAAACCATGCTAAGCATAGTGCATTATGACGACTTTGAGAGCTTCCAGCATGATTTTGAAGACCAAAAGTTTGTCCACCCTGATGACCAGCCGATGGTTCAACAAAATTCCGACATGCGCCTAAAAGGTCAAAGAGGCTTAATCAATAATTATGAGTTTCGTATCTTAACGAAAGACCGCCAAATTATATGGGTTAATTGCCGCGCCACCAAAACCACCTGGAACGGTGAGCCTGCGATTTGCTCTCATTTTTATAACATCACCAAAGAAAAACTTATTCACCAGCAACAAGCTCTTTTTAATACATATCTTGACCTAAGCCCTAATTTTATCACCCTTACCAAGTTTTCAACGGGCGAATATATATTCGTTAATAAATATTTTTGTGAAAATATTGGCCTCAAACGTGAAGACGCAATTGGTAAAACATCTACAGAGCTGGGCATTTTCACCTCACAGAAAGAGCGTGATGAGGTTATCCATGAGCTGGTCCTTAATAATAGGCTGCATTCTCGTAAAACACGTTTTAAGGCTCAAGATGGCACAGAGATCATTTCTCTCCTTAATGCATCGCGTTTTAAAATTGATGATGAAGAGGTCATCTTAATCATTGCCACGGATATTACCGAAGAAGAACGTCGCCGTGTTAAAGAACAACAAAATGCTCAGTCTGCACAAATCGCGAATACAGCAAAAACTGAATTTTTGGCCAATATGAGCCATGAACTTCGCACCCCTTTAAATGCTATTTTGGGTTTTTCTGAGACCATCAAAAAAGAAATTTTTGGCCCGATTAATAATAAACATTATCAAGAATATGCTGGTTTAATCCATGAGAGTGGCGAACACCTTTTAGCGATCGTGAATGATATTCTTGATTTATCAAAAGTTGAAGCGGGCGCTATGGAAATGGATATTGTTGACATTGACCTAGGCGCGGCTATCGCGCCATGCCTGGTGCTTTTGCAACAAAAATGTGATGAAAAACAAATAACAATCCATAACAATCTCAACGATAATGAATTTATTGTAAAAGCCGATGAACGACGTCTCAAACAAGTTCTTCTCAATGTTCTCAGTAATGCCGTAAAATACTGTAAGGGTGATGGCGATATCACCCTGACGCCTAACCGAAATACTGATGACAAAGTTCAGCTTATTATCAAAGACACGGGCATTGGCATGTCTGATAAAGAATTAATTTTAGCACAGGTCACCTTTGGTCGCGTCAAAGACCCTTATGTGCAAGATCAGCAAGGAACCGGCCTTGGTTTACCTGTATCGCATGCCCTGATAACCGCAATGAACGGCAGCAT
>CAKZLM010000103.1 GCA_937126915.1 uncultured Alphaproteobacteria bacterium
GCTGCGATGATATCTCTCATCGCAGCAAACTTCCTCTTTTTAAAGCATATTATTCTTAAGTCATTTGCTTTAAGGCTTCAGCCACTTCTTTAGGCACAACCTGCTTGAAATGCCCAAGGGCGACCTCCCAATTGCGTAAAAGTTCCTGTGCAATATGGCTATTTGTGAGCCCGACATGGTTTTCCACCAATGTTTTCAACCTATCTTGCCAATAGCGGGAAATTATCGGGTAACAATCAATATTATCTGGATTAATGGCATTGGCTAAATCATTGGACTTATCATAGACAAAAACTGTGCCACCGGTCATGCCTGCGCCAAAGTTTTTACCAACAGGCCCCAGAATAACAGCAACGCCACCAGTCATATATTCACAGCCACACGAGCCACAGCCTTCAACAACCACCTCGGCCCCGGAATTTCTAACCGCAAACCTCTCGCCCACTCGGCCTGCCGCAAACAACTGACCAGATGTTGCGCCATAAAGCAACGTATTACCTGCAATGACATTGTCCTCAGGTTTAAACTGGCTGTCTCTATCTGGATAGACAATCAATTGCCCGCCGCACAACCCTTTTCCAACAAAGTCATTGGCGTCGCCCTCAACGGTGATTTTAAGACCATGCACGGCAAAACCGCCAAGCGATTGGCCCGCAGAACCACGTAAGTGAAGATGAACATGCCCATGCTGCAAACGTCCAACATCAAGGGTGCGTTGCATATGCCCAGAAATATATGTGCCCACAGAACGGTGCGTGTTTTGAACAAGGCGCTCAACACTGACAGAATGATCTTGGCTTAAACCCGCACCTATGTCGCTTAAAATCTCTTGATCTAAGGTTTCAACAACCTCATTACGGCCAGCTATGGTGCACACTCTGGCATCATAGCCTGAATCTACCCGCGCCAAAATTGGGTTCATATCCAAGTCATCCAAATAAGGGTCACCCTTTGACACTTGCCGTAATAAATCTGTCCGGCTAATCACCTGATCTAGCGTGGTATAACCCAACGTTGATAAAAGCTCACGCACATCATCAGCGATATGATGCATCAAGCCAATCACTTTTTCTGGCGATCCATCAAACTTTTCGCGTAATGCCTCATCTTGCGTGCAAATACCCACTGGGCATGTGTTAGAATGACATTGGCGCACCATCAAACAGCCTATGGCAATCAAACTGGCGGTTCCAATGCCAAACTCTTCGGCCCCTAAAATGGCAGCGATAACAATATCACGGCCAGTTTTAAGCCCGCCGTCAACACGTAACTTAACCTTGTGCCGCAACCCGTTTAGGGTCAACACCTGATTAACCTCAGCCAAGCCCATTTCCCAGGGGGTGCCCGCATGTTTAATGCTACTTAAGGCGCTGGCCCCTGTTCCTCCAGAATGACCCGATACATGAATGACGTCGGCCTTGGCCTTAACCACGCCAGCGGCAATGGTTCCTATGCCCGCCGATGAGACTAATTTAACGGCAACTCTTGCCTTGGCATTAATTTGCTTCAGGTCGTAAATAAGTTGTGCCAAATCTTCAATGGAATAAATGTCATGATGTGGTGGTGGGGAAATAAGGGTAACCCCTTTGGTCGAATGTCTAAGACGCGCAATTAAGTCGGTTACCTTAAAGCCAGGTAATTGCCCACCCTCACCCGGTTTTGCACCCTGTGCCACCTTAATTTCTATTTCTTCACAGGCGTTTAAATATTCTGCGGTGACACCAAAACGACCAGACGCTACTTGCTTGATCGACGAATTTCGCAAATCACCATTGTCATCGGGGGTAAATCTTTCAGGGTCTTCACCGCCCTCACCGCTGGCGGCTTTTGCCTTCAGTCGATTCATTGCAATAGCAAGCGTTTCATGAGCCTCTTTCGATAAAGCCCCCAAAGACATTGATGGGGCGACAAAGCGCTTACAAATATCATCACGTGCTTCAACAGAGCCAAGATCAACTGGATTTTGAGCTGATTTAAAGTCCAACAAATCACGCAAGGTGGTGGGTGGCTGCGATGACAAATGCTTCAAATAATCCTGCCAAATTTTACGTGACCCTGTGCGCGTGGCATTTTGTAACGTGTGAATGGCTTTAGCATCATTTGCATGTGTCTCGCCTTTTTGTCGAACAGTATAAAACCCACCAATGGGTAGGGAAGCAGTTGGTGGCAACCATGCCTTAGAATGTTGGCTTAAAACAATTTGCTTTAAGCCGCGGATACCAATCCCCGATAGTTTTGAACTAAGGCCGGGAAAATAGTCATTAACCAGCGCCCGTGAAAGGCCAATCGCTTCAAAGTTCATCGCGCCGCGATAACTACTAATTGTCGATATCCCCATCTTGGATAATATTTTCAACAAACCGCTGTTTATGGCTTTTTTATAAAGGGAAACACAGTCCCCTAGCGATAATTTTGGATAAAGCCCTTGAGCATGGCGTGACTGAATGGCATCTTGTGCCAAATATGCATTGACGGTTGTAGCGCCAACGCCAATTAAAACCGCAAAATAATGGGGATCAATACACTCACCAGACCGCACATTTAAACTAACAAAAGTACGCAACCCCTTTTTCAAAAGATGACTATGAACCGCGCTGGTCACCAAAATCATGGGCAGGCCTGCTTTTTCAGAACTGATCCCTTCATCAGATAAAAAGATATGGCGGGTTCCTGAAAGTGCTGCATTTTCAGCTTGGTCCAAAATAGCTTGTATCGCTTTGGTCATAATACCGGGCGAATTCACCGCCTTAAAGGTACAATCAATGGTCATTGAAAGGTCTGAAAAATGTGCTTTTAGCTCCCTAAATTCGCGGTTAGTCATGACAGGGCTGTCTAATTGCAAAACCTTTTCAGGGGGGCTGGTTTCATTCAACACATTGACAAAATTACCAAAGCGGGTTTCTAAACTCATTACATATTTTTCACGCAAACTATCCAAGGGCGGGTTGGTTACCTGCGAAAAATTTTGTCTGAAAAAATGTGATAAATTGCGATACGTTTTGGATATGACCGCAGGCGGCGTGTCATCGCCCATCGACCCCATCGCCTCCTTACCCTCAACCAGCATGGGATGAAGCACCATTTCCATATCTTCAAAACTAATCCCAAAAGACTTTTGCTTCCTAAGCAAATCGTCCTTATCCAGCTTGGCGGGCGCCTCTGTTTTGTCAAATTCAATGTCGCGCGGGTAATAAAAAGATTTGATCCATTTCCCATAGGGCGATTGCGAGGATAGCTGATCCTTAATCTCTTTATCTAACAGAAGTTCGCCACTAGAAACATTTAAGCCGATTAATTCACCAGGCCCAAGATTACCCTTTGAGACAATATTTTTTTCTTCCAAATGCACCATTCCTGCCTCAGACCCAACTGTTAAGAGGCCATCGTTGGTAATAAAATATCTCATCGGCCGCAAACCGTTGCGATCCAAGCCGCCCAACACCCAATCACCATCAGTTGCAGCAATCGCAGCGGGGCCATCCCATGGTTCAATAACCGCATTGCAATAGTCAAACATGTCCTTATGCGGTTGTGGCACTGTAGGGTCATCTGTACGTGCATTAGGCATCAACAACTGCTTTGCTTTCAAGGCGCTGCGACCACCATGGAGCAACACTTCAAAAACGTTATCTAGGGCAGAACTATCCGAACCATTGGGCAGAATAACGGGCTTAATATCTTCTGAATATTCCTTAAAAACCATCGAAGCCATTTTAATTTCATGATTCTGCATCCAACGTTTATTCCCCCGTATGGTGTTGATTTCACCATTATGGGCCAAGGTCCGAAACGGCTGCGCCAGCGACCATTGCGGGAAGGTGTTGGTCGAATAGCGCTGATGAAAAAGCGCATATCTTGAAACAAATCGCTCATCGTTTAAGTCAGGGTAAAAAACACTAAGCTGCTCGGCTAAAAACAATCCCTTATAGACGATGTTTTTGGCTGAAAGAGAACAAATATAAAAATCTTTAATTTGCGCGGCCAAGGCTGCGCGTTCGGCACGGCGCCGAATAATATATAAGTCATGCTCAAAGGTTTCTTGATCTAAAAACCCCGAATTGGCGATCAATATTTGCTCAATTTCTGGCCGCGTTGCCTTGGCCTTATCCCCGATCACGTCGGTATTAACAGGCACGCGGCGCCAACCGTAAAGCTGATAGCCAAACTGTCTGATCTCGGTTTCTAAGATAGTTCGACAACGTTCCTGAGCCTCAAGATCGGTGCGAGGCATAAACACCATGCCAACAGCCATATCATTTTTTTAGGGTTCGTGCCCTGTATCACGGGCATGTTCTTTAAAAAACAGCTGCGGTATTTCAATCATCAAACCAGCGCCATCACCGGTTTTACCATCTGCATCAACAGCACCGCGATGCCAAATGGCCTTTAAGGCATCCACCGCTTTGGTAACCACCTCTCTGGTGGCAACTTTGTTTTTTGTTGCAATTAATCCAACACCACAATTGTCTCTCTCGTGGCTTGGGTCATACAGCCCCAATTTATAGGCTTGGTCCAAATTTTTTATCATGAGCGCACCAAACCTTCCTTAATGGGAGCAAAATAATCTGCGCTGGGTTCATCCACAGGGTCTGTTTCAATATTCGACAAATAGCGATGAATATCAGTGGCTGCATCTTTGCCCTCTTTAATGGCCCACACCACCAGCGATGGCCCACGGCTGATATCACCCGCTGCAAAAACCCCTGCTATGCTTGTCGACATACTGTCTTGCTGCTTTTCAAGCACACCATATGACGTATGCGCCAAGTCTGAGGCATCAAATTTTTGCGGCAGTTTTTCAGCCTCAAAACCAAGGGCCAGAATAATCACATCAGCTTCTATAACGGTTTGCTCGCCTTCAATCGCTATAGGTTTTAATCGACCATGATTGGGGTCTTGCTGTAAGGTCATCTTATCCAATGTAAGGACATATTTATCCGCCTTTTCAGCAACATCAGCAGGCGATGATAACCACACAAAGTCTACACCTTCTTCTTCTGCATGTTTCACTTCTGCCCGCGACCCCGGCATGTTATTGCGGTCCCTACGATACAAGCATTTAACGCTTTTGGCTTTCTGGCGAATGGCGGTTCGAACACAATCCATGGCAGTGTCACCGCCCCCAATAACCACGACATTTTTCCCAGCCGTATTAAGCGCACCATTGTCAAACTCTTGCACCTTATCACCAAGACCCACCTTGTTTGAGGCGGTTAAAAAATCAATCGCTTGGATCGCTTTATGCTTTAGCTTTTCAAACATCGTTAATAATTTGGGTTGATGGGTGCCCGTAGCAATGAGAACAGCCTCATGATTTGCCCGCAGATCATGAAAGGAAACATCCTTGCCAACCTCACAATTAAGATGAAATTCTACCCCAGAAGCAGCCAACCGTTTAATGCGCCGTTCTACAATATGCTTTTCCAATTTAAAGCCTGGAATACCATATATTAGCAAGCCACCAGCGCGGTCACTGCGCTCATAAACATGCACTTTATAGCCATAGCGACGCAAATGTTCTGCCGCTGCCAATCCAGCAGGGCCTGACCCAATAATAGCTACAGTTTGGTCTCGTTCTTTAGCGGGGGCAATATCTTCAACCCAGCCTTCTTCAAAAGCTTTATCGGTGAGATATTTCTCAACCCCACCAATTGTGACGGCGCCAAAACCAGGTTCGATCACACAAGACCCCTCACACAGGCGATCTTGCGGGCAAATACGGCCACAAATTTCGGGCATCATATTGGTTGCCGATGACAATCGATAGGCCTCTTCATCACGGCCCTCAGCGGCCAATCGCAACCAATCGGGAATATTATTTGAAAGCGGGCACCCAGTTTGACACATAGGAACACCACACTGCGAGCAACGCGATGATTGCGTTTGCAGGGCTGACTGCTGCCAAGCTTTATAAATATCATCTAAATCAGGCGATCTTTTCTCAGCACATTTTTTTTCAGATTCACTTCTTTTTTTTAAGG
>CAKZLM010000104.1 GCA_937126915.1 uncultured Alphaproteobacteria bacterium
ACCTTTGCGCCCGGCCTTCACCTTTATAAACAACGCAAGGGTATTATTTTGGGCGTCCATTTCTATGTTTAACTGTGAACCATCGTCATCATCAGACGATAAAATATCGACCATTTTACGAACAAGTGCGCTTGATTGTGGCTTGTCTGAACCCGCTTGCGATTCCAAAACAGACGTTAGATTGGCCTGCTGGTTTTCTGTAACCGTCCACAACTCAACAGCACTTAACCCCATATCTGCCTGAAATGTTTGATAAAATCCTTCTAAAATGGCATCGGCATCAGCACTCATTGCAATAATTTGATCGCATTGTTGCTTAAACTTATCCAGCTTAACCATTTGAACACCCCACTTTTATTGTCTTACCATCGATGGATTACGCCCCTATCATGTCTGCCTTCTCCAAAAATGGCAAGGACTGAGAGCCCTCTCTTTCGTGCGCGTCAATTTGTCCTATAAACATTATGGCATAAAAAGCGTAAAATAGGGGCGAATGATAAATCATAGTGAGTCTTAATAAACATGTCCTTCGAATCCCTAGTGTTGGTCGTCGATGATGACCCTCAAATTTGCATCATGATAAAACGCCTTCTTGAAAGGCATGGTATCCTTACAATAGTTGCAAATGATGGTTACGAGTGCGAAAATATCATTAACTATCAATGCCCTAGCCTTATCATTCTTGACCTTCACATGCCCCAGCGCAATGGTATTGATACCCTAAAGATCATTCGTGCCAAACACCCCAATACGCCCGTCATTGTTGTAACCGGCGGTGGGCAAAAGTCTGATACCTTAAACTTAGCAAACGCCAAAAAACATGGCGCGGAAATGTTGTTCACCAAACCCTTTGAAAATGATTTATTCGTTGCTTCCGTTCAGCGTTGCCTTCAAACCTGCAATTGAGTATGATCTCCCCTAATTGGGGGAAATTATGCACCAACTTCTTAATCGTTTGATTTCGGTTAAAGCCACAGAACTGCGTATGTTGCTGTGGTCTTTCAGCTATTTCTTTTCATTGTTATCCTGCTATTTCATTTTAAGGCCGCTTCGTGACACCATGGGGATCGCAGGTGGGGTTGCAAACCTACCATGGCTGTTTACAGCCACCTTTCTAGTCATGTTGGTTGTGGTGCCAATTTATGGCTGGCTGGTGTCTAAATTTAAACGCGAACAGTTTATTCCATACGTTTACGCCTTTTTCATCATCAATCTTGGTCTATTTTGGTGGTCTCTATCATCAGGGTTAATGATTGATTTGGCGGCTAAAATTTTCTTCGTCTGGCTCAGTGTTTTTAACGTTTTTGTCATTTCGGTTTTTTGGAGCTTTATGATCGATGTTTGGCAATCAGACCAAAGCAAACGCCTGTTTGGGTTCATCGCCGCTGGCGGCACCATTGGCACCATTGTAGGCCCTGCCCTGACCGCAGCCATAAGCGGCACCATCGGATATGAAATATTATTCTTAATTTCAGCAGGATTGTTGGTTGCTGCAACCGTTTGTGTTTTAAATATTAACGCCTTAAGCCAACGACAAAATGAGGATGCTAACCACAAAGCGCCAGAGCAACCAACAGTCCTCCATGGTTCTATGCTTGCAGGCATTTGGGAGGTTTTCCAATCTCCTTACTTAAGGAAGATTGCCCTATTCATTATCCTGTTATCCCTTACGGCAACCATCGCCTATTTCCAACAAGGCGCCTTGATCAGCAACGCCTTTGAAAGCAATGATCAACGCACCCAAGTTTTTGCCTTGGTTGACCTAAGTGTTTCTGTCCTCACTCTTATTTTGCAATTATTTGTGGTTGGGCGCCTGATGACCTTTAAAGGGTTGCGTTCTACCATCATCATTTTGCCTCTTATAACGGCTGTTGGTTTTATCTTGCTGGCCATTGACCCGACATGGCTGGTACTTGCTGGATTTCAAATATTTAGGCGTGCCGCTGAATATGGCACCTTTGCCCCAGCGCGCGAAAATCTATTTTCATTGACTAGCCGTGAAGAAAAATATAAAGCCAAAAATGTTATCGACACCGTCATTTTTAGGGGCAGCGACGTTGCTGGCGGCTGGCTTTACAGCCTCTTAAACACTAGCCTTGCCCTTGGCATGGCAAGCATATCGCTCATTGGTGCTGCCCTTGCATTTTTATGGATTGGCCTAGGCTGGAACCTTGGCAATCATCATGATCATCAAACTGAAAAGGAACAAGACAATGTCTAACAAAACACCTCGTTTGTCCCGTAAAGATTTTTTGAAACTGTCCGCCGCCACTGTGGCTGGCGGCATGATGATGACCAGTGGCGTTGGTCGTGCGATGATCAGTCAAAGCACCTCGTCCGAGCTTTTAATGCGCCCCATCCCATCATCAGGTGAAATGATCCCTGCGGTGGGGCTTGGCACTGCACAAACCTTTGGTCAACCGCAAAATGATGATGACTTTAACCAACGTAAAGAAGTGATCAACACGCTGTTGAACGAGGGTGGCACAGTGATTGACACCTCCCCCACCTATTCCAACGCCGAAGCTGTGGTCGGCCGCGCCTTGGATGAATTAGGTCGGCGCGATGAAGCATGGCTTGCTACCAAAACAAGTATAAGCGGTAAACAGGCCGGCATTGACCAAAACACGCAATCATTCAGTGACCTGAAAACTAATAAATTTGAATTGCTGCAAGTTCATAATTTGCGTGACACTGAGGCCCATATGGAAACCATCTTAAAACTTAAAGAAGAAGGCCGTGTTAAATATGCTGGCATTACTCACTTTAGGGAAAGTGCCAATGACCCGCTAACCGACGCCATGTTGAAACACCCTGTGGATTTCATTCAGTGCCAATATAACATGATTGACCGCAGCGTCGAACAACGCCTTTTACCTGCTGCCCTTGAAAAAGGTGTGGCAATTATGATCAATGTGCCGTTTGGACGCGGTCGATTGTTCCGCGCAACCTCTGGCAAAGACATTCCAGAGTTTGCCAAAGAGTTTGGCGTTGACACTTGGGGCAAGTTCTTCTTGAAATACATCCTATCTCATCCAGCTGTCACCGTGGCGATACCTGGCACCGTTCACCCACATCATGTGGTTGATAATATCGGCGCCCTGCGTGGTCGCCTACCTGACCAAGGCGAGCGTGATCGGATGATCAAATTCATTGAAAACCTATAAGAGGCGCCATCAAATTTGTGTATTTGGTAACACCGCAAATTACTCTGCTTAAGTTCTATCCTAACCCACAAAAGAGGCCGATTAATTGATCGTGCCTCTTTTCTCTTTTTGGCTTAAATGCACAGCAGTTAATAATTAATGCCGGGGTTGTTACCGGGGTATATCACCCCAACAACCATCATGCCATCAGGACCAAATGACTGGACCGAATGCCATTGTTTGCGGGGTAAAAACAAAACATCACCCGGCCCAACAGGCGTTTTTTGATTGAGGGTCCAAACCATGCCTTGGCCTGATTTAAAAATTAGTGTTTCTTCATAAAGATGACGATGCGGCATGGCTTTTGATGGCGGAATATGACCCACAAATTGGGTAATCATGTCAGCGCCATAGCTTTCATCCACCAATATCTGCCAAAACCTATCTCCCATGGCATTGCGGACATTTTCATCTAAAACAGCCACTCGTTTTTCAGACGCCTTCTCATCTTGGTCATCAGCCGTCTTGATGCTGCCTTTTTCCCTATCATCTAGAAACACCAATGATGTTGCCTCGCCACCCGGGCATCGGGTGATATAAAGCTTTAGAGGCGCTTCATCAGGGTTGTCAAAAGAAAAGCTCTCATTGGCACCAACATAAACACCCGACGATGGAAGAAGGTTATAGCTTTTACCTGCAAGGGCTATGCTGCCACTGCCTTCAAAGACAAAAATGACCATTTCGACATCTTTGGCTAAAAGCTGTGGCGATTGACCTTGCCCCACCTCAGCATAAAATTGGGTTTGATGTTCTGCACCCTCAAGGTGGGTCACTAGTGGGCACCAACGGATTGTGCCCTCTTGCTTTTTATCCAATCTGTTGGGACGCACCACCACACAACCATTATCAAGTTTGGTCAAAGCATCATCAACATTGCCAACTTGCTGTATTTTTGCATTCACAGGGCTTTCAGGGTCGTCCTGCTGATAACCGCCTTCTAAATTTGCGTGGGTGCCATCACAAAAGGGCGGTGTTTTGGTGTGTTTACATTCACAAAACAAAGCCTCTTGCCCATCGCACTGGCCCTTGACCATGACAGGCTTAAAACTTGTGCCTGCTTGGGACCCATCGCAAAAGGGCGCGGTTTTACTCAAACCACAACTGCACCATAAATAACGCTTATTGGCTTTTAACTCGTGATAACTGGGCACAAACCCACAAATTTTTGGTAGATCGTATTTCTGGCTCATACCCCTGTCCTTTAACCTTAAACACTCTACATAAAATTTGCTGCATGACAATCTTCTCTTCCCCTTAAATGGAAAACAGGTTACAGGAGGGGGTATGACAATAGATCAAACATATGATGTTATTATTATTGGTGGTGGCGCAGCTGGCTTTATGTGCGCCATTGAGGCTGGCAAACGCGGCCGCAAAACCTTACTTGTTGACCACGCCCCTAAAATGGCAGAAAAAATTCGCATTTCTGGTGGTGGGCGTTGTAACTTCACCAACATTAATGCTGATCCGAGAAAACATTATTTATCCCAAAACCCCCATTTTTGCATTTCTGCCTTGAAACGCTATACACCGTGGGATTTTATTGATCTTTTGGTGCGCTATGACATTCCGTATCATGAGAAAAAATTAGGCCAAATGTTTTGTGACAAAAAATCAACCGACATCATTCATATGTTGATTGACGAGGCAAAGGCCGCAAATGTCAAATTAATGACCGATACCAAGGCCGATAATATCAATCCCGCCAGCGATGGCTTTCGCCTAACCTTAAACGATATGCCCGTGACCTGCCAATCTTTGGTTATAGCAACGGGCGGTAAGTCTATCCCGAAGATGGGTGCCACAGGTTTTGCTTATAAGGTTGCTGCCCAATTTGGCCATGGCATCGTGCAAACCGAACCGGGCTTGGTGCCTTTTATGGCAGACCAAGAAACCCGCGATCGTCATAAGACCTTATCTGGTGTGGCGGTTGATGCGGTTGTTAGATGCAATAAGACCAGCTTTGAAGAGGCAGTTCTCTTTACCCATCGCGGCCTAAGTGGCCCTGCCATTTTGCAAATATCCAGCTATTGGCATGAGGGCGACAGCGTAACCATTAACCTTTTACCCAAATATGACCTGATGGATGCTTTCAAATCAGCCAAAAACGCCAACTCAGCCAAAACCGTGGCGGGTATATTGAAGGATTATTTGCCCAACAAATTGGTCGATGACTTGGTTCATGATATTTCGGTTAATTTGGGTGCTAAGGTCGTTGATAGTTCCGATAAAAACCTTCAGCAAGTGGCTAACCGCATTCATCAATGGCAAACAAAACCTGTAACCACTGAGGGCTACCGCACTGCAGAGGTTACCGTCGGCGGTGTTGATACAGCTGAAATTTCTTCAAAAACATTTGAGAGCAATCACCAAAAAGGGCTTTATTTCATTGGTGAATGTTTGGACGTAACCGGCCATTTGGGCGGCTTTAACTTCCAATGGGCTTGGGCATCAGGCCATGCCTGCGGTCAGGTTTGTTGATGTTATTTTATCCTAAACCTTTTATGGCAGAAACTTTTGCAGCGCGATGTATGCCTAAATAATAGCCCAAGTAAGTAACCCCCAGCCACAGGAACGGGCGGTTGGTGTCGATGGCATCGCCCCAATACAGAAACCACACCATAGCTGCGACAAAATTTTTAATGCTTTCGATGAAGAAATTCACGATCATTGAAACATTGATACGCTCAATAAAATCCAAAATACCATTGAAATTTTGAATAAAGTCAATGACCTCGCCCCCCTCAATGACCAGATAAGTCAAAAACGCCATCAAGCCGTAAAAACCACCGCCAAAGCTAAACCATTTGTCGTGAAACATGCTGCCTGTCTTGATCTTTTTCTTTTTATTGTTTGTGCGCACCTTTTTAAGGCGTTGCCTTAAATCTGAATTCTCTGGGTCTGGTGGAATAATGTCTTTTTTCAAACTCCATTGATACAAACCATAAGTGATTAAAAACATCGGAAAGCCAGCTAAAACCACGGCCTCAATTGTTTCTGCTAGCATTACGTTCTCTCCCCAACCAAATCACAGGTTAGTTGCCACAGCTGTTGCCCACTTTGGTGGTATTTCTTTTCAAACATGGTCCAATAGTCACCTTCATTTGGCACATATTCACTATTTTGTGCTGACAGACCAACGATGGATAAAGCCTCAGCAAATTCTTCGATATAAATAGACCAATTACTGCGAACATCCAACTTGCCGCCAAGGGCCACTATGGATGGAAAGGCAGGTGAGCCATGCCAGCGCTTGCCAATTTGCGCGGCCTTCGGATAAGGGTTTGGATACAGCAAATAATGACGATCTAAGCGATACCCACCATCTAATAACAAACGATAAAAGTCCATCAAATCTGCCCGCAGCAGCAACAAATTATCAAGTGCTTCCATACTGCTTTCATCGCCGCGTTGACGGCTAAGCCTGCTTTCTGAACGATCAACACCGACCACAAAATGATCCGGAAACATGCGCGCTATTTTTCGGCTGCTATCCCCAACACCACAACAGGCGTCTAAGATAAGATGATCACGTCCACATGAGCTATAAGTCTTTTCAAACAGCGAAAAAGCCTGCTGGGTATGTTCAGCAACAGGCTTTTTAAATGGTTTGGTTAAATGTTTTTCGACCTGGGCTTTTAAGTTTTCATGCACACCATTTTGATTGCTCTCAACTGTGCGTGATTGATACATGATAGCCCCTTCCAGATACGGAACTGCCTTTTAGCGACGACGACTGGCGCTTGCCAAAACTTTGGTAAAAGCATCAATGTTAGAGCCAACGCTTTCGCACATGTTTTCATTGGCTGACATTTGCTCTACAAACGCCGCATATTGCTTTGGATTACGCTTTTCAATGGCACGGTATTTCATCTTCTTAAAAGCTTTTTGCGCGGTCTCGCGCAGCTCTTCCAATTTATCTCCTTCCACATTCTCGCATTTGGCCGCGGCACCAATAAACACCTCAGCGTTCAAAAACACTTTTTGCGCCTCTGGGTTTTTACGATTACGACCTGCAATTTGCATCGCCTCTGCCGAAAATGTCATTGGCACAGTAAAAGCCGCAACTAAAGCCACAGTTACTAATTTATTGATCATGCTCCCCTCCCTCAAAAACTAACATGAATAGATCTAGGTTACAGAATAACCACTTATAAAAACAAGCCTTTTTTACAAGCCTTTTTTATATGACAATATCACGCAATGCTTTTGCCAAGGCATAAACATCATCAGGTCCATTATAAAGGGATGGCGTGATACGCACACAATCGCCCAAGGCGGGGGCCGTTCTGCGCACTGATAAGATGCCATAGTCATTTAACAGTCGCTTGACCAAGGCATTATTTTCTTCGGTAGTCACAGCGCCCCTTATACGAAAGGACGTTAAAGCCGCCACCATATCATCATCATTGGGTGTCAAAACCTGAATTTGCTCAAGGTCGCGTACTTCATTTACCCATAAATCACGCAAATATTTCAGGCGCTTTTGCTTGCGGGCACTGGTAATGCCTTGGTGAAAGTCAATCGCTTTAGGCATGGTTAAAACCGCGGCAAAATTGGTGGTGCCTGTAACCACACGGTTTTGAATGCGACCATGGTCTGGCTCGCCCATATAGGTGTCAATGTGGCTAATCTTATCTTTTTTGATATACATGATACCACAGCCAACTGGCGCCCCAATCCATTTATGAAAATTAAAGCCGATATAATCGGACCCCAAATCACGCACATCAAAGTCCACCTGACCAATGGAATGGGCCGCATCTAAGATGGTTTCAATGCCGTGCTGTTTTGCCAATTGATTAATCTCTTTAATCGGCATCAACAGTCCCGTATGGTTATTCACATGGGTGAGTAAAGCCATTTTAATGTTGGGATGCTGCTCAAACGCTTTCTGGTAAACGGCCAACACATTATCTTTTGTGGCTGGCTCGGGGATATTAATTTTAATCACCTCAACGCCGCGATACTGTTCCAACCAGCGCATGTTTATTTTCATTTCACCATAATCAAGGTCAGCATAAAGAACCGCATCCCCCGGTTGAAGCTGGTTATAACCTGCGATTAGGTTTTGCAGCGCTTCTGTTGCGCCGCGGGTATAGGCAATTTCGTCAACATCAACCCCCATAAAGGCCGCAACCTTTTGCATCACCCCCTGCATGTCATCATAAAATTTATTGCGGGCATAATGGGTGTTGTGAAAGTTAATCTGCTCGGTCCATTTTTGATAGTCATCCAAAACTGGTTTTGCCATGATGCCCCAATAACCATTTTCTAGGTTAATAACACCATCCGTGGTTGGAAAATGACTGGCCACATCTTGCCAATAGGCCTCATCGCTGGCACCACCATCGGCACTGTTTTGGCTTATCGGTTTGGCTGCCTTCGCCATTAACGGCGCTGATATAGCCGTTGCTGCTGTTGTTTTTATAAACCCACGACGACTGATCATGAAATCCCCTCTCAAAAAACTCAACTTATCTTTCCAAGACTGTAAGACATCTTGTTCTTGATTGCCAAAATTATTTTTCTGGGGTTATGTTAGGATAATAAAAACATCTCATGCGGGGGAACAGCCATGTCACAAACAATCATCGCTCAAGCGCTTATCAAAGGCTTTATGCTTTTCTTCGTCCTTGCTGTTAACCCTGCTATGGCGGACCAACAAGCCTTAACGAAAAAGTTAGAAGCGTTGGTTAATGAACATAACATGCGTGGCATGGCGGTATATGTGATAGACCAAAAAAACACTAACAGCTATGGTCACGCCATTGGCATGGCAGATGACGCTAGCCAAACCGCCATGTCCACCGACACCCCCGTTCGCATTGCCAGCAACACCAAAACCTATGTTGCAGCAACGGTATTAAGGCTGCACGAAGAAGGTATGCTTGATATTGACCACACAATGGATCGCTATATCAGCAGCACCTATAATGATCTTTTGAAAGCAGATGGCTATCAAACCAATGAGATAACTCTACGCCATCTATTATCCCATAGTGCAGGCTTTTTTGATCATGCCGCCACCCCAAATTATATGAAGGCCTTGGCAGACACACCAAACCATCAATGGACACGCCAAGAGCAACTTCAAAAGCTGGTCGAATGGGGTGACCCTTTGTGGCCCACCAACCAAAAATTTCAATATTCTGATAGTGGCTATCTGTTGCTAGGTCATATCATTGAGCAGGCTAGCAATCTGCCGCTGGCGATTGCTGTTCGTCAATATCTGAACTTTGATGATAATGGCCTCAATAACACATGGTGGGAAATATCAGAAACCACACCACAAGACGCCAAGCCCCGCGCCCATCAGTTTTTAGGGCCACGCGATGGCTATAATATTCACGCATCATTCGACAGCTATGGTGGTGGTGGATTACTCAGCACCGTTGAAGACATGGCGCACTTTTACCAAGCCCTGTTTAATGGCAAGGTCTTTAAAAACCCTGAAACCCTTGCCCTTATGACCAGCGCCGAGCAACTAGCTGAGCCTGATAAATATCGCCTAGGTCTATTCCCCGGCAAAGTGGATGATATCAGTTATTTTCAGCATTCAGGATTTTGGGGCACATCCGCCTTTTATGCACCAGACCTTAAAATGTCGGTGGCTGCGGTGGTCCTAAACCAAGCTGATTATCGCCGTATGATGCGTTTTATCCCTGAGTTATTTAAGGCAGCTGCTGATAATGAATGAGGAAGGCAACCTAGCCCCCCAAAAGGCAACTATCTTTATCACCACCTTTTTGGCTTTAATGGCCTTTGCGGGCAATTCATTACTTAATCGCTATGCCTTAGATGTGCAGTCAATGGATGCCATCCAATTTTCAGTCATTCGTCTTATGGCTGGTGCTTTGTTTTTATGGGCTTTTTGCGCCATAAAGCACCGACAAAATGGGGTCTTAACTACTACAACACAAATTGCTGAACCTAAACTAGAAGCCACTAAAAACTGCGAAGCTGCCATAAAAAATGTCGATGCCTCAACGCCCAAATCTGATCGTCGGGCGGGTTTGGCATTGTTGTTTTATGCGGTTCCCTTCTCACTGGCTTATATTGATTTATCTGCTGGCACGGGCGCCCTCATCCTGTTTGCCACCGTACAATTGACCTTGTTCATTTTCACCCTGATACAAAAGCAGCCTGTCAGCAACTATCAGGTTACTGGCATGCTTGTCGCCCTTGCAGGGTTAATCCTATTGTTATCGCCTAAACTTGAGGCCCCAGATCCTATCGCCGCATGTTTAATGATGGTAGCTGGCTTTTCATGGGGGATATACACAGCATTAGGCAAGAAAGCGACAGCCCCCATAACAGCAACACGGGACAATTTTATCATCGCAGCCCTTTTAGCAACGCCATTACTGTTTGTTTTAACTGGCCCTAGTCTATTAGATACTTCGGCCAAAGCATTAGTCGCGGCGCTGCTATCTGGCGCTATCACATCTGGCTTAGGTTATGTGCTGTGGTATAAAGTTTTGCCTCATTTAAGCAGCTTAACGGCAGGAATTAGCCAATTATCGGTCCCTGTTCTTACCGCCATTTTAGGGCTCTTTTTTCTAGGGGAGACCCTAACCGCAACCACCCTAATATCAAGCGGGATTATTCTATCCGGGATTATTCTAAGCCTTAAAAAATAACCCCGCAATTTTGGAATTACCTTATAAAGGAACCATCAAAAAAAGCGCCACCAGTCAACAAATTGGCTCTAACGATTCTACAAGGCAAGGCTTGTAAAAATTACATGTTAATTACAGATATTTATGCTAACATGCGGGCATATGGGGAGTGTATATGAATTTTTTTCATGAGTTAAAGCGACGCAATGTCTTTCGTGTGGCAATCATGTATTTGGTTGCGGCATGGCTAATTATTCAAATCGCTAGCACACTAGCGCCAGCGTTATTGCTACCGGAATGGACCACACGGCTGGTTACTTTATTATTGATGATTGGCTTTCCTGTCGCCTTGATTTTTGCATGGGCGTTTGAATTAACCCCTGAAGGCATGAAGCGCACCAAAGAAGTGGATATTGATGAATCCATCACCCATCATACAGGCAAGAAGCTAGAATATGGCATCATTGGCATCTTAGCCATTGCCGTTGCATTTCTTTTACTGCGACCCAGTGAGGTAACAGAAAGCCCCATTCTAACAGCGAATGCCACCCCGTCCATTGCTGTGTTGCCGTTTGAAGATTTCAGCCCAGACAAGGATCAGGAATATTTCTCCAAAGGTATTGCAGAGGAAATTCTTAACTTATTGGCAAAAACCAACAATATGAAAGTGGCAGCACGCACTTCTTCCTTTGCCTTTTATGGTAGCGAAGAAGACATCCGCAATATTGGTCAAAAGTTAGATGTTAGTACCGTTCTTGAAGGATCAATTCGTAAGGCTGGCGGCACTCTTCGCATTACTGCACAGTTAATTAATGTTAATGATGGTTATCATATTTGGTCAGAAACCTATGACCGTGACATGTCTGATATATTTGCTGTTCAAGATGAGATTGCCGCCTCTATTCTAACATCGCTTAAGGTACATTTGCTGGGTGAAGAGGCACAAGCAACAGCCACCTTAAAAGCCGATGTTGATGCCTATAACCATTATTTAATTGGTAAAGAGCGCATGGCTGGCCAAACCATGGCTGACTTTATCGCCGCCAATGCCAAATTTGAAGAAGCCATCGCCATTGATCCTGACTTTGCCTCTGCCCGCGTTCATCAGGTTCTAGCGATGTTAGAAATTGAGCGTTTGTCAGAGTGGGACAAAAAAACCGAGGCCTCCAAAAAGACCGACAGCATCGCCAATATGCACCTTAAAAGAAGCTTAGAGCTAGCCCCGAACTTACCCCAAGTTCATGCCATTAAGGCCCTTTATGACTTAAGGCGCTATAATTACGATGATGCCAAGGTTTATTTTGATCGTGCCCTTCAACTAAACCCTAATTATGCCCAAGCTTATTTGTGGCGGGCTGATTTGCATTTCAGCCTAAATAATTTCAAGGCAATGCTGGCAGACCGTGAAAAGGCTTATGCACTTGACCCAATGTCGCTAGAAATTAGCCGTGAATTGGCGTTTGATTATCGCAGTTTTGGCCGTCAAGAAGACGCCAACCGTATCATTGATCGCATGTTTGAATTGCGCCCACATGACCAATCGGCCTACCGCGCCTATATCACCAACTTTTCTGCCCACGCCCAATTTGTAGAGGCTATTAAAGCCACAAAAGAAGGCCTAAAACATCACCCCGATGACCCATGGTTAAAGGACATGGAAGCATGGATGTTGTTTTACATAGGAGATTATGAAGCGGCTCTTACCAAAGGCTATGATTATATTGAGCTTGATTATGGACATCTGATGGGTTGGCCTGAAGAGGCTGTTAGTAAGTTGCAAGATATTTTAAAAGGCCCACACCGTGAAAGCTATTTTTATGCCGCCATAGATTATTATCGCTTTAAAGGTGACAAAGATCAGTTAAGCGCTATTTTAAAAGAAAGCATCGCCCATGCTGATAAACTTAATTACCCATGGAAAACCAATTGCAGCTTTAAGTTCATTGAAGCCATACAATATACGGGTATTGATGCTGACATAAGCCAAGCTATAGAAGAATGCCGAAATCGCACTGACAACCAAGTAAAATATGGTTATTTATGCCCGTGCAGTCTTTATACCCTTGTCGCCTTTGCCATCATTGATGGTCGCCCAGACGATGCTGTTTCTCGCGCCTATGAATGGTTAGCGCAAGGCGATTACATGCCGGGTATGGAGAATAGTGCGATTTTATCTCATTTAAAAAGCCATGATGAGTATGAAGAGTTGCTGCATTTAAACCAACGAAACTTTGAGCGTCAAAACACCCTGTATTGGGCAACGGTTGCCAACAAAAGCCCATCTGATGGTGGCTAATAGCGAAAACCACCGCATCATTTGTCGCTTGCCATTTAGCTGAAAAAAAGGTCTAAGTCTTAGGCACGGCTGTTTCATTACATTTGATAAGAGGGTCTTATGGCGACTGTTTCTGCCTTTAACATTATGGAGCCACCAGCAGATTTAAAACTGCCTTTGGTTTTTGATTCACCACACAGTGGCACCCAATTCCCTGATGACTTTGTCTCGCCTGTTCCGCAGCAAAAATTGATGACCGCTTGGGATGCCTTTGTGGAAGATTTATGGTCTCCCGCAGTCAACAATGGCGCAACCTTATTACACGCCAATTTTCCACGCACCTATATCGATCCTAATCGCGCCCCAGATGACATTGACCCTGCTGATATTGACGGCACCTTACCCTTCGAGTGCAAGCCAACGGTTTATTGTGAGCGTGGTATGGCCTTGATCAGGAAATATGCCCTACCCGGCATTTTGATGTATGAAAAGCCCCTAACCGCCAGGCAAGTAATGATGCGTAAGGATCATTATCACACGCCTTATCACAATGCACTGTCAGATTTACTAGCCGATTTTAGAGCGCAGTATGGCAATGTCTGGCACATTGATTGCCATTCGATGAAGTCACGCGGTAACGCCATGAATATTGACAATGGCAAGCCGCGCCCAGACTTTGTTTTGGGCGACTTAGACGGCACGTCCGCCCATCCAGAGTTTACGGATTTGGTTGAGAACACCTTGCGAGATTTGGGTTATAGCGTTTCTAGAAACGATCCTTATAAAGGCGGTTATATAACCCAGCATTATGGCAAGCCGAATATTAATCAACATTCCATTCAAATTGAGATAAATCGAGCGGTTTATATGAATGAGGCTGAATTTAAGCCCAATGATAATTATGATAATTTCAAAAAAGATTTGACCCACCTGAGTGATCAGATCATAACTTTTATTAAACAACAAATGTGAGCCACATTGCGGAGGTCACATCCTTTGGGGGAAGGGTAAGCATACTATGAGCCATGAAAAAACCATTGAAGTGGAATTAAACCACCAACAGCCTGAGCCTAAAAAACGCCGCACCCAAAACCCCATTATCATTTTGTTGGGCATTTTATTTTTAGCCGCCGCCATGACCTATTTTGTCGATAGTGGCAGCTACCAGCGCGAAGGCCGCCTTGTGGTCCCTGACAGCTTTGGCTTGGTGGAAAAGGATGTTAGCTTTTCTTCCCTGTTCGCCACAGATCATGCCGACCTTTCAGATGAAACAGCACAGCCCGTTAGTTTTATTGGTGTTCTCTTGTCGATCCCAGAGGGATTAGAGCGCAGTGCTGGCTTAATTTTCATGGTTCTGACCATTGGCGGCATGTTTGGCATTATCAAACAAACTGGGGCCATTGACGTGGGGTTAGAGCGTCTCTTATCTCTTGTTAAAGGTAATGTATATGTACTGGTGCCGGGATTAATGATCATTTTCTCAGCTGGTAGTACATTCTTGGGGCTGGCCTCTGAATATCTTTTGATCATCCCCGTTATGGTCGCCATGGTAAATCGTATGGGCATGTCCAACATAATGGGCCTTGCGATTGTTACCGTGGCCGTCAAAATTGGCTATATCGCATCGGTTACCAATCCACTGCCCCTAACCATTGCACAGCCGCTTTTGGGGCTGCCTATTTTTTCTGGCCTTGGCTTTCGCTTTGCTGCCTATTTGGTTTATCTTGCGGCGGGAATCGCCTTCATGCTTTGGGTGATTAAAAGATCTGGCTATAATAATGATGTCTCGCTTGATATTAGCGGCGATAAATTAACCTGGCGACAATCTGCCATGTTATGGATATTGGTCATTGGCATTGCCTTTTTGGTTTATGCCTCCAGCACATGGCAATGGAAGCATGAAGCCCTAACTGCCTATTATATTTTCCTATGCATTCTTTTAACCGCGTTCAGTGGCCTTGGTCCCAATGCGGCGGCTGACGCCTTTGTGGCGGGCATGAAGAAAATTTTAATGGCCACCTTCCTTATTGGGGTCGCCACCGCCGTTTCTGTGGTTTTACAGCAAGGCCGCATATTAGATACCATCGTTTATAACCTTACCTCGATGATTGGTGATGGTGGCCCTGCCATTGCTGCCAGTGGCATGTTCTTCTCACAATTAATGCTGGACTTTTTGATCCCATCCACCTCAGGGCAAGCAGCGGTTAGCATGCCCATTCTTGGCCCTATTGGACAAATTACGGGGGTTTCATCACAAACCACGGTACTGGCCTTCCTGTTTGGTAACAGTGTCACCAACATGTTAACGCCCACATCTGGTACCTTGCTAGCCTATTTAGCCACTGCACAGGTCAGCTGGGGGCATTGGGCCAAATTTATCTTGCCCCTGTGGGCGGCCTTCATAGTGATCTCATTGGTGCTGCTGAATGTGGCTGTCGCGATTGGCTATTAAAATAGGCCAAATGATCCATTAACGCCCTGCCCTTCGTAGAACCTTAAACACTTTATGGAGGGCAGCTGGCTCATGAAAAAACATCTTTTTGCATATATCGGCATTGTTATAGGCTTTATGGCGATGGACACCATGTGGCTCGGCTATTTAGCCATTGATACTTACCGCGCCTCAATGGGGTCCTTGCTACGCGATGATTTTTTGATGACGCCTGCTGTCTTATTTTACATCACCTACACCCTAGCCATACTAATTTTGGTGGTTGCCCCGAATGCTGAAAAGGGCTTAAAGCGCACTGCTCTGATGGGGGCCATTTATGGTTTTGCGGCCTATGCTACATATGACTTAACCAATTATGCGGTAATGGCTAACTTCCCTCTTGATATTACCATCATTGATCTGATTTGGGGCGTGGTCATCACCACCACAGCAACCCTAACTGGATATTTTGGTTATAAATTGGCTGATCGATAAGCCTATTGCAATTGACATTTGTTTCCTCCAGCCCCTATCTTAACGCCAAAGAAATTTGCTTGGGGGAAAAGACATGTCTTTGCTTAAAAACCTAAAATCTACGGCCTCACTTTTGGCGCTTTGCTTTGTTGGGGCCACCACATCTATCTCTGCGGCAAACGCCAATGACCTAAAAGGTGACCAAATTAGGGCCATCACCGCCCCTCACACAGATCAAGCGCTGCAATTATATCATGATATTTTAAGCCTACCGAATGACACCTTTTATCAAGATGATATTGCAAAGCTAGTCACCTTTTTAGACAATGAATTTAAAGCACGCTCTTTTGAAACTCAGGTATTAGACACCGGTGGCAGCCCACTTTTATATGCCACGCGTATGGTGCCAAATGCCAGCAAAACGGCGCTAATCTATTTACAGGCTGATGGTCAACCTACCGATCCCAGCCTATGGTTTCAAGAAAGCCCCTATAAACCTGTTTTAAAAGAACAGCAGGCAGATGGCAGCTGGACTATCATTGATTGGGATAATTTAAAGAGAGAGAAAAACCCTGATTGGCGCATATTTGCGCGTTCTGCCTCTGATTCAAAAGGGCCTGTAACTCAATTTCTTATGGCACTTAGCGCCCTTGACGCTGCAGGTCTGGCCCCCGGTTACAATTTAAAAGTGGTTGTCGATACTGAAGAGGAAAATGGCTCCCCCCACCTGCCCGGTGCAGTTGAAACCTACAAAGACCTATTAGCCGCTGATATGTTGCTTATCTTTGATGGGCCACCGCACTCTTCTAATGCACCAACATTGAAATTTGGTGCCCGTGGCATTGCCACCATAACCTTGAAGGCCTATGGCCCCATCTTGCCTCAACACAGTGGCCATTATGGCAATTATGCGCCCAACCCCGCCTTTGCCTTAACCAAAATGCTGGGCAGCATGAAAGACATGAATGGCCGCATAACCATTCCTGGGTTTTATGATGGCATAACTATTAGCGAAGAAACTAAGAAAATTCTAGAAGCCGTACCTGATGACATTAATGCCATTCACGATCATCTACAAATTGCTAAACCTGATAGTGTGGCAGAGAGCTTGCAGCTAGCGGTGCAATATCCATCCCTTAATATTCGTGGACTTCAGTCCTTAAAAGTGGGTAATGAGGTTCGCACTCTTGTTCCTGCGGAAGCCATTGCTGAAATTGACATTCGCTTGGTGAAAGAAAGCAATCCTGAACGCCTAATCAGCTTGGTTAAAAATCATATCGAAGGGCTTGGTTACAATGTCATTGATCATGACCCCAGCAAAGAAGAACGTATGAGCCTGCCACATTTGGTGAAATTTACCTCGATCATCTCATATGGCGCTTACCGCACACCGTTTGATGCCGAACCGGGGTTATTAACCCGCCAAGCCATGAAGGACCTTTATGGCGAGGAACCTATTTTAATTAGAACATCAGGCGGGTCGATCCCTATTTCACCTTTTGTTGAAACATTGGGTATTCCTGCGGTCGGCATTCCAACCGTGAACATTGACAATAATCAACATGCGCCCAACGAAAACATTCGCCTAGGCAACTTTATAGAGGGCATTGCCATTGCCGCATCGGTGTTGTTGCAGAACCCTCCAGAGTAATTTTCTGCGTGAAAGAAAAAAGCCACCATCGTGATGGATAGTGGCTTTTTCTATGGGATTATTTTAGGGGCATGCTGACCCAAAACTCAGACCCCCTATCATGGATTGATTTAACCCCAATTTCACAGTTCATCACCCGGGCTAAATATCGGGAAATGGATAGTCCTAGCCCCATACCATCAATAGCAAGAGCCTCTTTACCTGCGCGATTAAAGGGCTTGAATATCTCATCAATTTTTTCTTCTGAAATACCAATGCCATTATCTATTACATACAGCAGAATTTTGTTTTTCTCTTGTTTCAACTCTAAGCGCACATATCCGCCCTGACGACCATATTTAATGGCATTAGTAATAAGATTGCCTATCACCTGTTTCAAACGCAGCGGGTCGATCTCAACCTCAACATCTACAATACCATGATCAACATATTGCACATCAATTTGGCGATTTTTAGCCAGAGGCTTATACATTCTGACAATTTCTTCTGATAAGGCTACAATATCGGTTTTAACGGGGTGGACTTGAACTTCACCAACTTCATAGCTAGCAAAGTCCAATACATCATTAACAAGGCGCAATAGGGTATCACCACTGGATTGAATATAGGTGAGATATTCCGTTGTGTCTGGGTGTTTTTCAGCGCCTTCGTGTTTTTTTAAAATGTCAGCAAACCCGATGATCGCGTTTAAAGGGGTTCTAAGTTCATGCGACATATTAGCCAAAAACCGTGACTTTGCCTCATTCGCCACATCAGCCATTTCCATTGCTTTAACGGCACTTACCTCGGCCTCAAGGCGGCCTGTAATTTCTTGTTCTAATTGCTCACGCCGTCTGCCTGTTACCAGCAAATGAATGCCCATCAAAATGAAGGCATTGGACGATACCAAAAACAGCAATGTCCATGAATTATAAAAGGCTGAAACATCACCATTGGCACTTAATGCCACCGCCACTCGAATAACAAAAGCGACTAAATGGGTCGCCATCCAAAACACCAGAAAGTATCGAACAATTGGATATTTCACGCCACGCCAGTGGGCAATGATTGTTAATGACAAAGCAAGTGCAACCACAATAAAGCTAATATTGCCCCATATTCTTAGACCTCTCGGAACCGCTTCTAAATAGCCTACAGTGCTGGTTAATACTATTATTCCGGCTAAGGCCCATAATATTTTCTTGGGAAACTTAGTGCCTGTAAAGCGTATACACCCGATCAATAGGAAATAATACCCAAACACCGTCATTGCATTACCAAAATAGGTAATGATCGGATGGGTGCGAATGGCAGGATCAACCGAAAGGGCTGCTTCAACAGTGATTAAAACCGTAAAGCCCATCCAAAAGCGCCAACCTTTATAATCAAGGTTTCTACGCCACAATAACAGCATTAAGACAAAGAAAACGGCATAAAAAACAACCGCCACCCAACGAAGGGTATAGATATCTAAGAACATAGCACCCGTACAATCATAATCGTAAGATGTGATTTTGGTTAAGTTACAAGAGGCAAACACATCATTATTGTTTTTGATTTATCACAACTTAAGACTACTTAAGCCCCATCCTATAGCACAAAATCCTTTAAAGTTGATTAAAATAACAAGCGTCAAAAAACTATCATAAAACCTTTCTTGTATGTTGATATTTTTTGTTTAACAATAAGCACTTAAGAACATCCCTAATGTAAGATAGGATAGTCTGATGTCTTTTATTCGCACCCTTACAGCCGCTATAGCTACTGTTTCTTGTAGCTTTTCTGCCACATCAAGCATGGCTGATGATATATTGCTATTTTCTGATAACAGCTTAACCGTATTGCAAGGCGGGAACTTTAAAGTTACTGGTAATAAGGCTGCTGCATACACCCTAGAACATGCCTCAGGGTGGAGTTTTGGCAATCTTTTCATGTTTTTTGACTATCTTGATTATTACGACAATCCCAATCAAGGCAGCAGTTGGTATGGTGAAGTTTCACCTAACCTTAGCCTGACCAAAACCGGACTTGTTCCACTGAGCGACAATTCCCTTTTTGGCGACTTTTCAATTGCCGGCAATTATGAACGTGGCCGTGGTGGAACAGAAGCTCTCTTGTTAGGCCTTGGCACCTCTTTAAAGCTGGATGGCTTTGCCTTTTTTAATGTCAACCTATATGCCCGCAAGGACACCTCACTAGGCGCTGGTTTTGAGGATATGCAGGCAACCATTTCTTGGCGAAGGCCTTTCATCATTGGCGATCAAAACTTTGTAATCGATGGCTTCACGGATTATGTGTTTGGCTGGGGCCCTAAAAATGCCAATTGGCATTTTGTCCCTCAAATAAAATGGGACCTAGGAAAGGCGATTAATGTTCGCCCCGGCAAACTTTGGCTTGGCACTGAGGTGGATCTTTGGACTAATAAATTCGGCATTAAAAGTAGCGACAGCTTTAAGACCAACCAATTAGCCGCCAGCTTTTTATTAAAAGTACATTTTTAATTTAGCACACCCTTAAAAAGGATAGTTTAAACATTTGCCTTTGAATGAATGGTAAGGCAAGACTTCAACAGGGCTATATCAAGGGGTTTGGCTACATACCCTGTGAACCCACTTTTTAATATAAACTTCCACATCGGCTTTATCAGAATTAACTGTCACAGCATAGATTGGCAGAACTTTAAATTCTGTTTTTAAGTCCCGGATCGCTTGCAATGCCTCTAATCTAGTCATCTCGGGTATATTGATATCCATAAGGATGATATCAACCAGCACCGATTTGTAACTTTTCATAAAATCAATCGCTTCTTGACCAGCAGAACACTCGACATATTCAACATCCCACTTTTTAAGGGCTGCAGAAATAACCATCCGATTAATCTCATTGTCATCGACAATTAAAACGGTCATGCCCTTGATGGCCTCATTATCACCACCTTCTGGCACACCAATCTCATTGATGATATTAACTTGTTTCAGGCTGGCATCATAAGGTAATTTCAGGGTAAATTTACTACCAGACCCAACTTGGCTATACACCACAATGTCACCATCCACTAACTTGATAAGCTTTCTGCAATTGCCAAACCAAGACCCGTGCCTGGCTGGTTTTGATCACCAAAGCGTTCAAATTTTGTAAAGAGATTGGCCTGATATTCAGGTACGATGCCAACGCCTGTGTCGACAACATCAATGAAACAAGTGTCTTGATCGGCGGTTCTGACCTTTCCCCGTGATCAGGGCCGCTCTTTCAGTTAGGAAATTGATGTTTATCATGCCACGATCTTTTCTGCTACAGGTAAGTTAGCGGAAGGAGCCGTAGGCAACTGGAAGCAGTTTGCCTGTAGCTTATCTTGCTGTTTGGCAAAGGCCTCTGGCGGGATATACCCCAGTGAACTATGTGGTCTTTCTTTGTTGTAATGTTGTCTCCATTCTTCGATAATTAATCTTGCCTCTCTCAGGCTGGTGAACCAATGCTGGTTTAGGCAGTTGTCACAGAACGTGCCATTAAAGCTCTCACAGAAAGCATTTTGAATTGACTTTCTAGGCTGAATGAGGCTCAGCTTTACGCCTGTCTTCTGTGACCACAGGAACATAACCTTGCTGGTCAGTTCGGGACCATTGTCGAGAACAATCTCGCGTGGTAGGCCTATCTGGTGGGCAAGGTGGTCCAGCACAACAGCAAGTCTGTGTCCGGATATGGATGTATCCCCCCATTGTC
>CAKZLM010000105.1 GCA_937126915.1 uncultured Alphaproteobacteria bacterium
ACATTGGATCGCGGCCTGAAGTTGTTGGATGACGAGGTCTCTGACCTGCCAGAGGGTGCGGCACTGTCTGGAGAAGCCGCTTTCAAGCTGTATGATACATATGGTTTTCCGCTAGATTTAACCGAAGATGCCCTGCGCGGTAAAAACATGACTGTTGATACGGCAGGCTTTGAAACCTGTATGCAGCAACAAAAAGAAGCTGCCCGTGCGGCATGGGCTGGTTCAGGTGAGGCGGCAACTGATGCGGTTTGGTTTGATTTACGTGAAAAGCATGGCGCCACTGACTTTCTAGGTTATGACAACGAACAAGGCGAAGGTCTTTTGAAAGCCATTATTGTCGATGGTAATCCTGTTACCTCTGCTAAAGAAGGGGACGAGGTTGCCTTGATCTTTAACCAGTCACCTTTTTATGGTGAATCTGGTGGTCAAATGGGTGATGCAGGCATTGTTAGCTTTGAAAAAGGCGGTGCGGTTGCGGTTTCTGATACGAAGAAACAATTAGGTGACATGCATGTTCATATTGGCACGGTTACAAACGGTACCATTAGTGAAGGTGAAGTTGGTGATTTAAAAGTTGATGGCGATCGCCGTTCAGCTTTAAAAGCTAATCACTCAGCCACGCACCTTGTGCACGAAGCTCTGCGCCGTGTATTGGGTGAGCATGTCACTCAAAAAGGCTCTTTAGTGCATCCTGATTATCTGCGTTTTGACTTTAGTCATCCAAAGGCATTGTCAGAGCAAGAGATTGCCTCTGTCGAAGAGATTGTTAATGACATGATCCGCCAAAATGAAGGGGTTTCTACGCGCTTGATGACGCCAGATGCCGCCCAAGAGGCTGGTGCCTTGGCTTTGTTTGGTGAAAAATATGGAGAAGAGGTGCGTGTTGTTTCTATGGGTCTAGATAAAGCCAGCAGCCATGGTAATTACTCCGTTGAGCTATGTGGCGGTACCCATGTTACGAGAACAGGTGATATTGGTTTGTTCAAAATTACCTCTGAAAGTGCTGTTGCCTCTGGGGTGCGCCGTATTGAGGCAAAAACTGCGCGTGGAGCAATGTCGTATCTGAATGATCAAGATGCCTTGGTCAAAGGTCTAGCCGGTCTTCTTAAGTCAGGTGTTGCTGATCTTCCGGCCCGCGTTGAGGGTTTGATGAAAGATCGGAAATCTCTTGAAAAGCAATTATCTGATGCGAAACGCCAGCTTGCTCTTGGTGGTGGTCAGGGGGCTAATTCAGGGCCTGAAGCGGTTGAGATAAATGGTGTAAAATATCTGGGTCAAGTGTTGGATGGTGTTTCACCAAAAGACTTACGTGGTCTTGCTGATGATGCCAAAAAGCAATTGGGTAGCGGTGTCGTTGCTTTAATTGCGGTGAATGATGGAAAAGCCGCAGTGTTGGTTGGTGTCACCGATGATTTAACCGATAAAATCAGCGCGGTTGATTTGGTCCGTGTAGGTGCGGCAACTGTTGGTGGCAAAGGCGGCGGCGGTCGCCCTGATATGGCCCAAGCAGGTGGCCCTGACGGCGATGGTGCTGCTGATGCGATTGAGGCGATCAGAAAAGCTCTTGCATAATTGATCATTAATCGTCACTCTTACACATGGTGTGGGAGTGGCGGTGATGCTTCAAAATTTCAAGTATAAAATTCATGATATATTGGAAATGGGCGTTTATGGTAACCGCTTAGGCGCTGCCTTTGACTGGTTTATGATTGGTCTTATCCTGGCCAATGTTGCCGCTGTTGCGCTTGAAACGGTGCCTGAATTTAATGCTCAATACGGCTACTATCTTCATTTATTCGATATTCTGTCAGTGATGATTTTTACGGTTGAATATTTAGCCCGCGTTTGGGTTTCCACGGTAGGGCATCACCGATCAGGAATTTCTGCGCTAAAAGTTCGCTGGAATTATATTAAATCACCGATGGCAATCATTGATCTACTTGCCGTTTTGCCTTTTTATTTAGCCTTTTTGGTGCCTGTCGTTGATCTGCGCTTTTTGCGCATTGTCAGATTATTACGCATGTTGAAATTGGTGCGTTATAGCCCAGCCTTGGTCTCGCTTCTAAGGGTTATTTACGAAGAAAGACGCGCCTTGTTTGCCACGCTTTTAATTATGTTGGGCTTAACATTCATTGCTGCCACGGTTGGTTATTATTTTGAATATAAAGCCCAGCCTGATAAATTTGGCTCAATCCCCGAAGCGCTGTGGTGGGCCTTAGCAACCCTGACCACAGTAGGCTATGGTGATGTCGTTCCCATTACAACAATGGGCAAAATATTAGGCGGTGTTGTGATGATTTTTGGCTTGGCGCTTTATGCTATTCCTATCGGTATTGTGGCATCGGCCTTTTCTAATGAGATTCATAGACGTGATTTTGTCGTTCGCTATGGTCTGGTCGCAAAGGTTCCTTTGTTTGATGGTATGGACGCTGAAACTATTGCGGAAATTTCAAAATTATTGCGCTCCATAGTGGTTGAGGATGGTGCGGTTATTTCCCATAAAGGGCAGTTGGCAGATGGGCTTTATTTTATCGTCTCTGGCCAAGCTGTGGCAATTCTAAATGGTAAGGATATCATTATTAGTTCGGGTGGTTTCTTTGGTGAGATATCTTTGTTGAAAGATACTTATCGTGATGTGACCATTGTGGCTAAGGGCACATGTCGTTTGATGATGTTGGAAACACAAGACTTTCAACATTTATTGGTCATGCGCCCAGAGTTACGTAAAAGACTTTATGATATAGTCGATAAGCGTCTTTCAGAAAACATTAGTTCTGGGCATATTAAGCCTGAGGATAAGGTTGAGCTTTTAGAAAAGCACCTTCAAACCTATGGCCCATTTTCTTCTTAATTCTGTGTTATTTCCCGCTTCGGCTTTCGCCTGATTGGGGAACAACGTAAATAGAGGCGAAAGCCGAGCCAGCCCTGAGCACGTTCCATCGGAGGGCGAAAGCCTGATCGGGGAATAACAAAAAAGGCACCGACAAATGATTGTCAGTGCCTTTGATAGAGTTTAAAGCAGGTGAGGGCGAATTAACCCAATTTTGCTTGCAAGTTTTCGTCAATTTTCGCAAAGAATTGCTGCGTGGTCATCCAGTTTTGATCTGGGCCAACCAATAGTGCCAAATCTTTGGTCATGAAACCAGCTTCAACGGTTTCAACACAAACTTGCTCAAGGCTTTCAGCGAACTTGATCAAGTCTTGGTTACCGTCAAGCTTACCACGGTGTTTCAAGCCACCCGTCCAAGCAAAGATAGAGGCAATTGGATTGGTGGAGGTTTCTTTACCCTCTTGGTGCTGACGATAGTGACGGGTCACAGTGCCGTGAGCGGCTTCTGATTCAACCACATTACCGCAAGGTGTCATCAAGCGTGATGTCATAAGGCCTAAGCTACCAAAACCTTGTGCAACGGTGTCAGACTGAACGTCACCGTCATAGTTTTTACAAGCCCAAACAAACGCACCATTCCATTTCATGGCACAAGCAACCATATCATCAATTAGGCGGTGCTCATAAGTGATGCCAGCTTCTTTAAATTTGTCAGCAAATTCAGCATCAAACACTTCTTGGAACAAGTCTTTAAAACGACCGTCATAAGCTTTCAAAATGGTGTTTTTGGTGCTTAAATAAACAGGGTAACCACGATCTAAGCCATAGTTCATACAAGCACGAGCAAAGTCGCGAATGCTGGCGTCAAGGTTATACATGCCCATAGCAACACCGGCTTCTGGAAACTCAAAGATTTCTTTTTCAATCGGCTCGCCACCACCTTCAGGCACGAACTTCATCGTCAAAGTACCTTTGCCCGGTACCAAGAAATCGGTTGCGCGATATTGATCACCAAAAGCGTGACGACCAATAACAATTGGGCGGGTCCAACCTGGAACCAAACGTGGCACGTTTTGCATGATGATCGGCTCACGGAATACAGTACCGCCAAGAATGTTGCGGATTGTGCCGTTTGGCGAGCGCCACATTTTCTTCAAGTTAAATTCTTCAACACGCGCTTCATCGGGGGTGATGGTGGCACATTTCACACCAGCGCCATATTTTTTGATCGCCTCAGCAGCATCAATGGTGATTTGGTCATCGGTTTCATCACGCGCTTCGATGGAAAGGTCGTAATATTTAAGATCAATGTCAAGATATGGCAGGATCAAACGTTCACGGATCCATTGCCAAATAATACGAGTCATTTCATCGCCGTCTAATTCAACGACAGGATTTTCGACTTTAATTTTACTCATGAAGCCCTCATTCCTATTAATAATGTTTTTGTTGCTATTATGCTCACGCTAGATAGTCAGCGTAGAACGGGTTCAAAAATCGGCGCAACACTAGCACCTTGTTCGATACTTTTAAAGGGTGTTTTTAGCTTTTTATGTTTGTTGTTAGGGGAGGCGCTCGTTCATTTGTTTGATGGCGGGTAAAACTTGATCAACAGTATCCACTAGTTCAAAGAAAGTAGCGTTTTCAGGTGATGCAAACTCGTTGTTAATAACATGGTCAATTAGATCAGCCAGTGGGGCCCAATAATTTTTGTGATTTAGTAAAATGATAGGTTTAGTGTGGAGACCTAATTGTCGCCAAGTGATCATCTCAAAAACTTCATCAAGGGTTCCGAGGCCACCGGGCATCACAACAAAGGCGTCCGATTGTCGAAACATATTGAACTTCCTGACATGCATATTGGGGACAACATGCATTTCTGTCGCACGGGTAAAAGAGATTTCAACGCGGTCAAGATGTTGTGGAATATAGCCATAAACCCTTCCACCTTGGTCAATTACTTTATTGGCAATGATGCCCATTAGACCAACATTACCACCACCATAGACCAAGTTAATGTCGTTTTCGGCGAGCACTTTCCCCAGTTCTTTCGCCATTTCGACAAAACTATGGTCGGGGCCTTTCCTTGATCCGCAATAAACGCATATTGATTTAATCTCTGACATTGTTTTGCCCTATTTTTTATGCAGTTTGATGATAAAGCTATTGTTGGTCTGTCAAGTTTCTAAGTTATAGGTTGTTTCTACTATACTTATCATTTAGATTATTGGAAACATTAGTCTAATGACAAATTGGCGACATCTTAACAGGACGGGTTGTTGACGGTGATTGAAAATCGCGAGCAAAAAGAAAAACTGGTACGATTGGCTGTTTTCTCAGGCTTAATCCTTGTAACTGTGGGGATATTTTATTTTGTCGGTCAAGAGGATGGTGGGCCTCAAGGCGATGCTGATCTTGGTATTGAGCAACCTGCTGAGAGTGATGGTAGTGCTGATCTTGCGCCAAAAATTGTCGCAGTTAATCCAAGCTTTGACGTAGTTCGCATTGGACAAGGTGGGACAGGGGTCATCGCCGGACGTGCCACAGCAGGCAGTTTTGTTGAAGTGTTGATCGATGAAAGAGTTATTGGTTCCGAAACAGCTGATATGAACGGCGAATGGGTTCTTATTTTGATGGAGCCCTTGCCGCCGGGGACAGCAGAATTAAGCATTCGTTCTAAACTGCGCGATGGCACCATATTAATGTCTGATGATGTTGTTGTAGTTGAAGTGCCGCAAGTTGTTAGCGAAAAATTTGTTGAAAGCAATGATGAAGGTGTGGTTGCGGTTCTGACCCCGCGTGATGGGCAGGGTGCTAGTCGTGTCTTACAGCGCCCGGGTGCAGCACCCGTTGGTGAAATTGGTGATAGTTTAGCCCTTGATACCCTTGATTATGATGAAGATGGTCAAGCAGTTGTCTCTGGCCGGGCTATCCCGCGCTCACAAGTGGTGCTTTATTTGGATAATAAGTTTTGGGGATCAACCAAAGCCAATGATGATGGTTATTGGACCGTCGAACCACAACAAGCGCTTGCCTCAGGGCGGCACCTTCTTCGCATTGATCAGGTTCTTGATGGGGGTGACGTGCAGTTGCGCATCGAATTATCTTTCATGATGGGGGACCAAATTGATCTGACCCAACAACAGGGTAAGGTTGTGGTGCGTCCCGGTAATAATTTATGGCACATTGCTAGGCGTGTTTATGGAACTGGCTCTCGTTTTACCCTTATCTTTCAAAACAATGCCGATCAAATCCGTGATCCCGATCTAATTTATCCGGGTCAAATGTTCGACTTGCCAAAGCGACAACCCAATCCGCAATAAGGTGGTGGAAACTTTTAACGATAATTCTATTTGTAATATTATCTTAAATTGGTAATATGTTTTAAGTTATTATTTTTAAAGCGGTAATTATTATGGATTATGATTTAGAGAGGCTCACAGTTCTTTTGGTAGAAGACAGCATGTTCATACGATCTTTGCTGATTAATTCACTTAAAATTTTGGGTGTTGGTACGGTTATCACCAAAGAACACGGTGGTCCTGCGTTGGATTTTCTAAAGCTCGTTAAAGAAGATCCGATGAAAGCGAACTGCCAAAATGTTGATTTAATCATCTCAAATTGGGATATGTCACCGGTTGATGGTATGATGTTATTGCGTTGGGTACGTCGTCATAAAGATAGCCCTGACCGCTTTGTACCATTTTGTATGATTTCGGCTTATTCTGAGAAAAAACGTGTGCAAACGGCCCGTGAAATGGGTGTTACTGAATTTATGACCAAGCCTTTCTCTATTCAGGGTATCTGTGAGAAATTGCAACTGATCATCGAGCATCCTCGCCAATTTGTGCATAATAGTAGCTATTTTGGACCAGATCGTCGCCGTCAAGCCTTGCCATACAAGGGCGAAGATCGTCGCAAATTAACCGATAAAGATGATTGTGTGGAGGTGGTTCGTGGCTAAAGCAAAGGGTCCTATTAAAGTGCGTTTCTATCGCTTTAGAAACAAACTGAAAGATAAATGCGCTGGCCTTGGTGGCGGTGATGGTATTGGCATTTCTGCTGAAGCGATGGCAAAGGCTGAGGCGGCGTTAGAAGAAATGGCGGAAGATTATCCTGATTGGGTTCAGGGCATCATTCATAAATTATCAGAACAACACAGTCGCTGTGTTGATACGCCTGAATTGCGGCATGAATTCTTTGAAGTGATAAGCCACATTGCGCATGACCTTAAGGGGCAGGGTGGTACGTTTGGTTACCCATTAATCACAGACTTTGCTGATAGTTTATATGAATTTACTACCGCTAAAACAGAATTAACCAACAACCATGTTGAAATTGTGAAGTCGCATATTGACTCGATGCGCGCTGTTATTAAAAACCGCGTTTCCGGTGATGGTGGTGATACAGGTGCAGCCCTTAAGCAAGGTTTGCATCAAGCAATTGAGAAATACACCGCAGTCGAATAATGTTATAAGTCAATTAGTTAACTGTTTTTGAGAATGTCGACATAACGCAGGGCTAATTGCTCTGCGTTAAATTTTGTGCGGGCAAATAGTTGGTTCAACAATTGTTCCTGTTTTTCACCAAAATTAAGATTTGGCAGGTGATTAACCATTTGCCGCGCAGGGCGTGTGCCTGTGGTAAGGCTCAGCGAGTTTAGAAGATCTTCACGGTTTGATTTATCCAGTGCTTTGGCAAAATCAAAGCGATGAATATGGCAATTGTCACGCTCTTCTAACAGTTTCATGTAAACATGTTGACGGGTGTTAAGTTCTGCCGCAAGCCAGAAACAGCGTCCAATTTCACCATATTTGAGTAATCGTTCCGGAAAAACGATGTTCCTGCCATAGGTGGGTGAGGGGAAGAAATTGTGTTCCCAATGGGCTTGGCTCATGGTTTGATAACGTAAAAAGACACGGGTCAAATCTTCATGGCTTAGCATAGGCACAATGAAATGACAGTCTAGGTCATTGGGAATGTTTTCCATCAACCCCGAGAGCCAATGTAAATTTGATGTATCTGCATATATTGGCATATCACCCTGACTAATG
>CAKZLM010000106.1 GCA_937126915.1 uncultured Alphaproteobacteria bacterium
TTTAGAACCCGTAACAAAGAAGACGAAGATGGCACCGCCAACATCGCCACTTATTTCGATACGGAAAACTATGAGAAGAACAAACACTTTTATGAAGAGCTGCGCGTTAATGGCACGTTGGACAATTTCACCATTACCGCTGGCTTAAGCTATTATTGGGAAGATGCCCATCAAGAAAGCCGCACCAACACCTTTACCGATACCATTGATACCGTGTTGACCAATATTGGTGCCTTCCCTTACCCACCTTTTGCCGCAACCACACAGCTCCTTAATCAAGCGGGTTATGACTTTAACTTGCTTGGCTTGGCATGGAATGAAACCATGTATAATGATGGCACTTATTCTGCCTATGCCGCTTTTGGTGATGTTACTTGGGCGGCCACAGACAAATTAAATGTCACTGTTGGTTTGCGCTATACCGAAGATAAGAAAGAGTTTTCATGGTTTAACGGTCCGCGCGTCGCACCTGAAGTTGATTATATCCAATCATTAATTGGTGTGAATGACTTTAGCTTTGACTTTGTCTTCCCTGTAGGCGCTCTTGAGGGCCAAACCCTAACGCTTGATAAAACATGGGATGACGTTAGCGGCCGCGTGGTTGTTGACTATAAAGTTGCTGACCACATTATGGCCTATGGTTCTTATGCCCAAGGGTATAAGGCAGGTGGTTTCAATTCGGTTGAGGTAAACTCACAGTTTGAACCTGAAAGTGTTGATAACTATGAGATTGGCATCAAGTCTGAATGGTTTGAGCGCACCTTGCGTCTCAATGCCTCTGCTTATGAATATCGCTATGATGACAAGCAAGAAATTAGCTTGGAAAGCTTAAATGATGCTGGTGTTCCGCAATATGTAACCCGCACAGGTGACACCAAAGGTACTGGCTTGGATGTAGAGTTAACTTGGCTGCCACTTGATAGCATCAGCCTCTTTGCCAACTATGGTTACTTAGATGCAGTTTGGACACGTCGCTTGCAAAACGGCATCGACATTTCTGGTCAACCAACAGGAACACCAAGTCAACGCCTTGCTGTTGGTGCTGATTATTTTGACACAACCGACGACGGTTCAGAATGGCGTTATCATGTCGACTATAGCTACACCAGTGCTAGCCGCCGAAATGATGCTTGTGAAGCAACGGGCACATGTACCAACACGCTTTATAATTTTGAAACAGGCGTAGCCCGCAAAATTGCCAATGCACGGGTAACATGGACCAACCCTGATGGTTATTTAAGCGCTTCCGTATTTGTGAAAAACCTGCTTGATAAACGCTATGTTGGCGGTGTGAACAATATCACCACACAAACACTGGGCACGCCTTATGCCCGTATCAATCAACCAATGACATGGGGCCTTGATCTTCGAGTGAACTTCTAAACCCACCCCATAACAACGAACAAAAAAAAACCCGGGCCTCTGAGCCCGGGTTTTCTTTTATTGTCTTTAAACAACTAGCCTTATTGCGCCACTTTGGTTTCTGCCAACAAGGTTAACAAACCAACTTGAACGGCCTTATAAGCATCAACATCTTGCCACCATTCATCAGGAGCGTGACCACGACCACCTTTACCACCACGACTAATGGTAATCGCCGGAATGCCTAAGGAAATTGGCACATTACTGTCAGTTGATGAGACTGCCAAAGATGGCTCAACACCATATGACTTTAACGCCGCCATCATATGCTGCACCAAGGATCCATTGGGGTCACTTAAACCCGCTGGACGAAGACCCACTTGGTCAACATCTACTGTTAAGGCTGGCCCATGTTGACGGGCGGCATTTTCTTCTTCCAACGCCTGTTGCATTGCAGCTTTAAAAACAGCATCAATGGCATCCAATCGTGCTGGTGCTCCTGAGCGCATGTCAACTTCCATCCAGCTTTCAAACGGGATTGAATTGATCGACGTACCACCGCCAATGCGGCCAACACTAAAGCTAGACTTTGGACCAACTGAGGTTACAGATGGACCATTTTCTGCCAATAACCGCATGGCACGACCAAGAGCATGGTGCGGGTTTGCCAATCCAAAGGCGCCCCAAGAGTGACCACCCGGCCCTTTAAAGGTTACGCGGTAACGGTATGACCCAATACCACCATAAACCAAACGGCTTAGATCACCGCCATCAACCGCGATAAAGGTATCAATCTTCGGGCCGCCTTCACGGAACAAATGCTTCACACCGCGCAAGTCACCCAAACCTTCTTCACCAACAGAGCCGATAAACAAAACATGATCTTCGGTTTCAACACCTTGGCTTTCTATGGCATCAAGAACCGCCAATTGCATCACCAAACCACGGGTGTCATCACCAATGCCGGGGGCGTATAATTTTCCATCCACCTCACGCACGGTAACATCAGTGCCTTCAGGGAAAACCGTATCAAGATGCGCAACCATAGCAACTGTTTCAGCGCCTACAGTACCTTCACGAAGGGCAATGACATTGCCAACCTCATCCATCCACACTTTATCAGCGCCTGCCTCTTTTAACATTTCTGCATAACGGGCCGCGCGCTTTTCTTCTTTAAAAGGGGGAGCTGGAATTTCCGTTAGTTCAATTAATTGTGCCAAGGATTTATCAGAAATATCTTGGGCATATTGTAATGCCGCCTGCACTTTTGGCTGGCTTTTAATCTGCTCGATATTGCTTTGATATTGTGGGTTAAGGACCACGTCTTGTGCCACCGCGGCGGCAGGGGCAAAATCATCATCATGGGCTGTTGCAAGTGATGATGTAACAGCACCGGTCATTACCATCGCCGCCAGTGAAACCCCCATAAAGCTTTTGGTCATTGTTGAAAAGACACTTTGGTCTTTTTTCTTATTCATTATCGTCTCCCTATTTTATAAAAATTTGCCGCTACTTTATCGAAGCCCAGATCAGATGACAAGCATGTTCGGCTTTACTTTGGCCTGATATCTATTAAGATCAAAAATCATATAAGGGGAACTGGCAGGGGAAACTGAATGAGCGAAACATCATCACCAAAATTAAAGCGCGATATTACCTTTTTAACGTCGGGTTTTTTAATTCTGAACAGCGTTATTGGCGCAGGCATTTTTGCCCTTCCCGAACGCATGTATCAAGCGGCAGGTGATTTTAGCCCGTGGCTGTTTCCGATTATGGGGTTGATGATGATGTCCATCGTTTTAAGCTTTGCTCGCATCACCAGTTTTTTCCGCTTAACCGGTGGGCCTTCGCTTTATGCCACGGCTGGTTTTGGTCCCTTTGTTGGCTTCCAAGTGGGCTGGCTGTTTTATGTGGCCCGTGTCCTTGCCTTTGCTGCCAATACCAACGTGCTTATTATGTATAGCAGTTATTTACTGCCAGATATTGCCAGTGGCACCGCGCGAACTGCCGCGATTTTCTTTGTTTGCCTGTTCCTAACCATGGTTAACTATTACGGCGTAAAACGCGCCATGCAGGCCTTAACAGGCTTTACATACTTAAAGGTGATTCCGATTATTTTATTAATCATCTTTGGCCTTCCCGCTGTTGGTTTAGATATCGCCATTCCTTCTGACCCGCCACCTTTAAGCGCCCTTGATGCCTCTATCCTTATTTTGATGTATGCCTTTGTCGGCTTTGAAGGGGCTATTGTTTCGGCAGGCGAAATGAAAAACCCTCGCCGTAACCTGCCCCGCGCCCTGATCGGCACCATTTTGGCGATCACGCTTATTTATACCTTGATCCAAGCGGTTTATACCGCCAACATCAGCGGTGACGTTGAGGCAGCAGCCCCGCTAATCGCGCTTGGTTCAATCTTGGGTGGTGATATCGGTGCCATCGTCATTACCTTAGCGGCGATCTTCTCCATTGGCGGCAATTTAACCTCCAGCTTGATTGCCGCGCCAAGGGTCAGTTTTTCTTTGGCTAAAGACAAATTACTCCCTAAATGGTTTGGTCATATCCATGAAAAATACGCCACTCCTGACTATGCTATTTTGTTCACAGGGGTGCTGGTTTTCATCCTAACCATCAGCGGCAGTTTTGTTTTATTAGCCGCCATGTCGTCAGTAGCGCGCATGCTTATTTACGCCACATGTATTGCTTCGCTGCCAAAAATTGAACGCGCGGCCGATGAAGAAACCCGCAACAATGCTTATAAAATTCCGGGGGGAATGATCATCCCCGTCATTGGCATTGCTTTCAGTTTGTGGGCCGCCGCACAATCTTCTCTTGAGGGGTGGAAGATCCTTGGCATTATGGCCCTTGTGGGAACGGTGCTTTATCTTATAAGCAAACGATCTTACCAAAACGAGGATAAAACCAATGTCTGAAATCGATGCCCTTGATGAACGCTTGCGGCTTTTAGAAGAAAAAGTCGCCTTTCAAGACGAAACCATTGAAACGCTAAACCAGACCGTAACCGATCAATGGAAGCTAATTGACCGCTTGAAAAAGCGCCTTAAAGACATGGATGACCAGATATACGAGTTGGAAAATAACGCAGGCATGAACGCCCCTGCCAACCAGAAACCACCGCATTATTGATTGTTCCCCGATCGGGCGTTTGAAGGTGATAAATAATCATCCCCCACGGCGTTTTAGGGTGATGGCGGTGTGGTGGCGCTTTGGCTTGGCTTTTCGGCCTAATTCCAATTCTTTCTCACGGCGCTTGCTTTCTGCCGAAAAGGCCTGCCCCATACCAGCATAATATTGTTTTTCCCAATTTTGACGCTCGGTTTTAGCGCCATACCAACCAGCGGCTTGGCGGCTGAAAAACGGGTTCCACATGTGTGGGCGGCCCAAGGCCACTAGATCAGCGCGGCGGGTGTGAAGAATAGTATTCACCTGAGCGGGTTCGGTAATAGCCCCCACGGTCATGGTTGCCATTTTGGGCACATTACGAATGGCTTCTGAGAAACCAACCTGATACATACGGCCATAAGTGGGTTTTTGATCAGGCACGGTTTGACCACTAGACACCGACACCAAATCACAGCCAGCTTCACGGAATGTCTCAGCAATGATAAAGGTTTCATCTTCCGAAATACCGCCCTCTTTCCAATCGCTGGCGGATATACGGATCGACATAGGCTTATTACTTGGCCAAACGGCGCGCATCGCCTCAAACACTTCTAACGGATAGCGCAGGCGGTTTTCAATGCTGCCGCCATAATCATCATCACGCACATTGGTTAAGGGCGATAAGAAACTAGCCAGCAAATACCCGTGGGCGCAGTGTAATTCAATCATGTCAAATCCAGCACGATCAGCGCGCTTGGTTGCTTGCACAAAATCATCCTTGATGCGATCCATATCAGTGCGCGTCATCTCATGCGGGGTATCACTAATACCATCCATATAAGGTATCGGTGAGGCTGAGTATAACGGCCAATTAGCGCCGTCATCTTCCAAGGGATAATCCATTTTTTGCCAACCCAATTGGGTCGACCCTTTTCGACCCGCATGACCTAATTGCAGGGCGATTTTTGAGGCACTGTTTTGATGAACAAAATTTACCAGTTTTTTAAAGCCAGCCTCATGCTCGTCCGTCCAAAGACCGGGGCAACCAGGCGTAATGCGTGCATCTGCTGATGGGCACGTCATTTCCACATATAGTAAACCCATGCCACCACGTGCGGCACCGCCATAATGAACCAAGTGCCAATCGGTTAAATTGCCATCTTCTGTGCAGGAATATTGTGCCATCGGCGCCATTACCACGCGGTTATGCAGTTCCATATCGCGCAGCTTAAACTTGGTGAACATCGGCGTTGGGCGGCTGTCACGATAATCATAACCAGTGCGATCATAATAATTTTGATACCATTCCGTATCGGCCTTTTCGACAAAGCTTTCATCGCGCAGGATCAAATTGTCATAAGTCACAGATTTGGCGCGGCACATCACCACCATGGCAAATTCATAGGTATCCATATCCCACGAGCGATCCATATGTTCGAACCACGCCAAGGAAACATCGGCATTATGCTGAACAATTTGCGCAGGGGTGCGGCGCAGTTCGTCATATTTTTCAAAGGCCGCTGTTACACCATCTTTTTCCAAATGCTCAATCACCGCATCATGCAAGCCAATGGCACAATCCATCGCTAGTTTTGAGCCAGACCCAATTGAGAAGTGCGCCGATGCCTTAGCATCACCCAGAATAACGATGTTTTTATGATACCAATTGTTACAGAAAATACGCGGGAATTGACGCCAGTGAGAGCGGTTCAATAAAAGCGGGTGACCATCCAATTCTTCGGCAAATATTTTTTCTAATTTGTCGCGGCTGTCTTCTTCGTCATCAACCTTAAAGCCATGGCCCTGCCAGCATTCATCAGACATCTCAATCACCCATGTTGAGCAATCTTGTGAATATTGATAGGTGTGGGCGCAGATCAAACCATGCTCGGTTTCCTTAAAGAAATAGGTGAAGTCTTTTAGGAAACGGGTTGATCCCATCCAAGTAAAGCGGTTGGACTTGATCTTGGTATCTGGGTCAAACTGTTCCTTATAATATTCCCGCACAGCTGAATTAATACCATCAGCCGCCAGCACAATATCACTGTCGCCAAAGCGTGTTTCAATGGTTGCAGGGTCAATGCGCTCGCCATACACCATGGTCACACCCAGCTCTTCACAGCGATTTTGCAAGACATTCAACAGATGAATTCGGCTGGACCCACAAAAGCCATTACCGCCACAGGTCACCGTTTTGCCCTTACGCACGATGTGGATATCATCCCAATAAGCAAACTCATCACGGATGCGCTCGTAGCTATCGCGGTCACGAATTTCATATTCCGATAAGCTATCATCGGAAAACACCACGCCAAAGCCAAAGGTATCATCAGCGCGGTTTTGTTCATAAACCGTAATATCCCAATCAGGGCGTGCTTTTTTGGTCAGAAGGGCAAAATACAAACCACCCGGGCCACCACCGATTACGGTAATTTTTGTCATTTTGCCCTCCTCACACTTTTTATATTTATGAACTATTTTACTTAACTTTGACGATCATAATCAGCAAAAGATTTACCCTCTTTTGCCAATTGTTCAATCAAGGGCGCTGGTTTCCACCAACGATCGCCAAAACGATCTTTAAAGCCGTTGATCTTCTCAAGAACCTTATCAAGGCCCATTTGATCGGCATAATGCATCGGGCCACCACGGAACGGCGGATAGCCATAACCATTAACATAAACCACATCAATATCGCTGGCGCGAAGGGCAATGCCCTCACCCAAAATTTTGGCACCCTCATTCACCAAGGCCAGCATGCAGCGCTCAACAATTTCTTCCTCGCTAATCGGCTGGCGACTGATGTCGGCTTTGTTCGCTTCATCCATGATGATCTGTTCGGTTAACTGCGATGGTTTTGGCGTGCGACTGCCTTGGTCATAGTCATAAATACCAGCGCCCACTTTAAGACCCTTGCGGTCTTTTTCAACCAAACGATCCATCCAATCAAACGCCTTGGTTTCATAGGCATCACGCCCCATGGCCTGACGGTTCATATAACCAATATCCAACCCTGCAAGGTCAAACACGGTTAAGGGCCCCATCGCCATGCCGAAGTCATAAAGCGCTTTATCCACCTCTTCCGGCGCAGCGCCTTCGATGACACAAAGACCTGCCTCGCGACCATAATGCGACAACATACGGTTACCGATAAAGCCATAGCAAACGCCTGAAACAACACCGACCTTTTTGATCTTTTTCGCCAAATCAATAGAAGTGGCCAATACATCATCGCCAGTTTTTTCACCGCGCACAATTTCCAATAATTTCATCACATTGGCAGGGCTGAAGAAGTGTAAACCGATAACATCTTCAGGACGTTTGGTCACATCGGCAATGTCATCAACATTTAAATATGATGTGTTAGTGGCAAGAATTGCACCGTCTTTTGCCACCTCATCCAACTGGGTGAAGACCTTTTTCTTCACCGACATTTCTTCAAACACCGCTTCGATAATCAAATCACAATCCGATAAATCAGAATAAGATTGTGTGCCTGTTAAAAGGCCCATGCAGGTTTCAACTTGCTCGTCCGTCATGCGGCCTTTTTTGGCAGTGTTTTCATAATTTCGACGAATAACGCCCAAGCCACGCTCTAAGGCTTCTTCGCTAAGTTCCAAAATGGTAACCGGAATACCCGCATTGGCAAAGTTCATGGAGATGCCACCACCCATGGTACCAGCGCCAATTACGCCAACTTTTTTAATGTCGCGACGCGGTGTTTCTTTTCCTATACCTGGCACGCGGGCAATTTGACGATGGGCAAAGAACATATGCTGCATGGCTTTTGATTGTGGGTTGGCCATACATTCAGCAAACAATTCACGCTCTTTTTTCAGGCCCTCTTCAATCGGCATGGCAACTGCTGCTTCCACCGCCTGAATGCATTTTTCAGGGGCAAAATAGCCACGGGTTTTACGCGCCACCGATTGGCGGAAACCATCAAAAAAGGCGCTGTCATATTTGCTTTTATCTAAATCCATTTGGCTGGTTGGGCGCGCGCCTTTGCCATCGGCCACTAAGTGCTTGGCAAAATCAATGGCATTATCAACCAAGTCGCTTTCATAAACCGCATCAAGGGCGCCCATTTTAAGGCCCTTTTCAACCGGAACATGCTTGCCACTTACAATCATATCAAGTGATCCTTCAACCCCTGCCACGCGTGGCAAACGCTGTGTACCACCAGCGCCGGGAAGCAAACCGAGCTGCACTTCAGGCAGGCCAATTTTTGCCCCCGCCACAGCCACACGGTAATGACAACCAAGGGCAATTTCCAACCCACCGCCAAGGGCCGTACCATGAATTGCTGCCACTGTTGGTGTTTTGACGGCCTCCATTTGGTTAATCACATCAGGTAAATGTGGTGCCACAGGTGGCTTGCCAAATTCCGTAATATCAGCGCCCGCCATAAAGGTGCGTCCAGCAGCGGTTAACACAATGGCTTGTACCTCTGGGTTTTGATCAGCAGCGCTAAAGGCTTCAACCAAGCCAGCGCGCACAACTTGAGAAATAGCGTTTACAGGTGGGTTATCAACTGTGATAACCGCGATGCCATCTTGAATATTTGTCGTTACAACAGTCATTATTCTTCCCCCTTTAGGATAATGTTTTTAGTCGCTTTTCTTACGATGATATTTTGAAAAGGATTACATAAAGGCCTGTAACCCCGTGATGCCACGGCCCAATATAAGAGCATGCACATCATGGGTCCCTTCATAGGTATTAACGGCTTCTAAGTTCATCACATGACGAATCACATGAAACTCATCAGCGACACCATTACCACCATGCATATCACGGGCAGCGCGGGCAATATCAAGGGCCTTACCCACATTATTACGCTTAACAAGCGAGATCATTTCTGGCGCAAAATTATCTTCATCCATCAAACGACCCACACGCAACGATGATTGCAAGCCTAGGGTAATTTCGGTTAAGGCATCCGCTAATTTCTTTTGGATCAATTGGTTCGCCGCCAATGGTTTATTAAACTGTTTTCGATCCAAGGTATATTGGCGCGCTGCAGCCAAGCAAAATTCTGCTGCTCCCAAAGCACCCCATGAAATGCCATAACGGGCACGATTTAAACAACCAAACGGCCCGCCCAACCCTTGGGCATTTGGCAATAATTGATCGTCAGACACAAACACATCATCCATCACAATTTCACCAGTGATGCTGGCGCGCAGGCTAAACTTTCCTTCAATCTTTGGTGCTGATAAGCCTTCCATGCCTTTTTCAAGGATGAAACCACGGATTTTGTTATCATGAGCGTCAGATTTGGCCCAAACCACAAACACATCTGCAATCGGGCTGTTGGTGATCCACATTTTGTTGCCTGTGATGCGATAACCGCCATCAACCTTTTTAGCGCGGGTTTCAAGGCCACCAGCATCAGAACCATGATTTGGTTCGGTCAAACCAAAACAGCCAACCCATTCACCAGTAGCAAGTTTTGGTATATATTTCATGCGCTGCTCTTCGGAACCATAGGCATAAATAGGATGCATCACTAACGAGCTTTGCACAGAAATGGCAGAGCGATAGCCACTATCAACCCGTTCTACCTCACGAGCCACCAAGCCATAAGCCACATAACCCAAGCCCGCACAGCCATATTTTTCAGGAATGGTCATCCCCAAAAAACCCTGCTCGCCCGCTTCTGTCATAATTTCACGATGAAACACCTCATTGCGGTTTGCATCCAACACACGCGGCATCAATTTATCCTGGCAAAAAGCATGGGCCGCATCACGGATTATACGCTCTTCTTCGGTTAATTGACCATCCATGAAAAACGGGTCGTCCCATTTAAACTCGGTCATGCCTTTGGTGTAATTCATGCTCATAAAATTATCCCTATGGTTTTGGCCTCAATATGAAGGCTCACTATTCTTCTTAAAAGTTGCGGCGATTATAACGCTTAATCTCTGTTGGAAAAGCCTTTAATGGGATTTTTTTACCCGACTTTTGCAAGCCTAAACAAAAAAACTTCGAAGGTTACCCTCCACCCCGTCCGTATAAAGAACAAAATCTTAAAATTCATGACAGCAAATGGTCGGGGAGGCCACCCTTTCGATGTTTAAAAACTATCTTCTATCAGCCTTGCGCAATATCCTAAAGAATCCCTTATTTAGCCTGATCAATATTGGTGGTTTGGCTGTTGGTTTAATGGTTTGCATTCTGGTTTATTTATATGTTGACCGTGAAATGCATTATGATGCATGGGTCGACAATCCTGAAAACCTCTACAAAATTGAAGAAAAATTTAGTTTTCCAGAATGGGGTGAGGGCTGGATGACCAGCGTGCAAGTACCGCTGCATGTGGAAATTCAAAATAACTTCCCCGAGGTAACCCACAGCACGTTGTTTGATCACCTTTATACCACCGTCAAAAAAGACAATATCGTATTTTATGAACAATTGGCTGAGGTTGACGAAGACTTTTTCGATATGTTCAGCGTGACCTATCTGGAAGGCAACCGTGAAAGCGTCATGCCCAACCAAAACAGCATTATATTGACGCGGTCATTGGCCGAAAAATATTTTGGTTCCGAAAGCCCAATTGGCAAAATGGTCACGGTTTCTGGGGATCGCGACATGATGGTTAGCGCGGTGATTGAGGACTTCCCAACCGAAACTCACATGGAAGTTGATGGCTTTGTTCAATATCGTTATGGTATCCACCCTTATCAAAGCGAATGGAGCAGTAACAGCCCATGGCTTTATGTCCAAATTGACGATCCAAGCTTGCTGCCCAATGTGAAGGAAAAGTTTTTCCAGTTAGTGGCTGAACACAAACCATTCATGTCAGAAGATGAAGAAAACCCAAATGATAAACTTGAGATTACCCTACAACCTTTTTCGGATGTGCATCTGATATCGTATGGCAGAACCGCCAGCAACCCTTATGGCAACCTTGCTTATGTTTATGGCTATATTGGTATCGCGGCCCTGATCTTAATGATCTCTTGTATCAACTATGTCAACTTATCCACTGCCCGTGCCACCAAACGCACAAAAGAAGTGTGTATGCGTAAAATCATGGGCGCTTCTCGCAAGCAATTAACCGGACAATTTATGGGCGAGACATTGGTGCTTGCAGTGATCGCCTTGGGCGCTGCCATACTTTTAACCTATGCAGCTATCCCTTGGTTTGAAGCCGTTGTTGGCGGCAGCTTATCCTTTAATCTTTTCAGCAATGCAAACCTTTGGCTTTTATTTATTGCGCTACTGGCCTTCACAGGTTTAACGGCGGGGCTTTATCCTGCCCTCATCGTGTCGCGTTTTAGACCATCGCATTTCTTACATGCCAATAAATCAGAGGCAGGGGCTAGCTCGGTTCTACGTAACCTGTTGGTGATTATGCAATTTGCCATCGCCACTGCCCTTATCGCCGCCGTTTCGGTTATATACAGCCAAATGCAATATATGAATAATATGGACCTTGGTTATGAGCCAGAAGGCCTTGTTGTGATGCGCGGTGTTAACACCTCATTGACCAAAGATGGTCGTGAAACCTTACGCAATGAATTAATGCGAATTGACGGCGTTGAGTTTGCCGCTGGCGTTTATAATGTGCCAGGGGATGGCAGAACCTCATCTCGGGGCGTAACGTTAGAGGGCACCTCGCCAGATCAACGACCATCACCACAAATTATGCCAAGCGATTATGAATTTTTAGAGGCTATGTCAGTGCCACTGGTACATGGTCGCTATTTGGATCGCAATTTAGCTGGTGACGATGCCACACCATCAATGTTACGCGCCCCTGAGGGTGAAGAAATTCCGCGCGTAACCGCCAACGTTGTGATCAACGAAAGTATGGCCCGTGAATTTGGTTATACCGAAAACATGGAAGAGATTATCGGCAAAACTTTTGCTGTTGGCTTGAACGCTTATGGTGCCGCCGGTGATTTAACCATTGTTGGCGTGGTGCAAGACTTTATCTTTGGCATGGCAAAAAACACGGTTCGCAGCATGGTGTTTTTCCGCCAAGAACAAATGCATGACCAGATGCTGCTGAAAATTGACCCTGCCCGCATGGATCAAGTGTTAACTGAGGTGGATGCCACTTGGAAAAACCTATTTCCTGACACACCAGTTCGTCGCCAATTCGTTGAAGAACGTCTTGAAACCCGCATTGCCCGTGAAAAGGCCCAGTCGCAATTATTCTTAGGCTTCTCCATCATTGCTATTGCGCTTTCTTGCCTTGGCTTGTTGGGCTTAGCAATCTTTACAGCCGAACACCGCACCAAAGAAATTGGCGTTCGAAAGGTGATGGGGGCAACTGTGCCACAAATTGTGCGTCTTTTAACGTGGGAGTTTTCAAAACCCATGCTGATCGCCAATGTCATTGCCTTACCTGCCGCTTATTATTTTGCCGCCAACTGGCTAGATAATTTCTCACAGCGCATTGATCTAACCCCCAGCTATTTTATCGTGGCATCCTTAACCGCGCTGATCATTGGTTGGATCACCATTGGCGGGCATTCCTTTAAAGCGGCACAAGGCAACCCCATAAGGGCGCTTCGCTACGAATAAGCCTGCTTGGCAAGTAAATAGTCCTGTGATAGCCTCCCTCAAAAGATATCAAACACTTTGGGGGAGGCTATTTTTATGGCAAATGGACTTAAAAATGCAGTGATGGTTTTGGTGGGCCTGTTATTAGGGTTTGTTCTATTTAATCAAAGCACCGACACCCCCAATACCCCGAACAGTTCTTCTCAATCTAATCAATCTGTTAGCCAAACTGATCGTACCTCTATCAACAATGACCGCATTAATGCCATTGTTACCCGCGCCATGGAAACCTTCAATGTCCCCGGCATGGCGGTTGCCGTTATCAGCCCTGACCGTCCAACGCCCTATTTCAAAGGCTATGGCATCGCAAATGTTGATACACAAACCCCTGTCACCCCTGACACCCTTTTTGGTATCGCCTCACACAGTAAGGCTTATACCACAGGTGCCTTGGCCATATTGGTGGATGAAGGCATCATCAAATGGGATGATCGTGTGCAAAAATACATCCCTGAATTTGAGCTTTATGATCCTTGGGTCAGTGAGCATTTCACCATACGTGATCTATTAACTCACCGCAGCGGCTTACCGCTTGGTGCAGGCGATTTAATGTGGTGGCCTAACCCTGATTTCAGCCGCCAAGATGTGATCAATGGGTTGAAGCATTTAAAGCCAACCTCACAGTTTCGCACCAAATATGACTATGACAATTTGCTCTATATTGTAGCGGGGGAAATTGTCACCCGCACCAGTGGCATGTCTTGGGAAGATTTTGTGACCGAGCGCCTTTTTAAACCCCTTGATATGACCAATTGTTATGCAGTGCGCCGATACATTCCTGAGGGCACCGACGAAGCCCGCCCTCACGCCGTGGTGGATGGGCAATTGGTCACCACCTTCTTCACCAAAAGTGAGCCATCATCCTCTGCCGCCAGCCTCACCTGCAGTATCTCAGATCATGCCAAGTGGGTTCAATTGCAGCTCAATGATGGCGTCTTAGCCAATGGCGACGCGCTTTTTAGTAAAAAGCAACACGCTGAAATGTGGAAACCTGTAACCCTTCGCGGTGTGTCCAACTCAATGCGTGAACGCATCAATATGCAATTGAACGCTTATGGCTTGGGTTGGGGTGTTTCCAATTATCATGAACAGCTCATGATCCAACATTCAGGCGGCCTGCAAGGCATGGTCACCTTAACCACTTTATTGCCTGATACCGACACAGCCGTGATCGTCTTCACCAACCGCATGTTGGGTGGTCCCATGCGCGCCATTACCTATCAAATTTTAGAAGAAATGTTTGGCTACAAAAATCAAAATGGCGATCATCATGACTGGATTGCTTTTTATGACAATGCTGCCAAGGCATCAGCCCAGCGGGCTGCAGCCACCATTAAAAACGCCGCTCCCAAAGCCGCTGCCCCTAAGCCAGCAAGCACTGACCTTGCCGCTGTCATTGGCACTTACCGCGACCCTTGGTATGGTGATATTCATGTGCGGGCAGGTGACGATGGTAAAACCCGCATCATATTCAGCAAAACCCCTGTCTTAGTGGGCGACCTTAGCCATCACGATGGCGACACTTATATCGCCACATGGGATGATCGCAGCCTGTTTGCAGATGCTTATTTAACCTTGAAAGTGAGTGATGGCACGGTGGTTTCTGCCACCATGAAAGCGGTCTCACCAGAAACCGACTTTAGCTATGACTTCCATCACCTAAACCTCAGTAAGGTTGAATGATAAAAGCCGCCGACAATACTGCAACACCGCTAAGAGTACCACCGTCAAGACCGAGACACCAAAACTTGATGGCGCCTAAAGCCATACATCATCATCAATAGCCAGATGCAGACCTTTGTTGCTGCCTTAGCTATTGTTGAGGCACCGAAAAAGGGGCAGATACCCTTAAAAAAACGATCAAACACGACCCAACACGATTGCGCTTTAAATCATCAACAGCCGTCAAATGCACGGCAGCAAAACTTGATGGCGCCATAAGCTAGATGGCATCGACAGGTAAAAGGCAGCAACGATATAGAATGAGCATGGCCCTTACCTCACCCTATAAATGCTCTTACCCCATCCTATAAGAATTTAATTTAATGCTGCTTCGAGCAGGTTTGATCGCGTCTATTGGAAACTTATTACGGCTGAACCGCATTCCAGTGCATGGTGATGATTTTCCATTTCCCATCCATCTTTCGGGCGATCATAATTTCGTTGCCTTCGCTAGTGGTTTCAACACCATCAACCTCAAAGGTTAGCAGATAACGCCCAATAACATAGCCGAGATCACCTTTGACCTCAGACTTTTGGATCGAATGTTGAAAGTTCACAACCGTGCCATTCACGCGGCCTTCAGGAAACCAGTAATCCTGAATGTCATGGCGGCCCATAATAATCTCAGCCCCTTGATCAGGCATGAGGGCCGCATCTGCAGAGAATAGATCAATTAATTCTTTAATTTGCTCATCTTCATTCCGCAGCCAAACTTGGCGATATTGTTCATAAAGGGCCTCAACATGATCAAGGTCGCCATGGCCTTCATGCAAGGCATAAGCCTTACAAGATAAACTTAAAACAGGCACGATTAAAAGTGCCATGATCATTGTGCGCACCAATTTAGACGATTGTTTCATGATTGTTCTTTCCTTCAACATAGCCCAAAGTTTACGCCTTTTCTTAAAAAGGCGCAAATATCTTTTATGCTGACTTGCCAAGCCCTGCTTTTTAATGTTCAATCATGAACAACCAAGCAAGGGGGGAGCCTTGCAAGATTTGTATTACTCTAGCAAGAAGGGTGCAGCCATGCGTTCAACATTTTTAAAATCATTATTGGCATCTACATTTTTATTAGGCGGCGTTACAACCAGTCATGCTGATGACTGGCAAGAAAAGGTTGTTGCTGCCACCAATAAGGTGATGCCCAATGTGGTGAGCTTGCGCCATCATTTCCACCAATATCCTGAGCTGGGTAACCGCGAATTTAAAACCGCTGAGAAAATCGCTGAACACTTAACCTCGCTGGGTATTGAGATTGAAACAGGTGTTGCCCACACTGGCATTGTTGGCACCTTAAAAGGTGGCAAGCCCGGTAAAACCGTGGCGCTGCGCGCTGATATGGATGCCCTGCCTGTAACAGAGAAAACCGGCTTGCCGTTTGCCTCAAAAGTAACAGTTGATTGGCGCGGTCAGGAAACTGGTGTGATGCATGCCTGCGGCCACGATGCCCACATGGCTATTCTTTTAGGTGTGGCTGAAATTTTAGCGGGCATGAAAGAAGACATACCCGGCACCGTAAAGTTTTTCTTCCAACCCGCGGAAGAAGGCGCCCCTCCGGGTGAAGAGGGTGGTGCCAAGCTTATGATCAAAGAGGGCGTTTTAAAGGGCGACGATGCCCCCGAAGCGATTTTTGGCCTGCATGTTATGCCTGGGCCTGCTGGACTAATTGCCTATAAGCCCGAAGGCATGATGGCCGCATCTGATGGTTTTAGCATTCGCGTTAAAGGCCAACAAACCCACGGATCCATGCCATGGGGTGGAATTGACCCGATTGCAGTATCCGCCCAAATTATTAACAGTATGCAAACCATTGTTAGCCGCCAAATGGATATTACCAAGGCCCCTGCTGTGGTCACCGTTGGTTCTATCAATGGCGGCAACCGTGGTAACATCATCCCCGAAGAGGTGGTGATGACAGGTACCATCCGCACCCTTGATATGGATATGCGCGCTGAAATACATGAACGCTTAAAACGCACCGTTACCATGGTCGCCGAAAGCTATGGTGCCAGCGCCGATATTGATATTAGCATTGGTTATGACGTGACCTTTAACGATCCAGAATTGACCGCTGAAATGTTGCCCATTCTTGATCAATATTCTACTGGCGGTAAAGCCATGTTGATCAAACCTATCATGGGTGCTGAGGATTTCTCCTTCTTCCAACAACAAATCCCCGGTCTATATTTCAGCCTTGGCGTGGCAGCCGATGATGCCGAACCGGGCACGTCAGCGCCTAATCATTCGCCCTATTTCTATGTTAATGACAAGGCCTTGCCTGTGGGTGTGAAAGCGTTAAGCAACCTTGCCCTTAATTGGTTATCCACCAACGCTGGTGAATAATATGATGAACAGGAGATTATGATGAAACAGGCAATGAAATCACTATTAAAGGCAGGCATTGCATCTTGTTTGTTAATGGGTGCAGCTGTCAGCGTAGACGCCTCTGCACAAATACCCTTAGTGCCGCAAGAACTGGAACAACGCCGCCTTGAGGTCACCAGCCACATGGGTGATCATGATCTCTTGATTTTACAAGAGCGACCACATCAAGTGCGCAATGATGATGTGCATTGGCCCTATCGCCCCTCGAACGCGCTATATTATTTAACCCATAACAAAATGCCTGACACGGCCTTAATGGTACAAAAATCTGGATCAGGTGTGAACAGCACGCTTTATGCCAAGGCATATAATGCACGCTGGGAAACATGGGAAGGGAAGATTCCCACCGTGGAGGACAACCGCGCCGAAAGCGGCATTCAAAATGTGCGTCCTGCCAGCCAATTTGACGCGGCCATTTTCCAAACCATTAACACCATGACAAATGTGGCAGGCCAAACGCCCACCATTTGGTTAGACCTAGGCGAATTGCGCGGCGACGATGATCACCATCGCAACCAAGCGCAAATATTGGCGGAAGAATTAAAAGCCACCTTCCCTGATATTATCATTAAAAACATCACACCTTTTTTGGATGAAATGAGGATTGAAAAATCAGCCTCAGAATTGGCAATTTTACAGCGCGCCACCGACATCACGGTTGAGGCCCATAAAGCCGCCATGTTGAAAGCCAAAACCGCGCGTTATGAATATCAAGTTGAAGCCACTTTGGAATATGTTTACCGCGAAATGGGGGCCGAGCATTGGGGATATCCCAGCATCGTTGCCAGCGGCAGCAATGGCCCCATTTTGCATTACCAAACCAACCAAGAAGCCCTGCAAGAGGGTGGGTTAATGCTCATAGATGCAGGGGCCGAGGTGAGTTTTTATTCCACCGACCTAACTCGAACCTTCCCGCAAGACGGCACCTTCACTGCGTCACAAAAAGGCATTTACCAAGCGGTTCTGGATGCCCAAAATGCGGCCATAGACATGGCGCGGGTGGGCACACCTTATAGTGCTCTTAGTCAACGCTCGATGGAGGTGCGCATTGATGCGCTTTATGACCTAGGTTTAATCAGTGAAAAAACAACAGCGCAGGCTCAGCTCTACACATTGCACGGCCTTGGACATACTGTTGGCTTGGATGTTCACGACCCCGCTAATCGCAACGCTCCCCTAACCGCAGGCCAAGCGTGGACCATTGAACCGGGCATTTATGTGCGCAAGAAACATGTCATTGCCAGCGACATATTTAAAGCCCTGCCTGCGCGCCAGCAACAATCCATCACCGCGGCTTTGGATAAATATGATGGCATTGGTGTGCGCATTGAAGACGTGGTGCTGATCACCGATGGCGACCCCGTTATTATGTCAGCTAATTTACCGCGAACCATTGCGGATATTGAGCGCCACATGGCACAATAAGCATACACAGTTGTCTATTTCGAAGAGAACAACCATTGTCACAAACCTAAAATAGACTGATCAGTATAATATGAAAGGAATTCGCCATGATTGATGACACCCTTGCAGGACATGTTGTTGGCTTAGGGGGGATTTTCTTTAAATCCGATGATGGCGATGCGACACTAAAATGGTATGCTGATACATTGGGCGTTAAAACAGACCCATACAGCGCCCTTTTCACCTTTCGCGAAGAGGACGATCCTGAGAAACGCGGTTATAATCTGATCGCGCCTTTTAAGGCTGATACCGATTATTTAAAACCAACCGACAAAGATTTTATGATCAACCTTAGGGTCCGTGACTTGGCTGGCTTGGTTGAGAAATTAAAAGCCAAAAATGTTGAATTCGTCGACGAGGTGGTTAGCACCCCTGAGGGAAATTTCGCATGGATTGTTGAACCCATCAACAACATCAAGCTTGAACTTTGGGAACAAACTGGCGATGCCCCCGACCCGCAATAAGCGACATTTATAATTTGAGAAAATATATGACCCTGAACCTTGATTATGTGAGAGCGCAATTTCCAGCGTTAGCAAAAAATGATTTTGTTTTTTTGGATAATGCTGGTGGATCATTGGTGCCACAGGTGGTGGCTGATCGTGTGGCAGAACACTTAACCATGACGCCCGTGCAACATGGCGCCACTTACCGTATTTCCGCTGATGCTACCAACCGCCTCAAAACCGCACAGGCCGACATGGCTGCCTTTATCAACGCACAACGCCCTGAAGAATTGGTTTTTGCACCATCAACAACCGCTATGCTGCGTATCTTGGGGCATTGTTATCATTCAATTCTGAAACCGGGCGATCAGGTTATTGTTAGCAATAGCGAGCATGAAAGCAATTTTGGCCCATGGCAGCGTCTTAAAGACCATGGCATTGAGGTCATTATCTGGCCCATTGACACCACAACTTGGCGGCTTGAGCCTGAGACATTAAAATCCCTTATCAGTGATAAAACCAAACTTGTCTGTTTTAACCATGTGTCAAACTTGGTGGGCACTATTAATCCGGTCAAAGAAATAACCACCCTTGCGCACGACCATGGCGCCAAGGTGGTGGTTGACGGGGTTGCCGCTGCACCGCACATGTCAGTGGATGTGCAAGACCTTGATGTCGATTATTATATCTTTAGCTGTTATAAAACCTTTGGCCCCCACTGCGCGGCTTTTTATGGCAAATATGACAACCTACTGGCCCTACCCCAACAAAACCATTCTTTCATTGGCATGGAAGAAACCGCCTATAAGTTACAGCCCGGCAATGCCAATTTTGAGCTAAGCTGGGGTTGCGGCGGTATCATTGATTATTTATCGCTGTTAGGTTTGCACCACGGCAGCAACAGCGAAAGCCGCGCGCAAAATTGCCGCCATGCCTATGATGTTATCCTGGACCATGAACGCACCCTGTCTTATCACTTATTGTCGTATCTAGAAGGCGTGGCTGACGTCACCCTAATCGGCAAAGGCAGTGATGAGGTTGAGGCCCGCGTACCCACCATTAGCTTTACCCATAACAAAAAATCATCGCGCTCTATTGTTGAAGCCATTGACCCCTTTGATATTGGCGTCCGTCATGGTGATTTTTATGCCCGCCAACTTAGTACCCATTTAGGACTAGACGCGGCAGATGGCGTGGTGCGCATTTCAATGGCGCATTATAACACCATGGATGAAATGGATCGCCTGCTCAGCCATCTAAAAACTGTGCTTTAAGGATTGGATAACGTTAAAGGCAGAGCTTAATTTAAAAATTGGCCCTCAACCGCAACACCATGACGTTTGGCGCAAATAAGCAACAAATAGGCTTCTTTGGTTTTCGGTTGGATGGTGTTAGGAATCTTCTCTAAAAGCTTTTTCTCGTGGGCGCGTAACGGCACATTATTAACCAAAAACTCTTTTAGTTTCGATAAGGTGCCATCAAAGGCCTTTTTACTATCTGCCGCTTGTTCGGTTTTTAAGGAAAGCTCTTTGATCTGTTTACGTTGTTCTAAAATGATGCGTTGCAAATGATGCAATTGGCGCTCATGTCCAGGATTACCAGAGCGTACCAATTCCTCAAACAAAGCTTCGTAGGTTAGTTGATGACGTTCTAATATGTTACGAGCTTTACGCGCGGCGGCAAGGGCCTCAGAGTCATATTGCGACGCTGTCATTTCCAACAGCTTGACCAGCCGTTTCAGCTCTTTCTCGTTACCCAAAGTAGGAATAGTGCCCACTTTAACTGCTCCCCGTAAACAGTAAGATTCCCCGTGATTCGCGGCTCACCATGAACCAGAACTGATTCTATAACATCCGATTCGCGAATACAATATGTTATGTAGCGAAAAATCACCCATACCACATGTATGATTCCTAACCCCTTAATAAGACTCAAAACTTTTTTAGAGAAATTGATTTTTAATGTCTTATTTTTGGCGAAAAAAGCGCATTAACTTGGTGCCATTCATATTTAGGGCACGAACACCCCCCTCGACATCAAAACCCAGCTTGGCCATGGCCGGAATTATCTCGTCTATACGCTGAAACCCTGACCACTGATCATGCCAAAAAAGCGGTAAGCCAGCCCCAAAAACAACAGGCTCCACACTCAACTCGATGACATCAATAAGGTTGCGCTCCAAAAACCAATCATGAACTCGAGTTCCGCCCAGCAATGCAACGCTGGAAGCACCGACGAATTGATCCATAACTGTGTCTTGAATATTGCCATCAGGGTTAAGCCACAGGTGATTTTCAGTGCGCCACTCCGGCTTTTCAGGGAGAGTTGAGAATACAACCCGCTTTCGGTTAGGGCGAAAGGCGGCTTCGTGGGTTACGCGGCCCATCACCGACCAATCCATCTGGTCCATGCGGGTAAGGAAGTGATCCTGCTCCTCTGGACTAGCCCATGTGGCGGGGGCATGACCTGAATGTTTGGCGATATATCCATCCAAACTGGTCACAGCTAATAGGGTAATGATGGGCTTTTCGGTCATTTGTTCATCTTTGGTTCAGATTAATTTTATACAATTGCGATTATGCATTTTTCGAAATAGAAAACAGATATTTTAGATCGCTTTTTAACTATGAAATTACTCAACAATCAACTGATCATTGGACATAAACCAGAACTTTCCAGCTTGATGACCATGGCCAAAGACGGCATCACTGACGTGGTAACCATTTTAATGGAAAGTGAAGGTGCCAGAAAAATTAAAACCATGGCCCAATCTCAGGGGCTTAACTGGCATTGGTTTTCCTTTAACAAAATCAATCATCCTGATCAATTGCAAAACATTGATGAAACCTTATTTCTTCATCAGGCCCACACCCTAAAAAGTCACATCCAAAAGTCACGCTATCGCACTTATTACATCCATGGCGACGAAGGCATTTGCCGTACGGGCATGATGGTTTATGCGGTCTATCAATTGCTAGGGCACAGCCGTGACGAGGCGCGCGCCGCCATCCTGCACATCAGACCAAAAACCTATCAAGAAATGGGCGCACCCTGCCTTGATCGTGTTGATGAAATGCTTGCAAACTGCAGCGACAAAGTGGTTTACATGGCCAACTTTAAAAAGGCATCATAAGACACGCTAACGTCCTGCCTCTTCACATCAAAATTTCAGCAATAAAAAACCCGATGTCGGAACATCGGGTTTATTGGTATTTTCTGAGTGATTTGCTTTACGCTTAGTCGATGTCATTCCAGAACATCAAAGCGTTATAGACAAAGCCATGATCATGGTGGTTTAGGTGACGGTGCATGGGGTTCCAACCATAGACAACCACGCGGCCATCACCGACTTTTTGCTTCACAATAGCTGGGGCTCCATTTAACTGGCCCTTACCGCGTAAAATTCCACCGGACAACACCAACGGCTTGTTGGCAGGTTTAGCTTGCGCTGTGTCACCTTCCAACCATGGGCGAACGCTGGCTTCTTTGGTGCCAAATTGCGCCACCATCATTTCACGATGATCATCCTTACCAACGCGGTAGAACGGCACATTACCGCGGAACGCATGGGTGTAACCATCATACCCATAAACAAGGGGCGATGATGGGTTGGTGACCTTCATGGTGATCACTGACCCTGGGGTATTAACCGCAGGGCGTGACATGCCAATATCTGAGGCAATGCCGCTTTCAGCCACCAGTGATCCACCTGAACCAAGGCCCACAAAAGTACCACCTTGTTTAATAAAGGCTTCAAGCGATGCCATACCATCAAAACCGTAACCGCCTGTGATATCAGGCGATGACACAATGCGACCATGGCTTGGGGTTTCATCAGTGGTTTCATAGGCCAATGGCGACCATTTGCTGTCCACCCCATTGATCAAAGCGCGCAAGGAACCACGACGACCAAAGCTAGGCGCAACGATCACGTCATATTTGTCGTTTAAGTTACCCGCTTTTAATTCGTCTTTTTCAATGATGCTGAACGGCACCTTCGCCATATCAAAGCTGTAACGAACCCAACCCGGGTCTTGAGTTGAAATCCAGCTGTGCAGCAAACCAATACGCGGAACGTCCATTTCGATCATCTCACCCTTTGGCATTGACCGCAAACCATCCACGGGCAGCAATGTACGACCGACAACCTCGTTCAAGGCAGCAAGGTCAACACTATCCCCCTCAATAAAGATAGAACCTGCAGGATAAGTTTTACCGCCTGCTTTTACCTCACCTTTACTAGCAAACATTTTTGCTGTTGGCAGCGCAAAGCGCAGCTCGCCCAGCCCCTCTTGAGCTTTGTGAGCCACAGCATAAACATTGGCTTTTCGTACATTGGCAGATTTAAACACGTCAGCGCCTGAAGCAATTGGGTCAACATCAAGTTCCAGAATATCTGTATCGCTTACCAATTGTGCGTCCACACCGCGTAGATAACTCATAGTCCATGCCACATCATCATAAGGCGGTACTTGCGCATCTTCAGGGAAGGATTGCTTATCAAACAAGGTTTTGGCAAAGGGACCATAAGGCTGATCCAAACGGATGATTAAGTCACCTTCTTCTACTTTCACTTCGCCAAATGTGCCATCATCATCGGCTACATGCACTTCAATAGCTTGCTCGATAATCAGGTCAACCAATTCACGCGCCGCACCGGGATCACGTTGCTTCATCGGGATGACAACGGCATTTGCATCATCTGACTTGGTACCCGCTGCAACGGCTTCCTGACCTTTAGCATAATAATTACGCAACAGGTCAGCACCATTTTTGGCGGCATATTCAAGCGAAGCATAAACACCGCTGGACATATAATTAAGGTTATTACGCATCGACCACAGCGTTTGTTCCGCAGGCGGGCTTGGGCGATACCACGTTTTATCAACCACCTTGTCACCAGCATAACTGCTGTCGCTTAAGTCACGCAGCATGGTTTCAGAACCACCATTTCCGAAGGTTTCATAAAAACGACCATTGGCATTACGGTTATTGGTCACCCACAGCATATAGCCTGGCCACCAACCGGTGTAAAAGCCCCATGTCCAAACACCAGGCATCCCTTTTCCGGTTAGGCGAGAGACCTCATAGTTAGCAATTGACGCCCATTCTGAAACCGTAGTTGCACTAACACCGGGGTTATAAGGCCCAGTGCCCGTCGCCACATAAAGATAAGGCACACTTTCGTGCAAATCGAGCGACAAAATTGGCTTATATTTCAAGAAATGCTTCAGATAATTTTTGGTCATCGGTTGGGTTAGGCCAATACCGTCACGGTTGTTATCGTGGAAGGTATATTTCCCCCAGAACGGCGGGCCAGACGGTGGGCGATTATAATAATCTGTGCGGCCCTTATTATGCTTTAAAAACCACTCGGTTGAGCGATTGCGACCATCGACCTCAAACACAGGCGTGATCATGGTGATAACATTTTTTCGCACATTTTGGAAAAGCTCACGCTCTTCCGCCGCCACACGGTAGGCAATTTCCATCGCCGTTTCAGGTGGACCATACTCGGTTGAGTGCAAGCCCGTTGTGATATAATAAATTGGTTTTAAGTCTTTGATGATGGCTTCAGCCTCTGCCTCGCTGGTTTTGCGCGGGTCAGACAGGGCATCATTCATCTTGGCAAACTCATCCATTTGCGCCAATACCTCAGGATCTGCAATAGCAATGGCTATTTGCTCACGCCCCTCAGCGGTTAATCCTAAAGACACAACCTTGGCACGATCCGTTGCCGCAGCAATGGCGCGCATGTAAGCATGAATTTCATTCACATTGGTCATTTCACTTTCCGCCCCTGCGATATGACCTAAAAAGTCGCGCGGGCTGGGAATGGTTGGGTGGTCTGGCATCGCTGACACCCAATCATTTAAAAAGCGTGCCTCGGTGGTGGCTGCGCGAATAGCTTTGGTTGATGTGATATCAACCTTCAAACCGCCTAAGGTTTCTGGAATGGGTAGATGCGATAAATCTTCTTTTTCGTTAGCAATGGTGATGCTGCCAAGGCCTGCACTCAAGGCCAATAAGGATAGTCCAGCACCAAAACGTGCTAAACGTTGCTGTCTTTTGAACATAGTGTTCCCCCCTCGTTTTTCATATTACGAGGAAAAAGATTAAATCAGAAAACCTTGAAAGAAAAGCCCTAATAAAAAAGGCCGGACACTGCCGACCTTTTCTATCACTTATGTCCCAAAAATCTAGAAGCGATAACGTACACCAATGTTAAACAATGATGCTTTGTTTTCCACCTTCAATTCTCCGGGCAATAGATCAAGCTGGGTTTTAACCTTTTGTGACATGAAATAACGATAGTCAGCAAAAAGAGTTGTCTGATCGTTTAAATCAAAGTCTGCACCTGCGATTAATTGAAACGCCAAGGCACCATCTTTGTCATCGGCTACACCAACGGCTGAGGGTGAGAACTTCACACTGTTTGATGAATAACCAATACCCGCGCCTAAATAAGGCGAGAAAGCTTCACCAGCCATAAAATCATAATAGGTGTTACCCATAAAAGCTAGGGTGCTAACACTGCCTTGACCATCTGCAACGATGGTGGCGACATCTGCACCAAGATTTGGCGATCCTGTGATTAAAACACCGGCATCTTCTGTGCCAATTGCACCACCGCCAACCAACACACCGTCATGGCTATCAACATCACTGTCGATATAGCGAACTTCAAACTCGGTCCTAAAACCATTGCCGTAATCATATCCCATACCAAGGGCAAAATTATAACCTGATTTAAAGTCAGTATCCCAAGCCAAGTCGGTGCCAGATGGCAACACTGTGCCAGCAGGAATGGTTGTGCCTGCCCCTGTGGTAAAGTCAGAGGTTAAAGCACCTGCATTGTTTGACTTCATCAAAGAGGCCAAACCAAAAGAACCACTAAAATACAAACCACCACTGGCTTGTTGTGCCACACTTGGGGATGCCAACGTAAAGCCAGCAAGTGTCGCAACCAGAGCTGTCGTCTTCTTAAAAGTAAGCAACTGTTTCATTGTTTCCTCCATCAGTTGTTCCACCCCACTGTACGTAACAAATAAGCAACTAGTTTATGTCTTTTTTAAGAGCGTGATATAGGTCTTCAAACGATACCCATCATGCGCACCACTAACGTTTAAAAAATCGAATCACTGTAAAAAAAGTATCATCAAACTCTTTTTGAGGTTTTTACAAAATAACAAGCACGACGTTTTTTGCTATCACCAATAGCGCATCTGTAATAATTTTATCTTTATTAACAACACTTTAATAAAAACATGTTGTTTTGCGTAAAATTAAACACACTAAATTTACTTCTTATTAAGGCATCTCAAGCTAAAACCCTTCCCGCAGACAAAAGTAATTTTTGCACGCTAAGTATTTATTAAAAATTTACTTAACAATATCTTACTTTTTACTTCGTAATACTATTGAGAAAGACCCCCTAGCTATGAAACAGCTCACCGCAAGATTTAGTGATCTAAAAACCCAAACTAAAATTCTAATTGGTACTATGGCCCCTTTGGCGCTTACCCTAATTTTAGCCGTAATCATCAACACTAATTTAACCAAAATCGTTGAAACTTCTGGTTGGGTTGAACACACTCATAATGTTTTGGAAAAAGCCAATAACATTGTTGCCTCTGCTGTTGACATGGAAACAGGTATGCGTGGCTTCATGCTGGCGGGTAAAAACGAATTTCTAGATCCCTATAATGGCGGCCAAAAAGCCTTTTATGAGCAACTGGCTGATTTACAACAAACAGTAAGCGACAACCCCCCACAAGTGGCACGTCTTGAAGAAGTAAAAAAGACCATCCAAGACTGGCAAGCAAACATTACCGAGCCTTATATTCAATACAGACGTCAAGTTGGCGCTACAAACACCATGGATGGTGTTGCTGCTATGATTGGTGAAGCCCGTGGTAAACAATATTTTGATAAATTTCGTGGCCTAATGGCAGAGTTTTCATCAATTGAACGTTCCTTGATGGAACAACGACAAGTAGAGAATGAAGCAACCGTTTCTTCAACTTTCACAATGCTTTACACCTTTGTGATCTTTGCCATCATCATTGGCCTTGCCATGGCTCTTTTCGTTGGTCGTATGGTATCTAACCCCATCGTTCGCATGACCAACGCCATGACTGAATTGGCCGACGGCAATGACGAGATTGAAATTCCTTGCCTTGATCAAAAAGACGAAGTTGGCGATATGGCAGATGCCGTTATGGTCTTCAAAGATGCCTCTATTGAAAACAAACGCTTACAAAAAGAAGCAGAAGAGCAACGCATCCGTGATGAGGAAGAAGAACGCCAGCGTGTTGCTGCTGAAAGAGCAAGAGAAACGCAAGATGCCGCTGATAAAGAAGCTGCCCGTCTAAAAGCAGAAAGCGACAAGAGAGAGGCCCAAAACGCCCTAGCCAACAGATTTGACGAGCGCGTTGGTGGTGTACTACAAATTGTTCGCAATTCTGTAAGTCAAATGTATGATGCCTCTAGTTCAATGGTCCAGTCTGCAGACAGCACCAGAAGCGAAGCACAAAATGCTGCTGTTGCCGCTAAACAAGCAGGTAGCAACGTACAAATGGTGGCCAGCGCATCTGAAGAAATGTCTTCTTCAATTTCAGAAATTAATGGTCAAGCAAACGAAGCCGCAACCATTTCAAACAATGCTTTGGAAGTTTCAACCAATGCCGCCAGCCAAGTAGCAGCCTTAAGCGAAGCAACTGACAAAATTAATCATGTCACTGCCTTAATTAATGACATTGCCGAACAAACCAATCTTCTAGCCCTAAACGCCACAATTGAGGCGGCCCGCGCCGGTGAAGCAGGTAAAGGTTTCGCGGTTGTTGCATCAGAAGTAAAAGCACTGGCCAGTCAAACAGCCCAAGCAACCTCTGATATCGCAACTCAGGTTGCTGAATTGCAGCAGGTTTCTGGATCTGCCGTTTCATCGGTTCAAGAAATTTCTGGCACCATTTCTCGTCTTAACGAAATTTCAGTTGCCATCGCAGGAGCCATGGAAGAGCAATCAGCAGCTACACAAGAAATCTCTAGAAACTCAATTGAAGCTGCAAACGGTACACAGTCTGCCGGAACCAACGTAGAAAAAGTTTCGACCATTGCGCAAGATACTGGAACGGCTGCAGAACAAGTTAATAGCTCTGCCAGCAGCCTGAAAGAACAGGCCGAAACTCTTCAAATGGAAGTGGCAAGCTTCTTAAATGAAATTCGTTCCGCTTAAAGATAAGCCCCAGTAAAAAATAAGTAGAAAATTAATGTTACATTTCAATAAACTAATGATCGTAGTGTCACTCATCATGACACTACTACCCCACTCTTTTGCTCATGCACAGGACAAACAGCCCTTTGATCTTGGCGCCTCTTATGAGATGGGCTATCAGCCTACGCCTCTGAAAGGTGGTGATGGCAGCTCAGCTAAGCAACGCTTAACCTTTAACATTTTAGCCGATACCGCTGCTTTGGTAGGTCTTGAAAACGGTTCAGTTTTCTTTCAATATCAAAACCACAACGGTGAACACGGCGTTAACAATGTGGGTGACATCCAGCAATTTGATGGCCTAGACGACCCAGAATATAACCGCATCCACATGTTCTGGTATCAGCATATTTTATTGGATGGCGATCTACGTGTTAAGGTGGGTAAAGTTGAACCTAAAAGCGAATTCTTTGCCCCAGAAAACGCCCGTAATCACCTAGGATTTTCAACGGAACGCAGCCCAACCATCATTGCCCAAGGCCCACCATCAATGAGCATTAACGCCTTCTACAGCCCTACGGATAACCTCACATTGGCTGTGGGTGTGTATGACGCCAGCTGGAATCAAGGTGCAGACCAAAACAATTTCAAACTGCGTAATTTCTTTGATGCCGAAGACTATGCCTATTTTCTTGAGGGCCGCTATACATGGACCCAAGGCCTTAACAACCTACCGGGTGGCATTAAAGTTGGCGCTTGGCAATTAGACGGTACCGTTATCGAATTTGATGGTAACCAGAAAGAAAACACCAGCGGTTTATATTTTGTCTATGACCAAGACATCAGCGATAATGGCGTTGGGGTGTATGCCCAATTTGGACTTGCTGATAAAAAGGTTAGCAACTTATCACGCCATGTTGGTTTAGGCATGCAATGGAAAGGTCCAATTGCCAGCCGCATGGACGACGTATTTGGCGCCGGCATCTCAACGGTGAAATTTTCCAGCAGTCAGGGCAGCCCCTTCTTAAAGGATTCAGAAACCGCCTTTGAAGTGTTCTACAAAGCACCTTTGAAAAACTGGTTCATTGTCCAAGCTGACCTGCAATATATCACTAACCCAGGCGGCCAGACCCATGATAATGTTTTGGTTTCAACTTTTAGAGCAACGCTTGCCTTCTAAGCCAAGCAGCAGCGTTAAATGTTGATTTAGGGAGAGGCAAGCCTCTCCCTTTTTTTCAATTTCTTGCTGTTTAACACAATATCCAAAACCCCACGAATATCATCAATATCATAAGGCTTAGTGATCACACCATTTAGACCAGCTTGCTCGCATAGGTCTTTAACCTCCGTTAAGGCATCAGCGGTCAGGGCAAAAATGGTGGTACGCTGATTAATACCTAATTCCATCATTTTATGCCCAGCTTCAATACCATTCATCACCGGCATATGTATATCAAGGAAGATCAGATCAAATTGCTGATCTGACGCCGCCTCTACAGCTTTTTTACCATTATCGACCATAGTGGGAACAATGTGAAACATGTCCAAGATACTGGTCACGATAGCTTGATTAATGGCATTATCTTCTGCCACCAACACTTTTAACCCTGAATAATCCTGATCAACAGAACGGTCCAATTCTTTCTTGGTTGGTTGCCCCTCAGACATTGGCAACAACAACCTAAACTGACTGCCAACACCAACATCACTTTTGACCGATACATCACCATCCAGCAGCTTAACCAGTGACTTAACGATCGCCAAACCAAGTCCTGTACCACCATACTCCGACGAGATCATTTTATTATCCTGCTCGAAGCGGCCCCAAATTTTATCAATGTTTTTAATGCCAATACCCGTATCTTGAATGTCAATTTGCATGCCAGTCACAACGTCATCTTTCATGACCGCTTTGAAAGACAGTGTCACACTTCCCTTTGATGTAAATTTAAAAGCATTTGATAAAAGATTATTCAGAATTTGCCGCAAGCGCATTTTATCATAAACCACATAATCTGGCAGAGCTGCATCTCTTTCAACGGCAAATGACAAGCCCTTTTTATTCGCTTGTCCTTTATAAACCTTAGTAAGAGACTCAATCATATCTTCAAGGCTAAAACTCTCTTTTTGAACACTCAGCTTACTGCGTTCAATTTTCGAGAAGTCCAATATATCATTCAATGAATGCATTAAGCTTTCAGCACACTCTTTGATGGTTGTAATATGCTGGGCGCGATCTTCTGGGCGATGCGCCTTTGACAACAAATCGGCCATACCCATAATGCCCGTTAAAGGGGTTCTAATTTCATGGCTCATATTCGCCAAAAAGTGGCTTTTGGCACTATTGGCCGCCTCGGCATTTTCCTTGGCCTTTTTCAAACTACCCTGCATTGCCTTTTGGTTAGTAATATCTTGAATGATAGACCACACCACAGGGATACCGCCCTCATCCTCAACCGCAACACCATGCATCATGACATCAAAAAAGGCTCCTGACTTATGCTTTAACACATGCTCTGCGGGCTCATAACGCCCTGATTGCTGAACCATTTGCAATAAATCACTGCTTTCATCAGCCTTTAAATCCACCAATGACTTTTCTAGGAGTTCCGCCTCTTGATAGCCTGAGTAAAGCTCAAACTCTTTATTCGCAGAAATAAATTTACCATCTGAAGCGCGGTTTTTCACAATGCCAACCGGGGCAATTTCTACAAACTCGTTGAGAGACCTCGTAAGAAGCTCATTGTCTTTTTGAACCTTGGCGTTCAGCTTTTTAATCTCGATGGTAGCCGCGCCCATTTCCGCAACCATTTGCGCCAAGCCAACCAAGAAATCAAAATGCCTTTTAATTTCATCTTCAGAATAAACGGGCACCCGCTTAATGGCATCTAGGTAATCTTCTTCAGGAAAGCCAATACGTTTTGCCCGCTCTCTAAACTCGTCCAAATTGGGCGGTGATAAGAAAAACTGACCAGTAAATAAATTGGCCACATGGACGCCATCAATTTTAATCGGCGTTGCCACATCAACCAAACCGTTTTTACAGCGATATAAATTATAGCTATTGCCCTGCTCAATAGAACTTGCGATGGCGGTATCGCTTTCTAAGCAATTGGCACAAGTGGTAGCGTTTTGACGATGAAATTTGGTGCAGCTATCTTGCCAATTTGTAGCGATCAAAACCGTCCCTTCCAAATCAAGAAGAGCCGTCACCATCCCAGTGGCGTCAGAATATTTCTCAAGCAACCCATTAAGCTTTTGAACATCAATAAGCTCAGTAATATGGGGTGTGGGGTTTTCTATATGCAACACGTTTTGAACATTCATAAATCATCTTCACACATCTATATGACACTTATATGAACTAAGCCGAAAACAACGAAGATATAAAAACAATAAAGGCCACTATTATGCGGCCCTAATAATTATAGCACAATGCGACATATTCTCACATCACATAAAACTGATTTCACATATTTAAAAAGAAACAAACAACGAATATGCAGCGAAACCACAATTCTATAACTATTTGATATATATAAAAAATCGTAGGAAAATGGTGCCGCTGGAGAGAATTGAACTCTCGACCTCTCCCTTACCAAGGGAACGCTCTACCACTGAGCCACAGCGGCACATTTTCATTTTGTTAGGCGAGGACGCCCTAGATGTGCCATCCAACAAGCTAGCATCGCCAGCGCTTGGAAGTTGAGGTTAGTTGCCAGATGTTTGAGCACATTTCAAGACCAAAATGTTTAAAAACGCATTTTTTCTGGCTTTTTGGTTTTTTTTGATCCCAGACCGCTTTTTTGACAGCATTTCACTTGCAATTACGCCCAAAAATAGACAAGGTGCAGTGAATTGAGGGAGATGCAGAATGTCCGCTGACACAGAATCAGAAAAACCACAAAAAGACAACGCACAGACCGACAAAGAAAAACGCCTTGCTGAGGCTTTACGCGCCAACTTACGGCGCCGTAAAGATCAAAAGCGCGATCGGCAGTCTGATTCGTAATGTCGTCTTGGCTTTTGCCGATCCCTTTCGTCAACACCTAAAAGCAAGCATCACCAATGCTGTTGGTACAATAACAATGATTAAAAGACTAAGGCTTTGATCGTCAAATTTATGGCAAAGCCGCACAATGGGAGTGATTTTAAATGGCTATTATGTCTGATCGTTGGATACGAGAAAAAGCCCTTAACGAAAACATGATCGAACCGTTCGTTGACGCCCAACGCCGCGAAGGCACCATTTCTTATGGCGTCTCATCTTATGGCTACGACGCTCGCGTCTCTGACGAATTTAAAATCTTCACCAATGTCGATTCTGCGGTTGTTGACCCGAAAGACTTTTCATCAGACAGCTTCGTTGATCGCCAAGGCGATGTTTGTGTGATCCCACCAAACTCATTCGCCCTTGCCCGCACGGTTGAATATTTCCGCATTCCTGAAAATGTTTTGGTTGTATGTATGGGCAAATCTACCTATGCCCGCTGTGGTATTATTGTCAACGTCACCCCGCTTGAACCGGGTTGGGAAGGCCATGTAACGCTTGAGTTTTCGAACACCACACCGTTACCTGCAAAAATTTATGCCAATGAGGGCGCTTGCCAGTTCTTGTTCTTTGAGGGCAATGAACCGTGTGAAGTGTCATACGCAGCGCGTTCTGGTAAATATATGGGCCAACGTGGCGTTACCCTGCCAAAGCTTTAGGCATTAATCCCTTCCCTGCCAAACTTGCTGGTCTTTATATCGGCACAATAGGCCGCATTATGGCCTTTGGCTTGCCATGTTTGCTGATCAGGTTATGCTGAAAAGCAACGGAGAAAATAAAATGGAAAAATTGGTTATTCAAGGTGGTAAGCGTCTATCGGGTGAGGTGCATATTTCAGGTGCCAAAAACGCTGCACTGCCTTTAATGTGTGCATCGCTTTTATCTGATGATGGTTTAACCCTGACCAATTTACCAAAGCTGGCTGATATTAGAACCCTAGAAAGCGTTCTTATTCATTTAGGCCTATCTTCGAACCGGTCTCGCCATGGTCGGGCTGAAAAAATTACCCTTAAACCAAACGGCAGCATCGACACCACAGCGCCTTATGACATGGTGCGGAAAATGCGCGCATCTATCTTGGTTCTTGGACCCTTACTGGCGAAATATGGGAAGGCATCGGTTTCATTGCCCGGCGGCTGTGCCATTGGTAACCGTCCAATTGATGTTCATTTGGGTGGGTTAGAGCTATTGGGTGCCAAGATTGATTTAAGCGGCGGCTATGTAACCGCCAGCGCACCAAATGGCCGCTTAATAGGTGGCCGCATTGTGATGCCGATGGTGTCTGTGGGCGCTACCGAAAACTTGGTGATGGCGGCCACCCTTGCCACTGGCATCAGCACCATTGAAAACGCCGCCCGCGAACCAGAGATTTCTGATCTTTGCCGTTGCCTTAATGCTATGGGCGCCAAAATTTCTGGCATTGATTCTACCACCCTCACCATCGAAGGGGTGGAAGCACTGCGCCACGCCGAACACAGCATTATGGCTGATCGCATTGAGGCAGGGTCTTACGCCATTGCCGGGGCCATTACAGGCGGCAGCGTTACCCTAAAAGACATCGACGCCACCATCTTATCCAGCACCCTTGATGCCTTACGGCAAATGGGGGTTAAAGTGCATATAACAGACGATGGCATCATCATCACAGCCCCTGAAACACCTTTAAAAGGCATAAACCTTAAAACCCAGCCTTACCCGGGGTTTGCCACTGATATGCAACCGCAATTTATGCCCCTTGCCCCTGTGGTGCCA
>CAKZLM010000107.1 GCA_937126915.1 uncultured Alphaproteobacteria bacterium
CGGTGTTCGCGAACCCGAGTGCCCAGCAGAAGCCATTTTACCAGACACCGAAGACGATGTGGAAAAATGGGTAGACCTAAATGGTGAATATTCTGAAAAATGGCCAAACATTACGGTTAAGAGAGAATCACCTGCTGATGCAGACGAATGGAAGGACGTTGAAAACAAGTTTGACGACCACTTCTCTGAAGAACCGGGTCAAGGTGATTAGATTAGAGAAGAACTAACCCACTGAAAACATTATATATTTAGCCCTTTAAGATTTCACACATCTTAAGGGGCTATTTTTTTAGTAAAATTTGTGCTATAAAGCGCCCCTCGTTAAGACTAGAAGGGTAGAAACCTAAGGACAGACAAGCAATAACCAAGTGCTCTTAAGCTGATTTTCAAAAACATATGCATATTTACCAGATTGGCATTTGCCAATGGTGGGGTTCTTTGTCCCAAACGCATATATCCCTTAAGACACCATGCTGTCCTTATCCTATTAGAAAGGCAATATGATTTAATATGGCTAAGAAAAAAGAAATCAAATTTGCAATTGGTGATTATGTCGTATACCCAAAACATGGCGTAGGTCGTATTACTGAATTAGAAACTCAAACTGTCGCTGGTATGGAATTAGAACTATACGTTATTCGTTTTGATCAAGAAAAAATGACCTTACGTGTTCCTTTAAATAAAGCCGAAAACACTGGCATGCGTAAATTATCAAACGCAGCTACTGTGGAAGAAGCTTTCACCACCCTTAAAGGAAAAGCCAAAGTTAAGCGCACTATGTGGAGCCGTCGCGCCCAAGAATATGAAGCCAAGATCAATTCGGGTGACTTGGTATCAATTGCTGAAGTTGTTCGTGACTTACACCGCAACGATGACCAGCCTGAGCAATCTTATTCTGAGCGTCAAATCTATGAAGCTGCGTTAAGCCGTTTAGCACGTGAACTCGCTGCTGTTGAGAGCATTGAGGAAGATGCAGCACTGGACAAACTAAATGAAGTTTTGGTTGCGTAACTAAATCCTAAGTTAAAAATTGAAAGCCCCCGCTGAAACGCGGGGGCTTTTTTTATGCCCCTTCGATCCTGTGACACTTTGCCACCTTCCTCAAATTGATCAAAACACTAAAATAAAAGCCGTGACACCAACTCCGATGATTTGTCACCAAAAAGTCTTTTTATGTCATCATTTTGTAATAAAATTATTAAATAATGACATATATAGAATTTTACTTGCTAATTTTTACAGTGTAATTATTATAATAGTACAAAAGCAATGATCTTCTAAAAAACATCCTGTAAAGGAATAAGATTAGGAGACACACAATGGCCCAGAAATGGACTGACTATCTAAGTGGTACACAGTCTTCGTTGTTCAAAACTGCAATGAAGGCACCTATGTTAGAAAAAGATCATGAGTTAGAACTGGCCCAAAGATGGCGCGACTCAAAAGATCAAGAGGCGTTAAATGAATTAACCAAATCATATTTAAGGTTAGTGATTGCCCACGCCAACAAGGTTAAAAATTATGGCCTTCCGCAAACAGACTTAATCCAAGAAGGCTGTATTGGCCTTATGGAAGCAGCTGCACGCTTTGAACCAGAGCGTGAGATTCGTTTTTCCACCTATGCTAACTGGTGGATAAGATCTTCTATGCAGGATTATATTCTTCGCAACTGGTCAATTGTGCGCACCGGCACCACTGCTGCCCATAAATCACTTTTCTTTAACTTGCGCCGTATTCGGGCGAAGCTAGCCGATGGTATGGATGGCCCCTTAAGCCTGAAAACCAAGCTGGAAATTGCCAAAGAGCTGGACGTCAAAGTGAAAGATATTGAATATATGGAAGGCCGTATGTCTGGCAGCGATCATTCGTTGAATATGTCCATGGGTGAGCAAAACGATACGGAATGGCAAGAAACCCTCATCGATGAAAGCGAGGGTCCAGAAGAATCGGTTATCAAAACCCATGATGGACGCATTAAAAATGCCGCCTTAAAACGCGCCATTTGCCAACTTTCTGACCGTGAAGAGATCATCATAAAAGAGCGCCGCCTACGCAACAAGGGCGTTACTCTTGCCGCTTTAGGTGATCGTCTTGGCATTAGTAAGGAGAGGGTTCGCCAACTAGAGAACCAGGCCCTTTTGAAGATGAAAGCCTCGATGGAAATGGAGCAATTGAAAACTGATGAGTTTTAACCCCCATCTATCAAGTACCCTTTAATCCCCTAACATCAAAAAAGGCACTGTCATTTGCTCGTGCCTTTTTTGCTGGATCACTCCGCCGCTAGATAACCAGCTGACGAACAACCAACAAAGAGCTAATCAATTAGCGCCCGTACATTGGTTAGAAGCTTCCTTATCATTATTGATTTTTATCAGACGCCGCGCATCTGATAGCTTGAGGAACGGCCCACGCCATTGCTCAATCCATCCACGCACCATTACGTGATCACCCGCTTCTAAGGACATAGCCCCAACCGCCCGGCGCGTGCCGGCTGATTCGATTAATAGCGTGAAATCCTCATCCCAATTATCGGAGAAATTGACAAACATACGAGACCCTGATTGTGAGACCGAATGCACTTTGCCCATAACGAGGGCGGGCTTACCACGCAATGCTAACGCATCCTCTGCACAAATAAGCAAGCCATCTGGCTGCTGCCATAGACCAATCTTTTTAAGGCGCGCTTCAAGCTCCGCCTTTCGATACACCTGATCCAATTCAGCTGACATCTGGCCTTCATCAGTAGGCCAATAAAGGGCTAACCCCTCAGCCAACAATGTTTCCACGACATATTGACCATCAATGGCAACATGAACCAATTGCCGCCCTTGGTGATCTGGCTGTTTTTCCGCCAAAAATATTGATATCTCTCTGTAATCAGGATGTAGCAACAATTGCTCTAAGCGCTGATTAATGGCTTGGTTTTGTCCAGCCCTTCTGTCATCAATATATGGGTTGATGATACCCCATAACGATAAGATATGATCATCCTCATTGGTTCGAAGGCTATCATATCGATCAACAGCAATAATCTTATCATCAAGCTGCTGCTCAGCCGCGTTGGCAATTTGACCGTGATAAAAAAACGCCTGCACCCATAAGGCACAAGCGTTGATCAATAAAGTAAAGCCAACAAAAGCAGAAGCGCGGCTTTTCAAGGAGCAACGCACAACGGCACCACCTTAAAGTTCTGCGGAAACGTTGATACTTTTATCTTTGTTCACACGACCTTCTTTAATGTGTTCACCCGTTACCACATAATAAACCTGTTCAGCCATATTGGTCACATGGTCACCCATACGTTCAATGTTTTTGGTGATGAACATAAAGTGAGTACAAGCGGTAATATATTTGGCATCTTCCATCATATAGGTCATCACTTCACGGAAGAAGGCAGTGTGGGCGTGGTCAACATTTTCATCAGCCTCAATCACGTCCAAAGCCAATTGTTTGTCACCGTTTAAATAAGCTTTCAAAGCATCATCCAACATGCGATTGACCATGCGGCCCATGCGGGTGATTGAAAAACCTGCTTCTTCTGGTAAATCCATATCAACCAAAACATCAAGGCGCTTTGCAACATTTTTGGCATAATCGCCAATGCGCTCAAGATCATTTGAGATACGGAAAGAAACCACAATTTTACGAAGGTCAGCCGCAACAGGTTGACGAAGCGCCAACATGCGGGTGGCATGATTATCAATATCCACCTGCATGTCATCAATGGTTTCATCAAAGTCGATAGACTTTTGCAAGCCACCTTTTTCATATTTTGAGATATTAACGACAGACTGGCTAATCTGTTCTCGAACAGCCGCAACCATATCAGACACCATTTGGTCTAATTCTGCTAGTTCCTCATCATATGCTTTTACAATATGTTCTTTGGTCATAAGCCAATGCCTTCAGTCTGTTGTTTAGCCAATACGGCCAGAAATATATGCCTCAGTTCTCTCATCTTTTGGATTGGTGAAAAGAGCTTCAGTTTCGCCTTTTTCAACCAAATCACCCAAATGGAAGAAAGCAGTATAGTCAGAGACACGCGCTGCCTGCTGCATGCTATGTGTTACGATTACAATAGTATATCGTTCTTTTAGCTCGTGAATCAATTCTTCAATTTTTGCCGTCGCAATGGGATCAAGGGCTGAACAAGGTTCATCCATCAAAATAACCGCAGGTTCAATGGCAATGGCACGAGCAATACACAAACGCTGTTGTTGACCACCAGAAAGACCAGTACCAGGAGCTTCAAGACGATCTGAAACTTCATCCCAAAGACCTGCGCGACGCAAGCTTTTCTCAACAATCTTATCCAACTCTTGCTTATTCGAAGCCAAACCATGAATACGCGGGCCGTATGCCACATTATCATAAATTGATTTTGGAAATGGATTGGGCTTTTGGAACACCATACCAACATGACGACGCAAAACCTCAACATCCACCTCAGGGGCATAAATATTGTTACCATCAAGGGTGATCGACCCCGTAACTTCTGCCACTGGGATCAAATCATTCATGCGGTTAATGCAGCGCAAAAAGGTAGTTTTACCACAACCCGATGGACCAATAAGCGCGGTTACTTTACGCGCCACAATCTCAAGGTCGATACCATGAAGAGCATCGCGGCCACCGTAAGAAACCTTCACATTGGTCGCGACAATCTTTGGCTCTTCTGCTGGCGCCTGTTGATCAGCTGTTTTTTTCTCAGTCACAGTCATTATTCTACCACTTCTTCTCTAATTTCTTACGCATGATAATCGCTGTCAGGTTCATCAACAATAAGAAAACCAACAACACCAAAATCGCGCCAGAGGTTTTCTCTGCAAAGGCGCGCTCAGGAATATCAGACCACAAATAAACTTGAACCGGCAACGCTGTTGCAGGGTCGGTAAATCCACCCGGCACATCAGCAATGAAGGCCACCATCCCAATCATCAACAAAGGTGCGGTTTCACCTAGCGCACGCGCCATACCTAAAATAGTGCCCGTCAACATACCTGGCAACGCCAAGGGCAACACATGATGGAACACTGCCTGAACCCTTGTCGCCCCCAAACCCAGCGCTGCTTCACGAATGGATGGCGGCACCGCCTGTAAGGAAACCCGTGAGGCAATGATAATGGTGGGCAAGGTCATTAAGGCCAAAACCATACCACCTACCAATGAAGATGAGCGGGGCAAGCCAAACACATTTAAGAAAACCGCCAAGCCTAATAGACCAAAAATGATAGAAGGCACCGTCGCAAGATTGTTAATATTCACTTCCAAAAAAGCAGTGAATTTATTTTTAACGGCAAACTCTTCCAAGTAAATCGCGGCTAAAATACCAACAGCAAAACTTAGGAGCAAACACACACTTAGGGTTAAAAGCGACCCCACAAAGGCGCCGCCAATACCCGCACGTTCCGCTTCACGGCTATCACCATTGGTGAAAAAGCCTGTGTTAAAGCTGGTGCGCAAACGATCTTCATTTGCCAGAGCTTGTAACCATTCAACCTGCTTTGGTCTCAGGGTGGTCATCATTTCAGGGTCAAGGTCCGCCTTCCACGCAACATCAATATCGTCTGAGGCGCGAACCCAAACCCGTGCTGTACCCGAAAAGGACCCCAAATCAGCCAAGGCATTTTCAAGATCTTCATCAGCCCCCTCACCGACCATGCTCACCGACAAGCGGCGCTCACTGCGGGCGCTGGCTTCAAAGTTTTCAAGCGAGATTTTACGCATTAAGGCAAAGCTTGAGCCCGTGTGGTTCTCAACGGTTTCAGCAGAAACCTCAATTTGCATTTCGGTTTGAACGAAGGCCCCCATACCCCTGAATGCAATTCCGCCAATGAGAAACACCAGGAAAGACAGGCTTAACACAACCGCGCTTAAACCAATTAAGCGAAACCGCTTTTCAGAGGCATAACGCTGGGTCAATCCGGGCAATGCGGCCCGTGTTAATGGATGAATATTATCAGTCATATGCTTCCTTAAAGCGATTAACGATCATGTTGCCAATAATATTGAAAACAAGCGTAATCACAAATAAAGCCAAGCCTAAGGCAAACGCGGCCAATGTTTTGGTGCTATCAAATTCTTGGTCACCGGTTAGAAGCATCACAATTTGCACGGTGACGGTGGTCACAGCTTCTAAAGGGTTAAAGGTTAAATTGGCGGCTAATCCAGCAGCCATCACCACAATCATGGTTTCACCCACCGCCCGTGAGGCCGCCAACATCAAACCACCAGCAATGCCGGGTAAGGCCGCAGGAAGAACAACACGGCGAATGGTTTCTGACTTGGTGGCACCTAACCCAACAGACCCCTCACGCAGCGCCGATGGCACCGCCGTGATCACATCATCTGAAATAGATGAAACCAAAGGAATGATCATTACGCCCATAACTAAACCAGCAGCAAGGGCCGATTCGGAGGCGATATCAAGACCAATTGCCTGACCCCAACCGCGAATGGCAGGGGCAATAACAATGGCTGCAAAGAAACCGTATACAACGGTTGGTACACCCGCCAGGATTTCCAAGGCAGGTTTTAAAACAGCGCGGCGTTTAGACGAGGCATATTCCGCCAAATAAACCGCCGAATAAATGCCAAAGGGTGCTGCCACCATTAAGGCGATAATACTAATAAGAAAGGTGCCAGCCAACAATGGCAAGGCACCAAAGGCACCTTTCGATGCCACCTGATCAGCCCGCATGGCTGTCTGTGGGCTCCACTCAGAACCAAATAAGAAATCAAACACATTCACTTCGGAAAAGAAACGAAGTGCCTCAACAGCAAGCGAAAAAACAATCCCGATCGTTACCAACACTGCAATCATGGAAGAAGCCATCAAAGAAACTTTGATGGCTTGCTCTCTTAATTTACTGTTGGGTCTGGTCAGGCTAACTTGCGATTTGACATCAGCCATGAACAATCCAATTCAGATTAAGTTACATATTACCCATCTGCTTGATAATCTGGTTAAGATACTTCGTGCGCTCTTCCTCACCCATTGGGATAAGACCACGGTCTGCAAGATAACCAAACTCACCTGTAGCATCGTCACTTATAAAGGCTTCTAAGAAAGGTTTCAAGGATGGAACGACACTTAAGTGCTCCCCTTTCACATAAAAGAACAATGGACGAGAGATTGGGTAACTGCCATCTGCAATGGCGTCAAAGCTTACTTCTACGTCATTTACCTTTGCAGCCTGTACTTTATCGCTGTTTTGATCAAGGAATGAGAAACCACAAATACCCAATGCATCGCTATTGGCAGAAAGCTTTTGCACGATCAAATTATCGTTTTCACCTGCTTCAATGAAGGATCCATCTTCACGAACCGTGTGACAAACGGCTTTATATTTATCGCCATCGCTGTCTTTAAGGGCAGCAATCATCTCAAACTGCTTACAACCACCTTCAAGAGCTAGCTCAACAAAAGCGTCACGAGTACCAGAGGTTGGCGGTGGGCCAAGCACTTCGATTTTGGTGTTTGGTAATTGTGGGTTTACATCTGCCCAAGTAACGTTGTCGTTAGGCTTTAATCCACCGTTTCCATCAGGAATGTCTTTGGCAAGGGCAAGGAAAATGTCACGTGTGCTAAGGTTATACTCAAAAGCACCAAGGGCGTTTGCCATAACAATACCATCATAACCAACCTTAACCTCGATGATGTTTTTAACACCATTGTCGTTACACATTTTCACTTCTGACGCCTTAATAGCGCGAGATGCGTTTGATACATCAACCGTGTCATCACCAACGCCCGCACAGAAAAGCTTAAAACCACCACCGGTTCCAGTTGACTCAACAATGGGGGTTGGAAAGTTAGTCGAACGACCAAAACGTTCAGCAACAATGGTTGAGAAAGGATAAACCGTTGACGATCCAACAATTCTTACTTCTTCACTTGCAGATGCTGCACCAGTGAAACCTGCAAAACCCACAACCGTGGCAGCAGTTAGAACAGCGTTAGATAATGTCTTCTTGGCACTCATGATAGATATGTCCTCTTCATTGCTATCAATATGAAAGCGATTTAATTCAACAAGTCCGTCTCTATGGTTCTTATAAGTCATCAAAATGACTTGAATGTTACAATTTGGTTACATGGATTTATCATTAAAAAACAATGTGTTACAAAAATCACAACGTCATCAACGATCATTCTCACGCTCAAAAATTTATAAAAAAGACATATTAGATAAAAGAATCACATAAACATAGAAAAAGGGAGAAGCCTTTTACAGAGGCACCTCCCTTCTTATGATAGCGTCTGTTGGGCGTTATTTTTCCATGCCCGCGTTATGCGCCACAAAGGCCAGCTGATCACTTGCGGCCTCAATGCGTTTGCTGGTTGGCATGCCAGATCCATGACCCGCACGGCTTTCAATGCGAATCAAACGCGGGCTAGCGCCAAACTGATATTCCTGCATGCGAGCCGCATATTTAAAGCTGTGACCTGGCACCACACGATCATCACGGTCAGCCGTGGTGATCAGAGTTGGTGGATAATCAGTATTTGGTTTGATGTTATGATAAGGTGAATAGGTCAAAAGATAATTAAAATCTTTTTCTGTATCAGGGTTACCATAATCATAAACCCAGAAACGCCCTGCGGTAAATTTGTGGAAACGCAACATATCCATCACCCCAACAGCAGGCAGGGCAGCGGCAAACATGTCAGGGCGTTGGTTGATAACGGCACCCACCAATAAGCCACCATTTGATCCACCGGCAATGGCAAGATGATCTGTACTGGTTAAGCCTTCTTTGATCAAAAACTCGCCCGCTGCGATAAAGTCATCAAAAACATTTTGCTTGTTTTCTAGACGACCAGCATCGTGCCACTTCTTACCATATTCGCCACCACCACGCAGGTTAGCAATGGCGTAAACACCGCCCATTTGCGCCCATGTTAAGCGGGAAGGTGAAAAAGATGGCGTCAGTGAAACGTTAAAACCACCATACCCATAAAGAATGGTTGGATGCGGTTTGGTCATATCCAAGTCTTTTTTATGCATCACAAACATTGGCACGCGGGTACCATCTTTTGATGGGTAGAATACTTGGTTAACAACAATGTCAGCGGGATCAAACGCTAACTCTGGCGCCATAAAGGTTTCGCTTGCGCCCGTTTCAGGATTATAGCGATAAATGGCGGTAGGCTGGTTAAAGCTGCTGAAGCCATAAAACACTTCATCATCAGCAACATCCCCATAAAAGCCAAAGGCAGAACCAATGCCGGGTAGGGCAACTTGCTCTTCTAAAATACCAGAAAGGCTATAGCGATAAACCGCTGACTTTACGTCTTCCAAATATTGTACGAATAATTTACCCGCAACAATATCAGCACCGGAGATAACGCTTTCTTGTTCAGGAATTAAAACTGATGCTTGCGACGGGTCATCCAACGATATGGCAACAATTTTCTCATTGGGTGCATCATGATCGGTGGTGACGTATAATCTATCATCCACAACACCTACAATACTGTGCTGATGCTCAAACCCTGTGCGTAAAGCAACAGGTGAGGCATCGGCACTTTCAGTGTCTAACATCCAAATTTCGCTGCCGTTTCCTTCTGCACGGTTTGACGCCGATAAGAACACATAACGGCCATCTTCACTGACGTGTGACACACCAACACTGATCCGCTTGTCATCTGGGCGGGCAAAAATCAACTGATCCTCAGACTGGTCGGTACCAATTTTATGATAATAAACCGTTTGATTATAATTCAAACTTTGCATGGCAGCGCCTTCTTCTGGCGCTGGGAAGCGGGCATAGAAAAATCCTTCGCCATTTGGATGCCAATCTAGCGAGGTAAACTTTGCCCATTCAACACGGTCACTTAAAACCTCACCCGTTTGGGCATTCACAACTTGCAAGGTGCGCCAATCAGAGCCACCATCTTGAACGGCATATAAAACATGCGATCCATCCGGCGACGGTTCGTAACCAGCTAAGGCCAAGGTGCCATCCTCAGACCAACCATTAGGGTCCAACAGAACCTCCCTCTCGCCATCACCCTCTTGACGATAAAGCGGTGATTGGTTTTGCACCCCACTGTTATAGCGATAAAAATAAGTATCACCACGTTTCTGCGGCAAGCCCGGCTTGGCATAATCCCAAAGCTCAGTCATGGTGGCGATAATCTCGTCGCGCATTTTAAGGTTGTTCAGATATTGATGGGTTACTTTATTTTGCGCATCAACCCAGTTAGCAACATTTTTATCCTCACGAATATCATTTTCTAACCAGCGGTAGGGGTCATTAATTTCAACTCCATGGACAGTTTCAACCACGTCTTGTTTCATTGTTTTTGGATACATAGGTGCCTGACCATGCCATGCTAAAACGGCTGTTGAGCCTGCTAAAAAAGTCGCAGTCATGCCAAGTTTAAAAAGTTTCTTCATATGTTTTCCCCAATTTATGACGATCCAAAAATCGCTAGCTCTTGATAGACTAATAGCTATTTCACTGCAAATATGGTGCGCCTTCCTGCGATGGTCAATAAAAACTATTGTGATTGATCCAGCCTCCCCGCCAAACGTAAACAATAGCACACGTGTTTTATTAGAACGAGGCCTTGCTATGTCATCCCCCAAAAAATCTATTTTATGGTTTCGCCAAGACCTACGCTTAATAGATAACCCTGCGCTATTAAAGGCTATAGAAAGTGAAGAGGTTATCCCCCTCTATATTTTGGATGATGACAATGCGGGTAAATGGAAAATGGGCGGCGCTTCAAGAGTTTGGCTGCACCATGCTTTAGACGATTTAAACAAACAACTGGATGGCAAGCTTAACCTTTACCAGGGCAAGGCGGATGATATTATCCCCCACCTTGTGAGTGAATATGATGTTGGCGCGATACATTGGAACCGCTGTTATGAGCCATGGCGCATCAACCGCGACACTGGCTTAAAATCTGCCCTGACATCCACTGAAGGATTATTGGTAAAAACATACAATGCTAGTCTTTTGTGGGAACCATGGGAAATTGCCAAAAAAGATGGCACCCCATACCGCGTGTTCACCCCCTATTATCGAAAAGGTTGCCTGAACGCCCACCCACCAGCTGAACCCAAACCAAAGCCGAACAACATCAATGCCACCAAACTGCCATGCAGTCTTACTCTTGAGGCGCTTTCATTGCTGCCCACCAAACCTGCATGGCATCAAACAATTATGTCCCTTGATGATTGGGATATTAGCGAACAAGGCGCCCACGATCGCCTTAATGACTTTTTAGACAATGGCATTAACTCTTACCGTCAAGGCCGCGACTTTCCCGCCATGAAATCGGTGTCTGGATTATCGCCTTATTTACATTTTGGGCAAATTTCCCCCCACACAGTTTGGCAGGCCGCCTCGAAATTAGAGGCCGATAAAAATCGTGATCATTTTTTATCTGAATTAGGATGGCGTGAATTTTCCTATTATTTGCTGTATCATTTTCCCACCCTGCCCCATGATAATTTTCAAGCCAAATTTAATGACTTTCCTTGGCAGGATGATGACGGTTGGTTGCGGGCATGGCAGCAGGGCAAAACTGGAGTACCGATGGTAGATGCGGGAATGCGGCAATTATGGCAAACGGGCTATATGCATAACCGTGTTCGCATGATTGTGGGGTCATTCCTGATTAAAAACTTATTAATCAATTGGCGGCATGGCCAAGACTGGTTTTGGGATTGCTTGTTTGATGCTGACCTCGCCAGCAATGCCGCCAGCTGGCAATGGGTAGCTGGATCAGGGGCCGATGCAGCGCCCTATTTCCGCATTTTCAATCCTGTTACACAGGGCCAAAAGTTTGATCCTAATGGTGACTATATCCGACAGTATGTGCCGGAACTAAAAGACATGCCCAACAAATATATCCATTGCCCATGGGAAGCCGATTTTAGCACCCTAAGAGAAGCCAATGTAATGTTAGGAAAAACCTATCCATCGCCCATCGTCGATTTAAAAGAAAGCCGTCAAAGGGCCCTTGAAGCCTATCAAGTGGTTAAGTCGGATAGTGCGGCTTGAAGAGTGGGATAACGAAACTTAAAGCCCACATCGGCGATTTTTTGTGCTGACATATTTTGACTAGCCAAAAACAGGTCAGACATTTCACCCATCATCAAACGAACAAGCGGCGCTGGTATTTTGATAAAGTGCGGCCGCTTCAATGTTGTTGCCAAGGTTTTGTTGAAGGTGGTTTGTGTTACGGCCTCTGGCGCCACCAAATTATAAGGGCCACTAGTTCTTTCATTATGCAAAAACAAATCCATCGCCTGAACCACGTCATCAATATGGACCCAAGGAAAATAATTATGACCCTTGCCAAAAACGGCCCCTAAACCAACCTTATGGGGCAATAACAATTGCGGCAAGGCACCGCCTTTTTTGCTTAAAACCACCGATAAGCGGGGAATAACCACCCGAACACCATGCTCTGCCATTGTCAGAGCAGCCTTTTCCCAGTCAGCACATAAACGCGACATAAAAATATTTTGCGCAGGCTCATCTTCAGACAACGCCTCATCTCCCCGCCGCCCGTAATAACCAGCCGCTGAAACACTGATAAGCACTTTAGGGGCATGGTCGTGACCACGTTCAGTAACCCACTGAACCAGCGATTCAGTGGTTTCAATGCGGCTGTTATAAAGCTTTTCACGCCGCGCACCAGTCCATGGAAAACCCGCGATAGGAGTTCCTGCTAAATTAACAATAGCATCAAACTGCTTGCCTGCTGGTATGTCTGCCAAAGCTTCATATGTCTGAACGCCGTTACCCAACTTTTTCACAGCCGATGATTTATCCCGAACCCAAGCATAAAGCTTGTGCTCCTGCCCCAGCCAATACTGACACAATGCCTGACCGATTAGTCCTGTTGCGCCTGTCAGGAAAATCTTCATTGTTAATCCTTTATAATTGACACTTTATTCTTTACTACGGCCAAAAAAACATTTTAGATGAAATATTAATAAACCAATTCAAGACAGATTTAAAATCTTCATAAACAAAGTTCACATATTTTTAACAATTGTATTTTAAAGTTTGGAATGTGGGAACATAATAGCGAGTAGTCTGCTTCTTATGAACACATTAAGCGTATCAACGAATAACTTAAGTCTTCAAAACACCATCCTGCTCACCTTGCTATTGTGTGTGTGCGGTGTCTTGGGCAACTACCTAAATGTTACGCTTTTCTTTTCAATTAGCTTTATATTCGGCTCGACCTTTGCTTTTTTGTGCCTCAGGATACTGGGATTTTGGCCCGGCCTTGTGGTGACCTTGGCGGCCTCGCTTGTTACCTATGATCTATGGTCCCACCCTTATGCAGTTATCATCTTTACCGCTGAATATCTTTTCATCACCGCCTTTAGGGGCAGAATAAAAGACATCATCATCCTTGATATGCTTTACTGGTTGATCATCGGCGCTGGCTTAGTCTGGTTCTTCTATCACGTTCAGCTTAATATGGATGAAAATTCGGCCAAAGTGATTATGCTCAAGCAAGCCACCAATGGTGTCTTTAATGTTATTCTAGCAAGCTTATTATACGACTTTTTCAAGGCCCTGAGCTTGAAGGTTATGAACCCCGACTGGGTTAAAAACAAAACCGCCTTCAATACGGTTCAGCTTAGTGACAGTTTGAGAAACACGATCCTTTTATTTACCTTGATCGCGGGTTCTGTGCCAATTATCTCTAACATATATAACATTCAACAGTTGCACGAAAGTAGTCTTTCTGATGAATTAACAGCCTTAAATGGAGAAATAAGCCAAGAGCTAATATCTTATGAAAACACTCTAAGGCAAAACGGCGACACCACCAGTTATCAACTCTCTGATGTTGATACAATTTTGAAAAATTCATTGGTAACTCTCGTGAAAAATGACGATGTAAGCATCCTATTCAATGACATCACGTCTGATCGTACTTTATACATTGGATCAACCCAATTTGACCTGAACCAAGGCAGTGTTGAAGCGCTGGATAACAACCTTGGCTTATGGCAACCATTTGGTACAATGCCCAGTATGCAGAAATGGGCAAATGGCGCTTATTTGACCCAACAAAGATTGTCTTTCTTTAATCAAGCCGTTGAAATTACCCTTTTTCACAAAACCGCCACTGTCATGAACGCGCTGGAAGATGCCCAAATCGACACCCTTGTTGATCTGGTTTATTTAATCATTATTGCCAGCGTCGCTTCTTGGCTTGTAAGTCAGGTGCTTGTGCAACCCATTTCCAAACTGATTAGAACCAGCCATAAAATTCAGAATAACTTTGAAGACCCTGCAGAGATAAAGTTTCCTTTCTTTGTATTTAGCGAATATAACAATCTCTCGCATTCTTTGGAAATTATGGCACGTCAAATCAGCGATGCTTATGACCGTGTTAAAAGTTTTAAAAACACCCTTGAAGAACGGGTGAAAGAAAGAACTGCAGAGTTGGAACGCTTATCCCTTGTGGCTAGTCAAACCAGTAATGCCGTTGTTATCACCAACCCAACAGGACAAATTGAATGGGTCAATGAAGGCTTTAAGCGCTTATCAGGATATGACAAAGAAGAGGTGCTTGGCAAAAAACCTGGTGACTTTTTACAAGGCGTTGAAACCAGTGCTGAGACAGTGTCTTATATTCGTAATGCCCTAAAGCGTGAGTCATTCTTCAACGCCGAGCTTATTAACTATACCAAAAATGGTCGTGCCTATTGGATTGAAATTCAATGTAACCCCTTGCGCGATAAACAGGGTAATTTGACAGGCTTCATCGCCATCGAAAGTGATATCACCGACCGTAAAATCTTTGAAACAGAACTTAAAATGGAGCGCCAAAAAGCTGAGGCAGCCAATGTCGCCAAATCGCGTTTCTTAGCCACCATGAGCCATGAAATTAGAACACCTTTAAACGGTATTTTAGGAATGGTTCAATTGCTGGATAAATCATCGCTATCAGATGAGCAGCGTGAAAAGACACGATCCATTTATAAATCTGGTACAACCTTGCTAAACATCATCAATGATGTCTTGGATATGAGCAAAATCGAAGCTGGTGAGTTTGAACTTGTTACCCAACCCTTTGACTTTGCTGAAGTGCTTAACAACGCCGCTGATACTTTTAATGACAGTATCAAAGAAAAAAACCTCAGCATTTCCTTGCACTACCCGGAAAACGAAAATCTCCACTATATGGGGGATCCGTTTAAACTAACCCAAGTTGTTTGGAATTTGGTCAGTAATGCCATCAAGTTCACCTCTGAAGGGTCCATTAGTATTAGTCTTGAACGCCATATTTTAGAAAATAAATACCATAACATTGTCTTAACGGTTTCTGATACCGGCAAGGGCATTGCCCCAGAAAGGCTGGAGTCTGTCTTACTGCCATTCACCCAAGAAAATGTCAATATTACCCGCGAATTTGGCGGCACGGGTCTTGGTCTTTCAATTGTGAAAAACATTGTCGAATTAATGAATGGCACCATCAATGTTGAAAGCGAGGTAGGTAAAGGCACCAACTTTAAAATCTCTATCCCGCTTGAAACCGCTAGTAATTATGAATTCAACAAAGTCCAGAAGCAGAAAGTTGTTGAACAGCAATTATTGGATATGAACATCAAGGTGTTGGTTGCCGAAGATAATGAGATTAACGCCGCCATTGCTAAGGCATTTTTGGGCCTGATTAATTGTGATGTCGACATTGCCGAAAATGGTGAATTAGCCGTTGAATATTGTAAAAACAACCGACCTGACATCATTTTCATGGACATTCACATGCCCAAAATGGATGGCATTACCGCAACCAAAATCATCAAAGAAATGACCAAAGAAGACCCTATTCCAGTGGTTGGTTTAACAGCCGATGTTTTCAGTGAAAATCAAAGCTCTTTCAAAGATGCTGGCATGGATGAGATTATCAACAAGCCCTTCATTGAAAGCGAGTTGCATAGTGCCATTTCAAAATATGTTGTAAAAAAGACTGAAGGTGGTAAGAAGCACAGCAAGAAAAGTGAGAATACAAATACAACCGAGGACAAAAACATGAGTGATAGCACCATGAAGATAGGAGACGACGAGCAATTAGATGGCTTTATTGATCAATTAGGCGCAGAGCGTGTCGCCCCATTATTACGGTCAATTCCAGCAAACATTCAGTCCTATGTCGATATGATCGTTGAAGGTGTCAGTGAGAATGATCACGAAAAGGTTCGCGACGCTGCCCATGCTATCAAAGGGGCATCTGCGCAATTGTTTGCGGTGAAATTATCGCACCTGGCAAAAGAAATAGAATATGCCGCGAGAGAGAACCAAGACGTTTCATATTTAATGCCCGACTTTCAAGAGGCGATTATAGAAACCAATGTTTGGTGGGGTAGTAAGATTGATTAGATGCTGATCGTTGATCGCTGATCAAGTCATGTTCTCTTTATCTAAAACACTTAATCAATTGCTGGCCCTTTAGCCAGCATTTTTTTGTGGCTCTTCGCGTGAGCTTTCAACGATTAATTCTTTAGGCAGCAGCAAAGTCACTATGGTGCCGACACCCTTGCTGGAATCATAATGAACACTGGCGCCCAATTCCTTAGCAAAGCGTACTATCAAAGCCATACCCAGGCCAGTTCCCTCTTGGGTGCGTGACATCGCCCCTTCTAATTGAACAAAAGGTTGCATGGCATAAGACAATTCTTCGTCTGTCATGCCAACCCCTTGATCTGAAATTATGATCTCAACGCCAGCGGATTTTTCATAAATTGAGGTGGTGACCACTGTTTTTTCATTAGAAAATTTACTGGCATTGGACAAAATATTAATCAGCACTTGGCGCAATATCCGAGCATCTGTTTTTAATTTCACGTCCTCACCATTTAAAACAATTTCTTGATTTTTAACCATGGCGCGCGGAGTAATAAATTTGATACAGCCATCAACCAATCTTAGAAGAGAGAACTCTTCAATATTATGCTCAATTCTACCTGCTTCAACTTTGCTTAAGTCTAAAATGTCATTAATCAATTGTAAAAGATGATTACCCGCTTGATTGATATCACGGATATATTCTTTACTTTTTTGGGTATTTTCCTCAAAATACCCTTGATTTAATAGGCTAGAAAAACCGATAATAGCGTTTAAAGGCGTTCTTAATTCATGGCTCATTGTGGCCAAAAACTCACTTTTGGCTTGATTGGCAATCTCAGCAGCTTGGGCAAGACGCTCGCTTTCTTTCAATAAATCGCGAAACTCTTCTTCAACAATGCGGCGGCGCTCTATCTCATGAGCCAAACGCCTGATATCTGGCAGCCATGTCGCCAAGCCAAAACCACAAACAATAATACCTGGCAAATAAAAGAATAACAGGATGACATTATCTATATCTGTTTTCACAAAAGGTAGCGCATGAAGGAAAGCACCAATGGGTACTTCCTCTAGAAAGTCAAAAAACGCCCCCAGTGCCAAAAGAGAGGAACTGGCAACCAGCATACTATAGCCATTGTCACGCAACATTTTCGCAGAACCCAATCGCAGCAAAACGACAGGAACAGAAAACAGACCTAAAAACAGATAAAAGCTAGTGTAGGAAAGGGGATTTTCCACAGTTATGATCCTGATTAATGAATTATTATTTAAATCACTGCTTACTAATACTAACTAAAGCGCACTCATGTTTTTTCAAGACGGACACTAACAAAGAATGGTTACCGAAGCGTTAAAGCACAAAAAAAAGGCTGGCAATAAGCCAACCTTTTCTTAACTTTAATTGCTTGATACGAATTAATCGATCAATTGCAATTCACCAGCAGAGCTGCGACCACGACGGTCTTCAACCAACTCATAAGAGATTTTTTGGTTGTCTTGTAAACCGTCTAATCCAGCAGCTTGAACAGCAGAAATGTGAACGAATACATCGTTACCACCTTCTTCAGGCTGAATGAAACCGAAACCTTTAGTCGCGTTGAACCATTTGACTGTACCTTGAGCCATAGTCTAATACCTTTAATATATCTTACGCAGTTAATATCGTGCCAGTAAAGTGCGTAAGTGTATCTCGACGGGCCGTATAGTCTGTTAATCAATTGGCGATTAACACCACCCTTCTATACCTCAATTGCTTGTAAGTAAAGATAATTCGTATATCATGATATTAGGCAAAGCTAAGGCATCAGAAACATGAACAAAACCGTTTTCAATGAATATTGTGCCTCCCTACCCGCCACCAGTCATGTGGTTCAATGGGGTGGTGTCACTGTTTGGAAAGTTGGTGGCAAAATGTTTGCTTGTTTTAGCATGGGCCCCAAGGCTGATCCTCAAGAAAAAATCAGCTTTAAATGCAGCGATATTGCCTTTGAAGTTTTATGTGAACAAGAGGCCTTTATCCCCGCCCCTTATTTAGCGCGCGGCAAGTGGGTACAGTGTAACGCAAATGGGGGCGTCGACGACGATACATTGAAGAATTATATCAGCGATGCCCATGCAATTATTGCCGCAAAACTAAGCAAAAAAGCGCAAAAAGAATTGGGTCTCTTAAATCTTTAAATCAGATGCTCAGTGCCCTGCCCGCAGCGCTTGGCTAGCGTATGGCCCGAGGGGGAACGACGCTTATCATTCAATGCATCGCTCCATTAAATAACCATCCTATAAAACAATGAGTAATGACCCATGAAAAAAATTTCATCCATTGCGCTGGCCTTAGCCTTATCAACATCAGGCCTTGCTATCAGCCAATCTTTCACTGACAGCGCCAACGCACAAGATTTTAAAGCTTTTGAATATCGTGAAATTGGCCCAACCCGCGGTGGTCGCGTCACCGCCGTTGCTGGCACCGTTGCTGAAGATGGCACCTTTTATCTAGGTGCCACAGGTGGGGGTGTTTGGAAATCAACCGATTATGGCACGTCTTGGCATAATGTCTCTGATGGCTATTTTGCCAGCCCCTCTATTGGTGATATTGCTGTTTCACAGAATGACCCTAATGTCTTATATGTTGGTACCGGTACCGATGGCCTGCGCAGCAACATCATTGCTGGTAAGGGGATGTATAAATCCATTGATGGTGGTGAAACGTGGGACCATATCGGCCTAACAGAAACAGGTCATATTGGCGCGGTTGAAATTGATCCACGTAACAATAATATTGCTTATGTGGCGGCCATTGGTCAAGCCTTTAATGCCAATGAAGAACGTGGCCTTTATAAGACCACCGATGGCGGCAAGTCTTGGCAAAAAATTCTTTATATTAGTGATGAAGTTGGCATTTCAGATGTTGAGATGGTGCCCAACAATCCTGACATTTTGTTTGCCACCGCATGGAAAGCAAAACGCACCCCTTGGACCATCATTAGTGGTGGCAACCAAGACGAAGGCGGCGTTTATAAATCAATTGATGGCGGTGAAAACTGGGTCAAACTTGATGATAATGGCCTTCCAACGGGTCTGATCGGTAAGATTGACCTTGCTGTTTCACCCGCTGATTCAAGCGTCGTTGCTGCCTTGGTTGAGGCCCCCGGTGATGTCGGCGGTCTATATATGTCTTATGACCAAGGTAAAACTTTTGAACATGTCTCAAATGAAGGCGGTATTCGAACCCGTCCTTTCTACTATGCCAACGTTGATCTTGATCCCACAGATGCCAACATCGTTTATGTGATGGCGACGGGTTATTATAAATCCACCAATGGCGGTAAGAAATGGCAACGCCTGCGCCCGCCCCATGGTGACAGCCATGATATGTGGATCCACCCTGAAAAGCCAAATATGTTCATTCAGGCCAATGATGGTGGTGCCAACGTAACCTTTAATGGCGGTCAAACTTGGACCAGTCAGTTTAACCAACCAACTGCAGAACTTTATACGGTGGAGGCCGATGACCAATATCCTTATTGGCTGTATGCGGGTCAGCAAGATAACTCAACCACCATTGCGGTCCCTAGCAACGCCCCATATGGCAGTCAACATATTGCAGGCTGGATCATGGAAACAGGCGGTTGTGAAACCGGCCCAGCGGTTCCAAAACCGGGCAACCACAATATTGTTTATGCCAATTGTAAAGGCCGCTTTGGGGTTTATGACAAACGCACAGGCGTTGAAAAATCTTACTATGTTGGTGCCGCAAATCTTTATGGCCACAATCCGAAAGACTTGAAGCATCGCTTCCAGCGGGTGGCTCCTATTCACGTCTCGCCGCATAATGCTGATGTGGTTTATCATGGCTCGCAATATGTTCATCGTACCACAGACGATGGTGTTACATGGGAAACCATCTCCCCTGACCTAACCGCCAATGATCCTGACAAACAGGTTATTTCAGGCGCGCCGATCACCCGCGACATTACTGGTGAGGAATATTATTCAACGCTTTATTCTATCCGCGAAAGCAGCATCGCTGCGGGTGTGATCTGGACAGGTTCCAACGATGGCGTTGTTGCCGTCACCCGTGACAATGGTGAAACATGGAACAAAGTTACCCCTCGCCGCCTACCAGAGGGTGGCCGTGTAGACAGTGTTGAACCTTCACCACACGATGCCGCTACCGCCTACATCAGCGTGTTACGTTATCAGTTAGGCGACTGGAAGCCATACATCTATAAAACTGATGATTATGGCCGCAGTTGGGACCTTTTAACCAATGGCCGCAATGGTATTCCCTCAGACCATCCCGTTCGAGTTGTACGTGAAGACCCTGAACGCCAAGGTCTTCTCTATGCAGGTACCGAGTATGGTATGTTCATTTCTATGGATGATGGTGAAACTTGGAAGCCTTTCCAACAAAACTTACCAGTCACCCCTGTGACCGATCTTAAGCGTCATCGTGATGACTTGGTGATGACCACAATGGGCCGAGGCTTCTGGGTGCTGGATAATGTTACCACTATGCACCAAGCCAGCTTTGGTACAGTAGATGCGGGTCAGGCAGCGCTCTTTAAACCTGCCGACACCATCCGTTACCGTATGCCAAAAGGCCGCTGGGGTGGGTCTGACAGTGTTCCGCAATATCCACGTCCAAGTGTGATCATTGATTATCAAATTCCAACAGGCTTTAAAGGGGCTGTGAAGATGGATATCCTTGATAGCAATGGCACTGTGGTCAACACCTTTGTCAATGGCCCTAAGGTTGATGACCAAGTGATCAATGATATGAACCTCAGCAGCACCATTTACATTGTGAACCCTGCCTTAAGCACCAAGCCCGGCATAAACCGTTTCCACTGGGATATGAGCCATCAAGGCCCATGGGACGCCAACCCACGCCGCGCCTACAGCCGTGGCGCCATGGTTACGCCGGGTGATTATACCGTGCGCCTAACTGTCGGTGATAAGGTTATGTCTGAAAGCTTTAGCTTAAAACCAAACCCAACGGTTGTTAATGCGGGTACCAGCGTTGCTGATATTGAAGAGCAAACCACCCTTGCCTTAAAGGTAACCGATCTATTGTCAGAGGGGCGTATGTTGGTCGCCAACCTTCAAAAAGAATTGAAGGACGGCAGCACCCGCGAAGCGCAGGTTAAAGCAGCCTTGGAACAACTAACCGCCAAACGCATCACCTATCCACAGCCTAAGATCGTTGATCAAATGGGGTATTTATACTTCCAATTCTTAGGCGCTGACCAAAAACCAGGTGGTGATATGGTGGCACAATATGAAAACCTAAAAGCGCAGTTTGAAGCAGTAAAAGCCAGCTTGAACTAGGCCGACAACCCAATCCAACTGATAAAACATAAGAAAAGGCACCGACAATAACGTTGGTGCCTTTTTTTGTGGTTCTTAGTATTAATCAAATAAACTTGGCCTCTCGTCACCAATTTGTTGAATATGAGTAAAAATAACCTTTGGCTTTCTTGCAGAAACCTCCCCTTTATCTTCTCTAGAAATATAGCCCGTGACTCTGCATTCAGTAAATAAGCACTCTTTATATCTAACTATTCTGCCTGTTTTAGGCGTACAAGTTAAAACATGCCCCTTATACCAAAGCCCTAAATTATTGCTTCTCTCATTACCTTTTGTCAGACTGCCAATTAATTCCACTTGTTTTCCATGCTCTAATTCAGGAAACAAAACCTCTTCCTCTACATCATCAGAGCCAAAAATGAATTTATCTCTTGTCGTGATTACCTCTTCTACAATTTCATCTTTATCTTTTACGCCAATTTTTAAATTTTTGTCGCTCTCAATTAAGTCTGCAACCTTTTTCAATAATTTATCATTAGATTTTTGTATTAGTTCATAAATGTCCCTAGGAATTTCTAATTCACTATCTTCATCATTTACTACAATCACTTGATCTTTTTTTTGGTCGTATCTCAACTTATTTGAGTTTTGGCTTGAAGCACTTCTGCAATGCTTTCCAAGCTTTACAAACCAAACTAATCCAGCAATAGATTTCTTAATAATATCTTTAAAGCCAATATCATTAAAGTCTTTATCAGCCATTTTCTGCGCAGCTTTTGCTGTGTATGCCGCACCAGCAACTTTCATTATAAGTTCGATTGCATCAGGAATTAGTATTTCCCATGAGCCGCGCCTTATTTTCACAGGCAAATCAAAATCAACATTTTTAAGAGAAGGAACTTGTTTAATTGTTAAATAACGAATTGCCTCGTCGAGTCCTAATAACGCTTGTGCAGATTGCCTAGCGTCCATGAAACCTTCATTAACTTTCTTCCCCTCATACTTCAAAAACCCCAGTATCAAATCAATATCATCAGACAACTTCACACCTCATAGTTATGCGTAAATAAAAAACAATTATTGCGTGAGATATTCAAACAGACAACTAAAAAATCTTTTATTGCCTTTGAAGTAATCAAAAAAGGCACCGACAGAAATGTCGATGCCTTTATTTTAGCCTCCGTATGGGCTTTTCACCCTAACATAAGGCGTGCTCAGGACTGGTACGGCTTTCGCCGCGAATCCCCCTTCCTAGTCTTTATAGACCTTGCCGCCTTTCATGACGAAGCTGACATTGCGAATGTCTTTCACTTCTTCTAGCGGATTACCATCAATGGCGATGATATCAGCAAGTTTGCCTTCTTCAACGGTGCCTAATTCATCGGTCACGTCAAGCAGGTCAGCGGCATTAACCGTGGCCATTTTAAGGGCGTCTTTAATATCAATGCCCCACTCAACCATGATCTCAATCTCGCGATAGTTTTTACCATGGGGCACCACGCCAGCATCACTGCCCGTTGCCATTGGCACACCCATCTCATAGGCCATTTTCACGGTTTTCGGGTGGGTTTCGATGAAATGTTCATTATGCTCTTTAATCGCTTCAGACGTGCGCTCGCTTTTCTGCATGCCCGCCAGCATATCCTGTACCGCAACAGTTGGGATGAAATAAACCCCTTTCGATTTCATTTTACGAAGGGCCTTACGGTCCAAGAATGTGCCATGTTCGATAGATTTAATATCATAATTCAGCATAAAGTTACCGCTGGCGGTTGGGTGGCTGTGAGTGGCAACTTTCACCTTATATTTAGCGGCAACACCCATAATGGCCTCAACCTCATCTTCAAAGAAAACCGGGGCGCCATCGGCCTGTGAGCAGATAATTTGGAAGCCCGAGCAAGACGAATAAATCTTAAACCAGTTAGCCCCTTCACGGAAATTATCGCGGGCCATGCGGCGGCAATTATCAACACCGTTACAGTCTTTGCCTTCAGCCCGGCCTGAACCCACACCAAAGGTCACACCAGAAGCATGAATACGTGGTCCTGCAATATCATCGCTTTCAATACGGTCTTTTAGATCAAACAAGGGCTTACCAGATGACCCCAAGTCACGCACGGTGGTGTATCCCGCCATTAAAGTAGCGCGGGCATTTTTGGTCATCATATAAGCACGATCATAATCACCATCGACACTTACGCCGCGCTGTGACATGAAATGCACATGCATATCCATCAAGCCCGGCATGACAAATTTGTCTTTCATATCAAGGATAGTGACATCTTCATTGTCAATGTCAGCGGTATCAACATAACCATCTTTCACAGCAACGATTTTACCATCTGACACAATCACAGACTTTTCCATCATTGGGTCAGAACCCGGCACCGCCAATAGCGTGCCTGCATGAATGATGCTTACCTTAACGGGCTTTACTTTTTCTTCCGATGCTTCTTTGCTATCTTTACCGTGATTATCATAAGCAATCATTGCACCCGCTGCCATCGGCATTGCCAAGGCCATCGCCATCACTGAACCTAATAATTTACCCCGCATTTTTCATCCCTCCATTAAAATAGTAAACGCTTAAAGGTAGGATGCCACAAGTTCCCCAAAGGGCAAGAGTTAATTTAAACATCCGTTACCACAAGCCGCCACTCATAGAAAAAGGGCCAACCGTTTTCAGGTTAGCCCTTTTATGTTTTCTTTATTGCTAGCAGTGCTATTGACGCACCACCATCACACCATTTGCCATGGCCCAATCGTTGATAGCTTTTAGCTCACCATTGATAATGGCATCACGGGATGCGGCATGGCCTTGCCACTGGGTTGATAAATCCTCCCAACGCTTAACAGCCCCTGCGGTAACAGGTGGACCAGCACGGTCAAGAGCATCCAACAAATGTCGCACTTGGAAATCAAACATTGATGGCCAACTATCCTCATCCTCATAGGCGCGGAACAACACTTGGGTGATTTCATTTTCCCATGCCGTGATTTTCTCAACCGCCGCACGGCCATTGCTGTGTAATTCATCAGCGTCATATTCATCCATTAATTGCTGAACCATGGTACGTGATTGGCGCAACCCATCAAGATCGCCCAATAACTGGTTCATCAATCCCATGGCTTGGTCCATGCGCATGGCAAGGTCATCATATTCTTGCTGGCTTGCTTCAATCCTTGGATCAGGGGCCACAGTGAAAGATACCGATTGCTGCATACCATCAACGCTGATGGTGGCAGAATAATCACCCGGCACCACCGTCGGTCCTCCATAACCCGCAAAGATACGAATATCCGGAATACAAATGGTGCCAGCCTTGCGCATGTCCCACGTCCAGCTATTCATGCCTTTTTTGGTGCTTGGATAGCTATATGTACGCTCAAGACGTGGCGGTGTGTTGGCGATCATACAACGGTCGCGATCGCTCTCTGCGCTTTCGTAGGTGCGGATTACCTCGCCTGCAGCATTTTTAATGTCGATGGTTAGTGGCCCCTTAGCGTCTTCTTTTAAGAAATAACTAAAGTGAACACCACTGGCAGGGTTAGCCCCACGAATGCCAGAGCCACCGCCACCGGTGCGCATTAAGCTGTTATCGCCAGAGACAAATAAGGCCAAGTCAGCCTTACTTTCATCGCCTTTAATATCTTGCAAATAAGTCAAATCATCCATCACCCAAAAGCCACGACCTTGTGTCGCAGCAATAAGATCACCTTGTCTGATCTTCAGGTCGGTGATGGGCACAGGTGGCAAGTTCAGCTTTAAAGACTGCCAATTTTTACCATCGTCAAAAGACACAAACATTTCCTTTTCACCACCAGCATAAAGAAGCCCTTGGCGAACAGTATCTTCACGTACCACCCGCACAAAGGTGTCTTGCGGCAGGCCCTTATCAATCCGCTTCCAGCTTTTGCCATAGTTGGTGGTTTTATAAATATACGGGCGGAAGTCACCCATCTTATATGCCGTGATGGTGATATAAGCAGTTGCGGCATCATGCTTTGACACCTCAATGGCGTTGATCATGCCTTCAGGCGCGCCGCGGGGTGTAACATTATCCCAAGATTGGCCCTCATCACGGGTCAGATGCACCAAGCCATCATCACTGCCCACCCACAACACGTCTTTTTCATGCATCGATGGTTTGATATAAAAAATGGTGCCATAATATTCAGCGCCCACACTTTCATTGGTGATAGGGCCACCGTTTATACCTTGGTATTCTTTATTATTGCGGGTTAGGTCACCGCTAATTTCAGTCCATGTCACACCACGATCCGATGTTTTCATTAACTTATGCGAACCATAATAAATGATGCTTGGGTCATGCGGGTTGGCCGCAACAGGGGCATTCCAGTTGGCACGGTGCTCAATATCCTCTGCCGCGCGCCCAAAGACATATTCAGGGTAAGGCTTAATCGGGCGGGTACGTTTTGTTACCGTATCAAACTCGGTCAAGGTATTGTTGATGGTGGTGGCATAAATGAACCGCGGGTTATCAGGATCAAAGGCAATATGGGCACTTTCACCGCCGCCCACAGCAAAGAAATCCTCAGCCCCGATACCGTTTCTAAAGGTTTGGTTTAACATTGCTACGGTGGTGTTATCTTGCTGGCCCGCATAAATGCGATAAGGCATTTGGTTATCGGTTTTGACCCGATAAAATTGTGCCGTTGGTTGGTTATAAATACTTGACCAGCTTTTACCACCATCAAAGGTTACCGTGGCCCCACCATCATTGGCATTGATCATGTTTTTGCTGTTTTCAGGATTAATCCAATGATCATGATGGTCACTGTGGGGGGTCCGCAAAATGTCATAGGTTTTACCGCCATCGGTGGACTTCATGAAGGTTACGTTTGAGACATAAACCGTTTCAGGGTCCGATGGATCAGCAGTTATGCGGTTATAATACCACGGGCGTGACTGCACCAAACGTGACGTGCTCATCAGTGACCAGTTTTCACCAAAGTCATCACTGCGGTAAACACCGCCTTTGCCTTCTTCGGCTTCAACCACGGCATAAACCCGTGATGGCTGGCTAGCAACCACATCCACACCAATTTTACCCACCAAGGTAGGCAAGCCACTGGTCAGCTTGTTCCATGTTTCGCCGCCATCGGTGGATTTAAAGATGCCGCCATCGGTGCCGCCTGATTTGATATACCATGGCTTGCGGCCATTTTCCCACATTGCTGCATAAAGAATGCGCGGGTTGGTCGGATCAATGGCTAGTTCAGCTGCCCCTACATCGGGCGCAACTTTTAACACATGGGTCCAAGTTTTACCGCCATCGGTGGTTTTGAAAACACCGCGATTTTCATTTTCCACCCAAATTTGCCCTTGGGCGGCAACCCATGCCACATCAGGGTTGGTGGGATGAATACGAATGCGTGATATTTGACCAACGGTTTCGAGGCCAATGCGCTGCCATGTTTTACCGGCATCGGTGGACTTATACATGCCATCGCCATCACTGGTGGTCACACCACGAATGGGCGCCTCACCCGTGCCCGCATACAGCACATTAATATCAGACGGTGCCACCGCAACCGCCCCAATGGTGCCAACGCCAAAATATTTATCACTGATGTTTTGCCATGAAAGACCCGCGTTTTCGGTTTTCCAAATGCCACCGCCTGTGGCCCCCATATAATAAAGCTGATCATTGCCCGGAACACCCGCCACCGTGGTCACACGACCACCGCGAAACGGCCCAACAAAGCGCCATTTTTTGGCCTTTAACAATTCTGGATCAACCACATCTTTGGCATGGCCCTCAAGCGGTTGAGACACACCAACCAGCGCCAATGACGCCACCAACAGCGCACGAACGGCACCGGCCTTAACTTTACCGAAAAACATAAATGCTCCCCCTCCATCAACAAAAACTGGAAAACAGAGTGAGCCTTAACCCCCAAAAGATCAAGCGGAAAAAGACAGTAAGAGGAAACATATGGATTATATTTTTATGCAAATAACCTATTTGATTATTTTTAACTTGACACCGTCACGGACCTTTGCCATACTTCTCACATGTCTTCTAAAAGGCATAGATCATAAAGTCGCTCTCTCTGAGCGGCTTTTTTTATGAGAAAAATCAACCCGATAACCCAATCAACCCAACACGCACCCTTTTGGCCATCACGCCAACGGTGTCTTTAACTGTGCCCTAATCACATGGGCAGAAAGAGAAAATAATATGTCTCAGCTTAAAGTGAATAAACCTGTTGGTAAAAACTGTTATCCAGATCCGACAGATGTCATGATTGTACAAACGTGCCTTCAAAATATTAAAGCCAAAACAAAGTTTGGTATGAAGCCAATTTGGCAAGGCAAGATTGATGGCAAAAACAGCAAAGAACTGGCCTGTGCCATAGAAAACTTCCAAACCATAGAAGGATTGAAAGTAACAGGAAAGGTTGAAGCATTTAGCGGTCAAACCTTTTCAAAACTCAAACAAAGAACACCTACATCCGTATTAAATAAATTGGTTAGCGACCCTTACATGGGCGATTTACCTAATGAACACGTCTTTTACAAAAAACAGAAAAAGCTAAAATCTTTAATCCAGTCTATCAGTTCCCTTCCTCATCATTCAGTTGGGCAATATCTTGTAGACTTCTGGAAAACTCTTAAAGAACTTGGAGACCCAATAGCAGATACCGCATTAGACATTCATTACAGACGTCATTGGGGTATACAAGCCATTAACCGATTATATCATTATTTAGGTGATAGATATTTTGAGAAATTCCCTCCTCACCCAAAAGAATTAGAAACAATTCGCCTAGATGCAAATACATATATCAAGTTACCAAACGAAATATGGCGAAGGAAACAAAATGAATGGATTGAAGAACAGGTCAGACATATTCAGATTGCAGTAGCGGTAGAACACTGGAACGAAGCTGCTAAAGATTTGAAAAACATTAAAGGTAAATTAAACCCTGACCAGATAACAACGTATCACCATGATGTTTTTGACAGATTTGGTCTTCCTCCTGAGGCTTTCGGGGGAACGCCTTTCAATTCAGACACCAATGATTGGTTTAACAAATTTTTGGCGACCAAGGTTTGGTGTAAGGAGTGTGATATTGTTGAAAAGATTGATGAATAAATAGGTTTTCTAACCAATGCATTTCAGGGTAGCATAAAACCTACCCTGAAACACACTTTTTTAGAACATCATAGTGAGTTATTTCCCTTTACTTTAGAAATCACAATTCCTAGTATGACTATTCATGTTCAACAAATTGAATACTATAAATGAAATATGTGAATAAGCACTTGATTCCTATAATTACGTGGATCGTTTCTACATTGGTAGGAACAGGCTTTCTTTACCTTCAGTTCCTTAATATCGAAGAAATCCCTTATGTCTCCTTTGCACCATTATCTTCCGTGTCAGTTTTTATCACATGGATCATTTTACTGCCTTACTTACTAAGATCCGTAACTATAGAAAATGAAGAGGAAAAAGGGTCTTTTTCCATTCAAATGGTCGGAACTCATTTATTTCTGGATTTCATGATTTGGGGCATTGCCCTGCCTATAATCGGCGTCGTTTATTTCATGAACTTATCCTCATGGATTGGTTACATATTTTTATATATCTATACTTATAAGTTCTTAACAAACGGTCATAATGAAAATGTTTGGGGCCTTATCAGGCCAGTTTTATTTAGTGTATCTGTGATTAGCGGCGCCGTTATTTACCTGCATCAGGGCGTTAAATGGCATTCAGTTCTTAATTATTGTTCCCCTATTACTAAAACACATGGCATGTGGAGCCAGTTTCAGGCCTATCCTGAGGATATCATATATACCCTTTTTCACGAAAAACCGATTGGGGAACAAATTAATCAATTTCAGACTTATAAAATTGACCAAGAATACCTTCAAAAGCACAGGCCTGATTTAGCTGTAATAGCAACATATTTTAGATTAAATGAACTTAATGATGGTGCACTTTATGGTTCGGCATCGCAAATATTGAAGGGTGTCATGGAACATGAAAATATAGCATTTTCAGAACTAACAACACATATTCTTATCGCAAACCCTGATAATGAAAGCCAAAAATTATATGGCAAACTTGAGGGTGATCAGTATTCAATTTATTCTGCCAATATAAAGGGAGCACCACATCCTAATTCGGTTAGATATTTAGGTTTTTGTTATAGCCTACCTGACTATCACCCAGATTTTGACGCTAATTTAAATGCTGGTTATGAAATTCAAAAGTTATGTTCCCTTGCATATGATCTCGGGCCAATTAAAATTTCCTACCACATCAAAATAGATGATTTATTCTCCTATAAAGAGGTTGAGGCCTTTTTAACAGAAACATTAATTTGCGATGTGAATATGTAAATTGAAATGTTGCTAGATTTGAAGCACCGTCGGCCCCGTAAAACGTCTCTATTGGTTATAAGTCTCAAAAGCCCAAACAAAAAAAACACCGACAAAAAAGTCTGTCGGTGCCTTTATGATGGTTGATATTAAGCTTATTGCTTTTATTGACCGCGCTTGCCGGGGCTGTAGGTTTCCTCAGCGTTGGCTTTATAGTCTTCTTCATAGAAATAGACATCGCGCAAATTGCCCGAGGCATAAACCGCCGCTTGGTCATAATAATGCGGTGACGATGGATCGTTACTAAGGCCCCCAGCGGTAACCGCCTTGGCTTTTAGTTTCTCGCCAAACTCAACCACAGCGACAAAGCTGTTACCGCGCGTGCCATAGATACGCTTGGTTTCACCTTGACCATAGCTTTGACCATAAGCCGCCAATGATCCCCAACGACCAGAAGCAAAACCAACAGGCAGGCTTGGGGCATTATCATCAAACTTTTGACGAATATCAGGGCTAATGCGTTGGAAGCGGTTTATCTCGCCCCACGGCGTTTGCCACGTGCCAAAGTCTTCAGTTAATTTGGCAACAGCTGCCTCTAACGAAGCAAGGCGTTCATCAGCAGATGCACCGCTTTCCATATAGTCATAAAGACCCATGCCTGCCGCGCGGGCCTTACTGCGCGACGCCATCATTAAATCAGTGCCCCAATAAATAGCAACCGAGGTTGGCACACTATCCACCCCGCTGCGGTTATCCCATGCTTTAAGGGCCGCTATTGGTTCTGCCAATTGGGCCTTACGGGCATCATCATCACCAAGGGCATCATAAGCCGCAAACAGTGGTGGCAATAGCACATCAAAGCCTGTTAGATGGCTGTCATAAGCCGCCGCAATAAGGCTATCAATGTCAAAGTCCGTTTTATCCTTTAACACTTCAATGGCGTGGATACCGCGATAATTTTCGGTAGTGCCAGAGAAGTAAGCTGGGTAATCTTCCTTTTTAGGGCTGTATTCACCAGCGGCACTATAAGGCCAGTTGTTGGTATTTTGGATCCAGCCATTAGCAGGGTCTTTGATGTGAATATGCTCTTCCAACGGATGCAGGCCTTGCCAATCAGTGGCAGGGTTGCTGCCATCAACGGGCTGGGTAAAATCAAACGAGGTGTCACGACGCGGCACAAAGTTACCATGGAAATAAGCAATGGTGCCATCGGCATCAGCATAAACCGTGTTGTTGGATGAATTGGTCAAACCCTTCATCGCTTCATAAAACTCGTTATAATTTTGTGCCTTGGTGCGTCCATAGGATTGGATTAGCGCCTTAATAGGCTCTTCCATCAAACGAACAGAAATCCACTTACCATCTTCAGACCGCACCACCGGACCACGATGGGTGAAATAGGCGGTGACCTGCTTTTGCTTCATGCTGCCATCGTCGGCTTTATAGGGCAGGTCAATGACTCGGGTTTCCATTTTGCGCTGCTCATCACCATATTGATAATACATGCCATCGTCTTTTTCGATGATGGTTTCAGCATATTCATCAATCACATCAACATAGGTTGAAGTATGCATCCAGCCTAAACGCTCGTTAAAGCCTTGATAGACGAAGAACTGCCCCCACGTTGAGGCACCATAAGCGTTCAAGCCCTCATCAGACATGATGTGGGCTTCATGACGGAAATAAAAGCTGGTGTGTGGGTTCACCAACAACATGGCATTTCCATTTTTGGTGCGCTCAGGCGCGATGGCAAAACCGTTTGACCCACCCGGTTCTTGGGTCATTGGGTCGGCCTCATAAGGCACATTGGCCATGTCATCGCCATAAAACTCTGCCAAGCGGGCCATGCTAACACCGCGCTCAATATCACCACCGATGCTGCCCTCACTAAAGGTCAGCGCCATCCATGGTTCAAAGTGGGTAATCACTTTCGGCTTAACCTCAGGATGGGTGTGCAGGTAATAGTTCAAACCATCGGCAAAGGCCACCATCAGTTTTTGCAGCCATTCTGGGCTTTCGTCATATTTCTTTTTCATCTCGGATGGCTGGATGAAAAGCTTCATACGCAAATCGCGGTAAATTTCATCTTCACCAAGATCTTCTGCCAATCGGCCCATAGCGTTGATATAATTACGCTCGATACGGTTAAAGTCGTCTTCCGCTTGGGCATATAACATGCCAAACACGGCGTCGGCATCAGTTTTACCCTTAATGTGTGGCACACCCCATTTATCGCGGGTGATGGTCACACGGGCCGCCGTTGCTTCCCAACGGGCAAGGTCACTGGATGCTTGATTAGCAGGCTGTTCAGCAGGTGAACAAGCCACAACAAACAACAGAAACCCTAAGAATAAATGTTTCATTGCTTTCCCCCTATAAAATTTCTTTAGCCAGAAACTACTCGTTTGACCCCCTTCTGTAAAGGCTGGATTTATTCTTTCATCATGCTAAGCTTATCTTAATTGGGGATACTATGAGAGGGGAATTTCAATGTCAAAATGGGCACGATCAACGCTATTGATTACTGGTTTTTCATTTATTGCAGCGTGTGGTGAAGGCACCGCACCAGCTAATAATGATCAAGCATCTGGCCCCGAAAGCATGGCCGTTGATGCCATTTTTGCTGATTTTGATAAACCCACCTCACCGGGCTGTGCGGTGGCGGTTGATCATAATTTCCAGATTGTCCACAAAGCGGGTTATGGCATGGCCGACTTTGAACAAGGCGTTGAGATCAGCCCGCAATCGGTGTTTTATGCCGCCAGCGTTTCCAAGCAAGTGGTCGCCATGGCCGCCGTGTTGTTGGCCCGTGAAGGTAAAATTGATTTGGATGAAGACATCCATACCTATATCCCTGAATTTCAAGAGTATGGTCAGCGCCTAACGGTAAGGCAAATTCTTCAACATCTAAGCGGTATTCGTGATTATTTTAATCTCTTTATGTTGGCGGGGCGCTTGGATGGCATGGTCATCACCGAAGATAAAATTATGGATATTTTATCGAAACAAAAAGCCCTTAACTTTACCCCTGGTGATAAATGGGCTTATTCCAACAGCGCCTATTTCCTGATCAGTCAAATTGTTAAGCGCGTTGATGGCAGAAACCTTAATGATTATGCCCAAGATAATATTTTCACACCGCTGGGTATGACCAGTTCACGTTTTCAACATAACCACCGCCGCCCCATCAAAAACAAGGCCCACGGTCATGTTAACAATGATGGCGAATGGCTTATTGCCAACAGCACCCTTGATGTGGTTGGCAGTGGTGGCATGTATACCACCGTCGAAGACCTGATTAAATGGGACCGTAATTTCTATAATAATGTCCTTGGCACAGGCCAAGATATGATTGATGAAATGGAAACCACAGGCGTTTTAAATAATGGCGAAGATACCAACTATGGCTTGGCGTTAAGTTTGGAACCTTATAAGGGCCTGAACCGTGTTTCCCATGGCGGGTCGCTTAGTGGTTACAAGGCATTTTTACAGCGCTTTCCTGATCAACAATTCAGCGTGGCCCTTCTATGCAACATTGGTGGCCTTAACCCTCAAGAAATTGCCAATAAAGTCACAGACATTTATTTAAGCGATCTTTACACTGAAGATACAGTGTCCGCCTCAGTGGGGGCAGGCAGTGTTGAAGGTGACAAAACCTATGACCCACGCCAAGGCTTTGATGCCAGTACACTTGACCTATCAGCTTATGTTGGTGCTTATCATAATGAAGACGAAGTTAACAACACAGTCCAAATCAGCCTGAACGATGATGGCGATGGCCTTATATTGTCGGTGTTTAGCCGTGGCCAATTTGTGCCGCAATCAGCGATGAAATTTCAATTATCCAGTACCGAAACGCCATTCAGCCTTGATTTTGATCTGGATGAAAATGGTAAACCCATCAGCCTAACCTATAATGGCAGCCGTGTTATGGGCATCACTTTTGATCGGGTTGGTGAGTAGACATTGGCTTAATTAAGGGTCACTTTTTTAGGCTCAATGGTGATCAGCTTTTGTTTATAAAGCTTGCCTAAAGCCTTTTTAAAGTTACCTTTGCTGACCCCAAAGGTGTTAAAAATGGCTTCGGGCGCACTTTTGTCGGTCAGGGTCATCATGCCATCATGGCCTTTTAAGTGGTTTAAGATTTGCTGCTCTAAATCATTGCGCATTTCTTGGCCACCGGGCTGTAGTGATAAGTTTAATTTGCCATCACCACGAATTTCACGAATATAGCCCACCATGCGCTGCCCCGCACGAATGGGTGATAAAATTTCATTATGATGGATAAGGCCCATCGCCTCGCCATTGACCACAGCTTTAAAACCCAAGTCCGATTTTCCAGTGATCAACAAATCAACCGCTTGGTTTTCTTCAAACATATCTGGTTCAACCCGTTCAGGCAGATAGCGCTGAAAACGGCTGGTGGCGGCAATACGACCTGATTTATCGACATAGCAATAAACCACATACATGCGGTTCACTTCCATCGGCACACGTTGTTCGCTATGTGGCACAAACAAATCGCGGGTCAGGCCCCAATCTAGAAAGGCGCCAATGCGATTGCTTTCCACCACCCTAAGAAACGCACATTCACCCACTTGAATGCGCGGTGTTTCGGTGGTGGCAATGGGAATATCTTCACTGTCTAAATAAACAAATACATCGATATATTCATCAATCATCCATTCATCCGGCTGATAACGACGAGGCAAAAGAATCTCACCATCATCGCCCCCGTCAAGATAGAGGCCAAAATCAACCTGTTTAACGATTCTTAAATTGTTGATTTTACCAATGTCAGCCATGTAACGTTATCCTTAAAGATGATTTCATGTCTCTCTATATAGCAGAAACGGTTATGATCCAAGCACTTCATCATATTATCAAAATCTCGTTTCAAATAGTCTGCTTTGAGGCACAAAAGAGTCGTTGTATTTACCCATCATTTGGGGCACGATTGATGGTTAGTGCGTATCATTTGGTTAAGATGAGGTTTCTTAAAGAGACATGATATCGGGGACAAGACAATGCTAAATATTGGTTTAATTGGCTATAACCAGCGTGTGCGGGACGTTATTATCCCTGCAATTTCACGAACCAATCATATTGCCCTCACCCACTTTTATCATGAGGGTGAGGCCGAAGGCCTGCCCCAAGGTGCCCGCATTTATGCCAACCGCGAAAATTTATTCCTTGATGAAACCATTGACATTTTTCTTGTTTGCACCAGCTTTGATCAACGCTTTGATGACTGTAAAGATGCCCTAAACAGCGGCAAACCCGTTTTAGTGGACGGCGCCATTACCAGCAA